>JAOUHD010000009.1 GCA_029865345.1 Nitrospira sp.
CCCCACCATGACCGAATCGGACCTTGAACTCCTGGTCAATGATGCGCTGGAGAAGGGGTTGCGAGCGGAGGCTGGGCGCCGACCGGATGGTCCGATCAGACAGAGAGAGGAAGTAATCGAAAATCCTAACAGCTGACCCGGTAGAAGTAATGGAGGAATCCATGGACAGTGAGAAATGTGGGATCGATCCGATTAAGATTCAAACCATACGGAACTGCCTAGAAAAGCAATTTATAGGCGTAACGTTCAGTCAGAAGATCAGGCCGACGTTTATCTTTCACAGCGGCGTCGAGAAGCAGTCTTGGCACCTGGTCTTTAACGAGCAGTTTTTAGTTAACCACGGATCTATCGAGGAGTTGGCGCATTTTGTAGAGAGCAAGGTGATCTCGAAGGTCCTCAAGAATCCAGGGAAACGAATTCAAATTTCGAAGTTTGGAGACATCACTGTCGAAGAGAAAAATCCATCGTAGGTTTACAGCGGCTTGACAGCAATGCGCTTAGATTGACACGCGTATGCTACCGAATGGCATCTGTCACCGACAGAACATCGACAGCCAAACTGACTGGGAGATGCGAATGTTGGTACCACACCGTCAACCCACGAGGACATCATGATCAACTACCAGCAACAGGTACCATTCCAACGGTTACTGGTTCGATTTGTCTCGACTTCCACGCCGATCGAACGGCATCTGCTGGCCGGCAAGCAGCTCACGGAGACCGAACGTGATCTGATCTATAACACGGTACTCATCCTTCAAGCGGCGTTAGAAGTGTGGCAGAGAAAGCACAGCAGACCTCCGCGGAAAACACGTCGTCATGATCATGAGTGGTCATGACGCTGGCGGGAGCCAAAGGCTTTGGTACCGGGCGTTTCGAGACCCCTCGTCCTAGCCTGCATTATTCATGACGGGTCGTAACGAAACCGCCAAGACGCCAGGCGAGACGGGCGTGCGGAGCACCGAGAAGCCGAGGCATACTTGAAACAGTATGTTGAGGTTACGAGGGACGAGCCCGCCTGCTGGCCGCGCAAAGCATGCGGCCACGCTTATCGCAGCGGCGTATCGGCGGTTGCAGTAGAAACGCTCATGAATAATGCAGGCTAGTCCAATGCCAGTGCGCGATCAGAGACGGTTACAAAGGAGCAGATGTTCCAGCAGCTCACCGCAATCGTTCACAGGAGTCAACCATGAAGACAAGTATCTCGATGCTCGTGAGCACATGCTTGCTTACCCTGGCAGGTTGCGCAGGAATAGAGTCGAAGCAGCCCCTTCAAACTGTGGCGTCGGTGGACCTCGCCCGTTACGCCGGGACCTGGTATGAGATTGCCCGGCTCCCGATGTGGTTTCAGCGCCACTGCATCGATTCAAAGGCCATCTATACGATTCGTCCTGATAGCAAGATCGGCGTGCATAACGAATGCGTGACCGATGCCGGTGGGCTCGATCAAGTCGACGGCATCGCGACGATAGTGGATACCAAGACGAATGCGAAACTGGCCGTCACGTTCGACAATTTCTTCGCGCGGCTTGTCGGTCCCTCCAGGGACGGCAACTATTGGATCCTCGATCTCGATCCGGATTACCAGACGGCTCTTGTGGGCACACAGGACCGCCGCTACCTCTGGATGCTCTCCCGCAATCCACACCTCGACGAAGCGACCTACCAGCTCATGGTCGGGAAAGCCCAGCAGCTCGGTTTTCCCGTTTCAGACTTGATCCGAGCCAAACGCAGCTCGTCCAGGTAACGGCCGTGATGCACGTAGACTGTCCAGTTGACACTCGCCTCTCCTCCACGTAGGGTTTCTCCGTTTCCGATCGAGAGGTACATGCTTCATGAGGATCGCTCCGCCGTGGACTGGTTATTACTGATCGCCTTCCTCGTTGTGCTCATCATCAGTGGCGCGGGAACTGTCGCACTGTATAAATTCGTCGGCAAGATTAGGCATGAGTTTCAACAGCATCAACCGGCGCTTCGCATCACCAACATGTCCGTTATGAACGCTGCAGAGGTGGTCACGCTGACGCCTGAGGTGGAAAACATGGGCCCTGGAGTAGCCCATGATTGCATCGTTCAATTGGCAGGATGGGAAGGTAGCTTTGCGGTCAAAAGTATTCATCCCGACGGCCCTCGCTATCAACGCCACGCAGTTCCCATCGTCCTTGACCACAAGGCGCCGATCCGCTTGAAACTGATGAGCCGATGCTCTCTGCGATTAGCGTATCGCGACCGCTGGGAACAACGGTATGAGTGTTGGTACCCCGTCACTCAGATCAAGAATGTGAGGAGCGCTCTCTATGACATTCAGATCGACCTCGCTCACCCGGAACTGACAGAGCCGCATCCGTCGTTTAGGACAATGTGGAAGCTGGTTCGCCAAACTTACACGAATGACTGATACGAACTCTGGGCCAACGCTCACGAGCCGTGCATCAGACGGAGACATCGCCGCACGCCCTTGCATTCCCGATTTCCGAATCGTACCATTTCTACGGTGCTGTCACGGGGTGTTGTTGTGTCTCTTCGGAAGCCCTGTAAGATGTTGGTATGCTGTTCGACTGACACACATAATCGATGAAGGAGGAAACTCGATGCCACCTATTCAAATCGATCCTATTGTAAAAATCACAAAGACCGATGAGGAATGGAAGAAACAACTGTCGCCTGCCGCCTATCGTGTCTTGCGGCACGAAGATACAGAGAGAGCATTCGTGAACCCCCTGCATGACAACCATGAGTCAGGGATCTATTATTGCGCCGGCTGTGACTTGCCGCTCTTCTCATCCGAACACAAATTCGACAGCCGTACCGGTTGGCCCAGCTTCTGGCAGCCGATCGATCAACGCGTGATCGAGACGCGAACCGATTCCCAATTCTTCATGTCCAGAACGGAAGTTCATTGCGCGCGATGTGAGGGCCACCAGGGCCACGTGTTTAAAGATGGGCCGAGGCCCACCGGCCTGCGGTACTGCATCAATGGTGTAGCGTTGAAATTCGTGGCCGGCTGATCGGTCCAACTCGTTACCATCTTCCTCTCGATTAGATGGTTTTTCGGCCACCAGAGCACAGTACTGCGGCCGGAGCCCCACTGGCACTCCTCAGCCCATTCACGGTACAATCACGGCCCACGGATCATCAAGGCAACGTTGCGATGTTCTCCCGCATACTACCGTACACATTTCTTGGACTGGCTCCGGTGCTTCTTTCGTGCAGTGAGTCATCCAGCCTATTCAGCTCGAAAACCTCCCCTTGTTCTCTTTTGACAGTTGCAGACGTGGAACGGGTGCTTGGAGAACCAGTTCAGGAAGGGACTCTGGCTGATCCAACAACCTGTATCTTCAAAGCCCACCGGAATGCGGGAAATGCCGTCACGGTCCAGCTTGACAAGACCCCTGGTGCGGACCGGCGGGTATGGTTCAATAAAGAGCGTCTGCGCCGTGACAGCCATCTTATTCCAGGCCTGGGCGATGGAGCGGTGCGAATTGACGCCTCTCCGACCCTGTCCCGGCTGACCTTCATGCATGGAGACGCGTTTGTGACCGTGATCGTTTCTTCGACCCAACAGAAACAACTCGATGAATCGGTCACCCAATTGAGCAGGACCGCCGCAACCCGATACGGCGCATCCTTGACGGCCACGCTCCCTCCCTCCGCCCCACCCTTCATGTCTGGCCGTGGAACCCACACTGAGACCGTCGCTCCACCGGCCCCCGTCACGCTCACACAAACGCTTCCTGGCCCGTCAGGTGCACAGGTCGGACCCAAAAAAGCGACGTCGTTTGATCCGACGAGCCTGGTCGGAACCTGGCATACGCATCTCACACAGGGGACGACTCAGCACGACATGCTCCTCATCATTCAACCCAATCTCACGTGGTCACTCTCATCCATGATGCAGTTTGACGGAATTTTGAACGCTGAAGCAGGTCTGTGGTCACTCGAGCGAGCCAACACGTTCAAGGGCCTTGGATGGAAAGGGACCTACCGCAAGGCGATGCCCAAATCCTTCGCGACTACCGGCAGTGTTCAGGCAACCTGGACAAGACTCTCGATCGATCAAAATCCCGTGCGCATTCCAGCTGAGCTCTGGAAATTCCGACGCGACGCCACCAGCGTACCGGTATTTCAACTCAAGACCGTTGATTCTGATCTCGTCGGCCAATGGGAAGGATCCGGCACCTATGCCGGAGGTTCCGCCGCCTTCGTGTGGATCATCAAACCCTCCGCCGCGACCGATCTGCTGATTGTCAATACGCTCCGAGGGACCGTGCACACCAAAGATGGCATCCCACAACTCCAACCTGTTCAAAAGCAACACCAACGCGTCAGCGTCATCGCCTTCCATGACCGAGGATTTACCACGGCCGATGGGAAGACCAACCTCCGATGGACCAAAGTTCGTTCTGAACCGACGGAAGACCGTCAACTTTAGCGATCCCATCTTTGGTCGCGTAGCCTTTCGAAAAGGATGCCCTCTCATGGCAGACACAAAAGCTCGCATCGGATTCGTCGGTATAGGTCGGATGGGGGCCAATATGGCCAGGCGCCTAAAAGAACTCGGATACCACATCGCAGCAGTTCAGGATCGTCATGCCACCGCATCGCAGTCGCTGGCACATGAACTGGACTCGGAAGCCGCCACGTCACCGGCGCGAGTTGCGGAAATATCCGATATCGTCATCACCGTCGTATCGGACGACGCGGCAATGCGGGACATTTATTCGGAAATGGATTCGACCAGCCTGATGGCTCACGCGAAAGATCGACTGTTCATCAACTGTGCGACCCTTACGCCGGCACTTCACATCGACATCGAACAGGCAGTTGAACGGCGGGGTGGTGCAGCCCTTGAAGCCTGTATGGCGAGCAGCATCACCCAAGCTCGGCAGGGCACTCTGTATCTCATGTGTGGAGGCAAGCAGAAAGTGTTCAACCGGGCTCGCCCGGTGCTGGACAGCCTCGGTACGATAGTACGATATATCGGCCCAGCTGGAGAAGCAGCAACAGTCAAAGCGCTCGTGAACATGGTGATGAACAGCAATACCGCCGCGCTGGCCGAAGGGTTAGGACTGGGGAAGGCACTGGGAGTCGATCTGACTCTCCTGCGCGAGGTGTTCAGCCAGACCGGGGCTGCCTCGCGAGTATTGGAAACAGACGGAGAAGATATGCAGCTCCGTGCACACGACTGTTACTTTTCAGCAGCCCATGCCGCAAAAGACTCGGCCATCGCGCTCAACTTGGCCAAAGAGGCCGGCCTCTCGCTACCACTCGCACAGGCAACACTGAGCCAATATCGACGATTGATTGAATTGGGCAAAGGTGATCTAGATAAATCTGCGATTGCCGAACTGACGTTTCCTGATCGCCTCTGATTGCCAGTAACCTTCAGCTCATTGCAGGAATCTCGCTGTGCAAGGAAAGAGCACCGCTGTTCTCCAAACCCTACACTACGGTTCCTCACATATAACTGGTTGATATTCTGAATGTTGTGTCAGTCTCATGGAAAATCAGACGATCCACTCGTTCTCTGCAGCCTTCACGGGTGAAAACGCTTGCACTCCGTGTGTCGAGCTAACAAACTGATTTCATTGGAAGATTTAGTTAATCTCTATTGGTACGGATGATGCCACATCTCCTTACGTAACATTTGGCCCACATGAGCCTTCAACCTGAAGGGCGTAATGACGTATATCGTGGGACTGTTATCGTTTGTACTGTTGTTTGCCCTGGGAGTCGGAGCTGCCTTCATCGTGACCAGCCTGTAATGGCATGACTCAAGCAGGCAGCCCAATCATTCAGAAACCGATCGGCCAGAGTATCCATCGCAGACAGGTCGGCTCTCAGCTTGATGCTTACTTGAGGGCACTCAAAAGGATGCCTGATCTCTTTGTTGCCTGCTATGCCAAGGAATTGGATCAGCGAAAGACCGAAGTGGAGAAGGTACGGAGGGACACCACAGCCCAACAAATGTCGGGGAGAGTCAACGGCGAGAATTACAGAACACCCTCTCGACTCTTGACGTATCATCAAGCTGTTAGGTGAAGAACTGTCGAACCTGTTCCTGAGGGACACAACCGACGAGCAAATCCCCGTCCGGAGACACGAGGAGGGGAACTCCATTTTGACCCGTTGCATGCCAAGCTGTTTCCCATTTCTGCGCAACGAGCTGGTTCTCCCCATCAACAATATCTTCAGTGAAATATTCTCCCGCCAACTGCTTCAACACAAGCGGATCGGAAATATCTCGACCGTCGCACCAAAAGGCACGGTAGGTTCGCTGAACAAAGTCCATCCCGTACCGTAGATCCTTTCGCAAGAGCGCAACCGCTAGTTCAATCGCCGGCAGGGTATTGGGCTTCCCAGGCGGCAATGCAATTGGCAACCCCGGTGCCAATCTCTGCACCATCGCAACTTCGTGCCGCAATTCCGCTCCTAACGAGCCGTCCCATGGTTTCATGGGACGGGGCAACTGTGGTGCATGCTGAACCCCACGCCATTCGCACCGGCCAACCACACCCATCTCATGCAGCCGTTCATGCAGTGCATAACAGAATGGACAATTAAAATCGCTATAGAGCAGAAATCGATCGGATGCAGGAGTGGGATTCATGACGCCACTGTACCGAAGTGGCTAGATAGAGTCTACCCCTATATATACGGCTATAGAGCTTAGGAAAGTTCCGATGAATCAAAACTTTCAGACAGCAATCAGCCTAAACCGCTCCTCGATGTTTGATGGAATCAGGAGTTGGCTTGTTGTAACAGTTCTCGAAGACTCGCACGAAGTATTGGCAACGTCAATGGCTTCGTTATGACTTTATCCATCCCAGCTTGGTGACACTTCTGGGCATCTTCATCGGAGGCATGACCGGTGAGGGCCATGATGGGTAGATGGCTCATCGTCCCATCCTCGCGAAGACGAATCTCTCTGGTGGCTTCATAGCCGTCCATATCCGGCATCTCACAATCCATCAACACGACGTCATACGTGGTTCGAGTGATCGCTTCCACCGCTTCACGGCCCGTGCGAGCAATTTCGACATGACAACCGAGTTTCTGCAAATATTTACAGGCCACCACTTGATTGATCTCATTATCATCCGCAACCAGTACTCGCAGAAGTCCAACCTGTTCTCCCATACTGCGTTGATCCGTTCCCAAAGAAGATGTGGAGCCATCCCGATGTATCGCGGGCAAAAGATTGGTGGTGTAGGCGAATGTACTGCCCTGGCCAATCGAGCTCTCCACTGTAATGGCACCGCCCATCAGCTGGACAAGCTGATGACAGATCATGAGACCAAGTCCGGTTCCACCAAATTTTCTTGTAGTCGATGCATCGGCTTGTGCATAGGCCCGAAAGAGGCGTACCTGCTGTTCAGGTGTCATCCCAATACCGGTATCCTGAATGCGCCACTGCAGAACGACTGAGTCCGATCCCTCAGTCCGTCCCTGTTTCAAGGAGACAGTGACCGTCACCCGTCCTCGTTCGGTAAACTTAATCGCATTCCCAACAAGATTGAAAAGGATCTGTCTCAACCTGATCGGATCCCCTCGGAACTCCTCTGGTACATCGGGATCGATCTGCACTGAAACAGTAAGACCTTTTCGGGAGGCCAACCCCTCCATTAATGTTGTCACGTCACAGATCAGTGATCCCAGATTCACATCGGCCACTTCCAACGTCATCTTGCCGGCTTCAATTTTTGAAAAATCAAGAATGTCGTTCACCAACGTCAGTAACGCATCCGCAGAGCGATGCATTGTCTCGATGAGCTCCCGCTGCTGGTCAGTCAATGATGTGTCTTTAAGGAGCTGCGCGCACCCCAGTACCCCATTCATCGGAGTCCGAAGTTCATGGCTCATGGTGGCGAGAAAGATGTCCTTTGCCCGCGTCGACTCTTCAGCTGCTTCTTTCGCTCGACGCAAGGCCACATCGGACGTGATATCAAGCCCGTAGGCACGAACGAGTTTCAATTCCTCCAGGGGAAAAAGCGACCAGGCAATAACCCGATCAGCCACGACATGTTCAACCCGCATGAGAGCAGAATTGGTCGTGAGACATTCCTGCAACATGGCCGGTAGAACAGCCGGAAACATCACTTCGATCCCGGCTTCGAGTAGCCCGCATTGAGCCATTACATTGAGCATGCCGGTGTTGGCATACAGCATGGCACCCGTCGCATCAAACTCCACAATAGGATTCGGCGCATCCTCAGCCAGCCGTGCGGCGCGTTGCACATCTCTCTGAATCTCCATGGTATCGGTCAGATCACGGACCACGACCATGCCACCGACTAGTACGCCCTGTTGGGTTTTGGGCCAGAACGAGAGCGAGAGCTCAAACTGAGTCCCATCCTCTCGATCCCAAAAGTGGGAAGGGATCACGACAAGCTCGCCGGTGTCCACCATCCGAGTGAATGGGCACTGGGCCACCTCACTCTCGCCAGACATGAAGCATCCAATAAGGTCGTGAAACCCCAACCCAATTACATCGCGTGTTTGCCCGACAAGTTGCTGGGCCACAGGATTCAGTAACAGTATGCGATTGTCGTGATCCAAGAAGAAGATGGCCTCCGGCACCGCTTCCAGGATAAGGCTCGTCTCCTCTCCTACCAGCAAACGTGATTTTTGGGTCTTGGATCGGGAATTAGAAGTTGAGGGATTAAAGGTAGACATGATGCGCGAGTCTGGATTGTTTTAGCTCTCCAATCTATCGGTCGAACGGGGATCCGTCTGTAGTATGGATTGGCACGATTCCTGGAGTACGGTAGGGGATGCAGTCGGTTGGTAGCGGTTGATACGCAGACCACTCCGTAGCTTAAGTTCTTCCTGGACAAACCGATAAGATTCGCGACAAGGCGTACTAGATCATCCAACGGAGGTGTCTATGATATCCGCCATACACACCGCATTCTCAGGCCTGGCTGCCTTCGGCAAACAGATCGAGGTCGTTGCACACAATATCGCCAACGTCAATACGGACGGGTTCAAGAAATCCAAAACGGAGTTCGTCGAAATTCCTAGCGGTGGGGTCCTCCCTGTAGTTGAGAAAGATGACTCCTCCGGCCCAACGGTTCTTCGTGACACCAATGGCAATCAGACCATGGTCGAGCTCTCGAATGTCGATCTTGGTGAGGAAGCGGTGCAGCAGATCCTGGCTCAACGGAGCTTTGAAGCAAACCTCCAAACCTTACGAGCAGGAGATGCGTTGCTCGGCAGTATCCTGGACATCAAGAAGTAGCAGGGGCTTTACCAAGAAATACCGGGCATAGCATTCACGGCTGCCACTATGCTATGTCGAGCCCATGGCTTCTCCCCGTGTCTTATTGTTGCTTCCCCCTTTGACTCAGCTCAACACCCCTTACCCATCGACTGCCTACCTAACTGGGTTTCTTCAGTCTCGCAATATTGCTGTTGAGCAGGCGGATCTCGGCATCGAGATGGTGCTGCGCCTCTTCAGTCCCGATGGACTACGACATATCTTCCGGCAACTGCACGGCCTGGAACGCTCCCTTCCCAGAGAAGCCATCGCCATGATGAGGGCCGAACACTCCTACGTGGACATGATCGGACCGGTCGTCGCTTTCTTACAGGGCAAACTCCCCGACCTTGCTTCGTACTTGATTCAACCCAGAGTATTACCTCAGGGCCCACGATTCCGAGGGCGTAAGACATTCGCGCGCGCTGTGTCAGTGGAGGATAGAGCCAAACAATGGGCGACGTTCTTCCTCGAAGATCTCACCGATTTGGTGCAAGCCACCATTACACCGCACTTCGCCTTGAGCCGATATGCCGAGCAGATCGGGCGCAGCGCCTCATCGTTTGATCACATCGCCGCTGCCTTGGCGGAACCACCGAGTGTGACGGATGAATGGCTGCTAGATGTATTCTGGGAACACGTCAACCGAGTCAACCCCTCGCTAATCGGTCTCTCCATACCGTTTCCAGGTAATCTCTATGGGGCCTTTCTCATTGCAAAGACTCTTAAGCAGCAGCGCCCTGATCTCCCAGTGGCCATCGGCGGCGGCTATGTGAACACGGAATTGCGCCGGGTTACCGACCCTCGAGTGTTCGACTATGTCGACTTTATTACGCTCGACAACGGTGAACGGCCGCTCCTCTCCTTAATTGAACATCTGTCCGGCGTGCGCCCTCGCCAATCGCTGTGCCGCACGATGTATCGCCACAACGATCATGTGGTCTATGCGGATGATCCCTCGTCAGGCGACTTCACGATGAACGACATCGGCTGTCCAACCTATCGAGGCCTGACACTGGATCGCTACCTGACCATTCTGGACAGCACCAACCCCATGCACCGTCTCTGGTCGGAAGGCCATTGGAATAAACTGACCGTGGCACACGGCTGCTATTGGAAGCAATGCACGTTCTGTGATGTGGGACTGAACTACATCAGTCGCTATGAAATGACGCCGACCGAACGGCTCATCCAGCAGATCGAACAACTCGTCGCCGAGACGGGACGAACAGGGTTTCACTTTGTAGACGAGGCGGCTCCACCTGCCGCACTGAAGGCATTGGCTCTCGCCCTCCTGGAACGACAGATTTCTATTACTTGGTGGGGCAATATCCGATTCGAAACCGCCTTTTCACCGGACCTGTGCCGCCTTCTCTCCGCCTCTGGCTGCATTGCCGTCACAGCAGGACTCGAAGCCGCATCAGACCGACTGTTAGACAATATGAAGAAAGGCATTACCGTCGATCAGACCGCACTGGTCGCTGCCGGGTTCAAGGATGCCGGTATCCTGATCCACGCCTATCTCATGTATGGGTGTCCATCGGAGACGATTCAGGAGACCGTCGATTCACTCGAACGAGTCCGCCAGCTTATTGCAGCAGATCTTCTTCAATCAGCCTTTTGGCACCGCTTCACGGTCACGGCCCACAGCCCAGTGGGGCTGAATCCCTCTGCCCATGGGTTGCGTATTCTCGGGCCTGAATTTCGAGGCTTCGCGGACAATGACCTTCTCCATCACGATGACCGCACGGAAACGCCGAGCTGGCTTGGTGAAGGACTCAGACGATCACTCTTGAACTATCTTGAACGGCGAGGGCTCGATATCGATGTCCGTCAGTGGTTCGAGTATGAGGCCCCTCGCCCTCAGGTACCTTCTACATGGCTCGGACGCTTGTTCAAGAATCGGATGAGCGATGACCATTCAGACTTGGAACGGCGTGTGGTCTGGCTTGGTGGAGCCGTGACTTGTGAACGCATCGGAAAGCGAGCAACGCTTACTCTGACCAATGCCCGGAAGGATCACGTCATCACCCTCCCGGAACCAGAGGCTCAATGGTTGAAGGATTTAATGAGAGACGCGACCCCGCAACAACCATGTCAGTCCTATCCGCATATGCGGGAGGCTTGCCAACGGTTTCCTTGCGCGGAATCGACGCTCAACTCCTTCCTGTCCTCCGCTTCGTGGAAAAAGATACGCGACGCCGGCCTCCTACTCGTGTAACTCTCTAAATCTTTTTACTCGCGCACTAACAGCCACAGACTGAGGCCACTGTGCCACCAGGGAACTGTTCACTACGGACAAAAAGAAAGAGCCGGAACCCACAGGGTGGATTCCGGCTCTTGGTTAAGCACGGACCTTCTATGTCACCTGAGCTACTCTTAATACTGCAGCTGCAAGGCGACGTGGAATGAATCGACCTTGTTGCCGATCGCATTCAGCCCAAAGTTGTTGAATGGCCCCTTGGTTTCCAAATCGCCGTATCGCCCATACACCGAAATACGCGCATTGTGGCCGGAGATGATGTAGTTCAGGCCATACTCCCACTCCTGCCGCATGGCGCTATACAACGGATCGATACTGACAAACCGCAGATAGGGCTGAAACCGTCCAATGCCGACCTCATGAGGAATCAGGTACAACCCGTACACGGTCCAGGAGTGCCCATTGAACATACAGAAACAATCGCCGCCGGCAAAGGCTCCGGTCCCGTAGTTGGCCCAGTACCGCTTGAACTCCGCATTGAACGTAAACACGCCCATGTTGTTCGGCATCAGCTTTTCCACCAAGAGATCGACGATCGCCCCGGTGAAATCACTGCGCCCCAACGTGGGGGACCCCGCGCCATCTTTTTGATGGATCACGTTGCCCGAAATCGCCACGATATCGCCCGCCGTCCCGTAGTAGGTCCCGGAGGTGTAGTAGCCGGGGTTGTCTTCATCGTTCAACAGGTTCCATTGCAGACGCCCGGCGTACAACAGGCTGCCGGTGTTATTTGATCCCCCGCGCTGGCCCGTGAACACCGAGGCGACATACAACAAGTGGGTCCCGAAGGGATGGACTTTCCCGAAGAAGACCGCGCCGTTGTCACGACCATAGAGCCCCGCCTGGCCGCCGGCCGCTCCATTGGGACCGCTGGGGAAGTTGCCACTGTGGTCTGCCGGGTTGAAGGGCGTGCGGAAGCCATCGAAGGTCGCATGGTAGAACGGCCCGTTCAACTCACCCCGCTCACTCGGGACCAAGGTGCGGCCGACCCAGAGGTTGACCGTCTCGCTGATCTCGAATTTCCCGATCGCGTCGAGCAACCCGATATTGGAGTTGCCACCAAACTGAGTACCCCCTGCACCAACGTTACAGTTAAAACAATCTGTATTGAAGGTGAACTTCACATATTTGTGAATTTGCCCGTTAATGTAGATACGAGCGTTGTCCACTTTGAAGTCGTTGCTGTAATGCCCCCCTGCAGCGCCCTCGATGCTGTTGAAACTGGAGCGGATACCCATGCCGATGGAAATCCACTTGTCATCATCGGCTTTGATTGTGCCACCAGCATAAGCACTCGGCAGCGTGGATCCCATTCCAGCCACCAGCGCCGCCATGGCTCCAGCAACTAAAACCTTCTTCCACCGCCTCGCAACATAGTCCTTCATACTGATGCCCTCCCTTGTGAGTATTGAGAAACCACTGCCCACCTGCACTGATATCCAAAAACGTATACAACCAGGAAGTTGGTGGAGAGTATGCCTAAGTGCTCGAAAGATAGCAAGAAACTTTTCTCTACTTGCTTCCACATGTAACAAATATACATATGTATTTCTTCCTGTCCATGTAAATGCAGAAAGCGGTCAGGTGCGATACTGATGTGGTTTTCACCTGCGCACCTCAGCATAACCCTGCGCAGATTGCGTGCAAACCGCATCGTCACTGACTTGTTTTTCATTTGCCACCATACGTGCCTTCACTCGCCTACGTCGGATGCCCGGCTGTGACACGGTGGAAGAAGCGCGCCGAGTATCCTCTGCCTAGTCGGCCAGAGCCATTTGGCGGCGTGCCAAAACATTAGGAACCAAACGAACCACCGCCGTAAAGGCATACGCTCGATCGGTGTGAAGCAATCCTTGTACCGCACACGTTAGGTACGCGACGCTTCTACAGTCTGACAGAATTAGGAGATGGACAACTGTGAGATTGATGTCTGCACTGAAAAATGTTGGAGGAGGTAACTTATAGATAAATAAGAGCCAGGCAGAAGAAGTTCGTCTTCCTCTGCCTGGCCTTCTTCAGCACACCGGTAAGAGCCTATCGGTTCGGCTGAGGAGTATAGCGGAGATACGGCTTCACAGTCGTGAAGCCTTTAGGAAACAGTTGTTGTGCTTCCGCATCACCCACTGCGGGCGTAATGATACAATCTTCACCATCTTTCCAGTTCGCCGGAGTGGCGACCTTGTACTTCGAGGTCAGTTGAAGTGAGTCGATCACTCTCAACAACTCATCGAAATTCCGGCCGCAGGAAGCGGGATACGTTAAGGTGAGTTTGACCTTTTTGTCCGGACCGACAATAAAGACCGATCGCACCGTCATATTGTCGATGGCGTTGGGATGGATCATATCGTACAACGTCGCAACCTTCTTATCCGGATCGGCGATGATGGGATAGTTCATCGTCGTCTTTTGCGTTTCGTTGATATCATTGATCCAGCCTTTGTGAGAATCCATCGGATCTACACTGACCGCAATCACTTTTACGCCCCGCTTTTTAAACTCCGGCGAGATTTTGGCCACGGTTCCCAGCTCCGTCGTACACACAGGGGTGTAATCCTTGGGGTGTGAAAACAGAATCCCCCACCCGCTTCCCAGCCATTCGTGAAAATTGATCGTGCCCTCCGTCGTCTCCGCCGTAAAGTTCGGTGCATCGTCTCCCAATCGTACAGCCATGGTATCCCTCCTTAACCTCGGAAAATATCCAGCCATCAACTATTGATCAGCTATCACTCAACGAATTTTCTACAATACTGTTTCGCAAAGGATGAGTGCAAGGGGCGCTTAAGCTTTGACGCTGGCTTGCCGATAAAGGCTCAGAGAATCCTTTCTCACGGAGGCTTGCCATGGACAAACCCGACCCAACACGAATCAAACTGCACATGTCAAAAGACCCCATGTATCTGTTGCTCCGCGAAGGCTGCATCAAGGAGTTTAATGTCAAAAAGGCCTCCGGCGACAAATGCGACCTTCGCGGGCTTGACCTTCGCGGACTCGACCTTCGCGGGCTCGATGCCGACGGATTGGATTTCACCGATTGCTATTTTCGCCAGTCCGACCTGAGAGGGGTCGACTTGAGCAAGGCCAAGATGGACGGCGCCAGCATCAACGCCTGCCAGATTTCCGGTGTCTTATTCCCTTCAGAGCTGAGCGCCTCTGAAATCGAGCTCTCACTCCTACATGGGACAAGAATGCGATATCGAGACAAATAGCGGGACAGCTTTTGGCTTCGTTTGCTCGTGCCGGCTCGATACCTGCGACTCCGCCACTGGCTCATCGCCTTCTCAACAAGACGACATCCCACCCGACCTACTCCCTTCCTATTCCATGAGATGCATGCGCAATAACAGTGTCAGGATCCAGCAGACAGACCCAATTGCGTTCGCACCTTTTCATGGCCGGGTTCGGCAGCCCCTGGATCCAAGAGGGACATTCGTTCTTCGGTGAGCTTCCCGTTTTCTAAAAGACGTTGCTGAACCGCCTCCGCACGTTGGTGGGCTAATGCGTCTAACTCCGCGCCTGAAACTTGGATAGCCGTTTCCAGTTTTTGCTTCATGTGCTCCACGGTCGGCTGGGTGGACTCAGCCGGCGTGGCCGCTGGGTCAGGCGCCGGTAACTTTGCATACAGCTTTTCAATCAACCGTTGCTCGTCTCCTGGTGAGAGCTGTACCTGATCGGTATATGCCCCGCCACGTGGGATCCCCTTCATCTCAAACAGTTGGGCTCGGAGCTTCATCCTCTGAAGTGCTGCTCGGTCAAGGGTCGAATCGGACGTGCCCTTAATATCGAGCCTTAGCCCGGCCCGCTCATCCAATGCCTTCTCCAGCGCCTCCAGCTTGTGCACTTCGCTCTCAAGCAATGCCGCGCTGCCCGGCTCGAACTCGATAAACTGCAGCTCCTCCTCATTCCCCCCGCCCGGAATAAGCTTCCCCATCAGCGAAAATGGCGAGGCCACGACTTTTGCCAGTAAGTTGAGCAACGTCGAAAGCACGACCTTGCCGTACTTGAAATCCGGGTCGTTGAGGTCTCCACGAATCGGCATATCGACTTCAATCAAGCCCTTACGATCCTTCAGCAGTCCCACAATCAGCGGCACCGGTAATGACGTCGCATCAGAACTGTTGGTCTTTCCACCGAATGTCAGCTGATCGACTTGCACGAGATTCTCTGCTTCCAATACTTTCTGTGAGACCTTGTACTTCAAATCAAGCGACAATTTCCCCTTTGACAACCCATAGCCGACATATTTTCCGCTGTATGGACCAGCCGGCGTCAGATCCATTCCTCCCAGCGTAATGACCAAGTCGGTAAAGGCATCCTCGCTCAGCGGGTTGATCTTCCCGACGATTTTGAGTGGCGCCGCTCTGCCGACTTTTCCCGACAAGTTGACATCGGCTTTCTTCAACTGTTTCGATGATAGTCCTTTGATGGTCCCACCGAACTCAGTGAGGCTGATCTTGACGTTCGGCTCGATGGACAGGTCTTCAAATCTTGCTGCCAGCTTGACCAACTTGACCTGGTCGATCGTCACAGGCACGGGCTCCGCCGCTTTAGTCGGCGACTTCTTACCTTCAGGTTCTTTAGCAGCCGCCTGATCTCCGGGTGGAGGCGAGGCTGCCAGTTGAGACACATTGAGTTGCCCGTCGGCTTCCACCACCATCTGCATAGACGGTTCTTGCCAGACCACTTCGGCGATTTTCACAACGGTCGGCTCCACATCCAACGCTACGCGGTTCACCGCCAACCCCTTCCAGGTCACGACATTGTCAAACTCTTTGCGATCAACAACGGCCAACTGATTGACCGCGAGATCACCCTGGAACCGAAGCAGAGGCTCATTCGGGTGTTCTTTGGCAAAGTGCAGTGCCCCCTTGAGATCGATGGCTCCATCCTGCACGTCGGCATTGAGAAACCGATCGAGATAGGGCTGAAATGGGTGAATATCAATGTGCTCCAACTTGAGAGCGGCATCAACAATCAATGGCTCGACCGTGACTTTCCCCTGAACACCAATCGTTCCCGTCTCATTCAGTTTCAACGAAAGATCCACCGGCAATGGCTTTTGGAAGGGAATCTGCACATCTTTCACCGTGAAGTTCATCACCGACACATCGACATGACCAGGTCTCGAGAGCGTCCGATCCTCGAACGCGGCCCGATAGTTTCGTAGGGCAATTTCGTCGACAGCAATGGTCCAAGGCTTTGGTGTTTTCTCGGACTTGGCCTTTGCCGTCGTGGGTGTTGGGGGCGCCTCCTTCCCGCCGACCGGCGTAAAGAGCGTTTGATAATTTATCGCCCCGCCTGGGTCCATCCAGGCCTCGAATCGCGCATTGGCTGAATGCACCTTCGCGATATCAATGGATTGCTTTTGCAGATCCAGCTGAATCCCTTCCACATTAAAGGCCGGAATGCTAACGACTGGCTCAAGCCCGCCTCGTTCCACGATCGCGAGATTCTGAATCGATACGTTTCCATTCTTGACCGTTGCCTGAGGAGCCTGACCGCGCAGATCAAAATGGTACGACGCAGAGAGGCCAAGGGTGCCCTGTGGAATGTCAAACTGAAACAAGTCGTGCACGGCTTGATACAACGTCTTGAGTTTGATTCCGGACAGATTCACCCGACCATCAGATTCCACAGGTTCCAGAAAGATGGTCCCCTCCCATGAGATTTTCTCCCCCTTTCCGATCTCCGCTGTGAACGCATGGGCACTCTCGCCTCCCTCAGCCTGCACCGTGCTGAAGTTGCGCAGCACGATCTCAAACGGCACCACGTCGATCACCACCGGCCGCGCCTTTGAATCATCTCGATATTCAATAATGCCTTGTCCGATCTCCAAGAGATCGATCTGCACCGGCATCATCTTCTTCGGTTCGCCTGTTGGTTGAGCAGGAGGCTGGGGTGCCTCATCCGAAGGAGGAACCAACGACATCAGATTCAACTTACCTTCACGATTCACCTTGGCCACCACGAACGGCATGACGAGACGGATCTCGTCGAACGCGATTTTTTGCAAGAACAGCGTCGTTGCGCGCAGATTGACGAACAACTCCTCAAACCCCAGCATGGCAGTCTGGTCTTGCGCTCGTACCTCTAACCCATTGAGACGCAGCGAAAGCGCAAACGGATTGAAGGCGGCATCCCGCAACAGGATAGGATGCTTGATTTGCTCCGAGGCAGTGGGAACGACGTACGATGTAATCAGATAGGGAACGAGCACGAAGCCGACGAGCGAATAGAAAGCAATGAGACCTACCAGCGTACCGATCAGAACCCGTGGACGAAGCAGCCGACGCATGCAATCCAGCCCCTTGGAGGATGAATCTGAAGAGCAAACTATAGGGGACGCGACCGTGGAATGTCTACCGGGAGATGCCTACCTGGCCAGGGAAACTATTAGGGAATGCAACGCGCGGTGGCTGACATCGAGCGAGTCTACCGAGGGAAGGAAAAAGATCCTTGCGGTGTGTATGCCGTCGCCTCAATAGAAACAGCACTGCCACGAGCGAGCTTGAAGTGGTGCGCCCGGTTGGAATCGAACCAACGACCCTCAGCTTAGAAGGCTGATGCTCTATCCGACTGAGCTACGGGCGCGTTCAAATATTTCAACTACTTGGACGAGTGACCCTCCACGGCCATGTCACTTGGTGTTATTAGGGTGTTAACGTCAAGGTACTTTTGCACCTTCAAGGCGGCTTCAGTCAAGTCTCTCTCCTCTATTGAGTTGTACCGCTTCCACATCTTCTCTGACTTGTGACCAACAATCTTCATCGCGGTTGCTGTATCCACACCGGCGCGTCGTAGGTTTGTCGATGCACAATGACGGAGATCATGGAATCTAAAGTCAGTTATTCCGGCATCGCTCAACGCGGTCCTGAAGGATCGGCTGATACGTTGAAGCGGTCGGCCCTTGCAGGTGAACACGTGGTTGTTGGTCAGACTGCGAATTTTGGCCAAGCGTTGGAGAGTTGATCGAACGTCTGCGGTCATGGGAATACGCCTCCCGGTTTTGGTCTTGGTGTCTTGACTTCGAAGGGTGATGAATCCCCGACGGAGGTCAACACGGTCCCACGTCAGAGACACAATCTCCCCGAACCGTTGGCCGAGTTGATAGGCCGTCAGGAGCACCGGGCGGAGGTGTGGCTTCGCGGCCTGATGTAACCGGCCCCATTCTTCTTCTGTGAGCACCCGATCCCGTTCGTTCTGGGGGTTGGGTATCTCGACTCTGGACGCGGGGTTGGCCTGGAGCAGTCCCCGCTTGATCGCCATGTTCAGGCAGTGTTTCAACGCAATGTGGTCATGGTTGATTGTCTGTGTACTCGGCTTGATTCCGTTGGGTTTCGTGCGTTGATTGCGGAGGCTTCCACATCCTGAGGCTTGATCTCTGACAGGATCTTCTGACCGAAGAACGGGATGAGGTGAGTGTTGATACTGTAGGCTCGTCCCACGAAGGAACGAAGTCCTCGGACGGTTTCCAGCTCCAGGTAAGCCTCCGCCCATTCTTTGAAGAGGATCGGCTTGGCTTGTTCGGTCTTCTCGTGGCCTAGGAGGAGTCGTGTCCTGATGGTGGCTTCCATCTCCTTGGCAACAGTCTTATTGAGACACCCCACCTTCCAGCGTTTCCAACGGGCACCGGGCACACCACTCGCGAGGACCAACGATTTTCCGTCCGCACTTTCGATCACCGGAAATTCCACATAGTAACTATCACGCCGCTTAGTGAGTCCCATGGCTGTCTCTCCGTGGTGTGATCGTGTGCTGATCGATCCAGGCGTCCAGCTGAGTCTGCTTGAATTTCACCAGCCGCCCGATTTTAACGTACCCCAGTTTCCTTGCGGAGACCCATCCGTACAAGGTCAATTTGGATATGCCTAAATACTTCGCGGCCTCATCCATTGTCAAAAGATTATTCATGGCGTTTCAGACCGGCCTTTCCTTCATGTTCTACCAATGAAGTCGAGTGCATTGACCGACCTCCGCACACCTATTAGGAGTGGCACTTATGAGAGGGTTCAGAATTTTTGACCATACCGAAAAGGTAGGGGGCCGCAGAAAAGAAAAGACCGTGTGGGATCGGGTATGCCGAAGTCCCGAGGGAGCACTCGGGGAAGAGAGTATTGCCAATGCCTCTACAACAGCAAACCGCTGTTTCGCACGGTCGGCAGTACTCCACCTTCTATCGGCCACCAACTGCGAATCAGCTTCGGCACTACCTGAACCAGATCCCTGAATATTTTGAGATGTGTTTCAAGGTCTGGGAGGAGATCGCGATCCCGACCTATGCTAAGCAAGCTCGATATGGCACGAAGGCCGGACAGCCAAATCCGCGGTTCCTCAATGCGAAACTGTTCAATGATATTGTCACGTCGATGCGGGGCCAGATCGTACGGAAATCATGTTGGACGAGATTGCCGATTTCTGTCTCGCGGCGTTGGCGAAGACCGACATACACACCATCGATATCACGGGCGGGGCACCGGAGCTCAACCGGAACTTTCGCCGGCTGGTCGAACGGGCCCGTGCCCTCGATCGTCATGTGATCGATCGCTGCAACCTGTCCGTGTTGCTGCTTCCCTCACAGGCGGACCTTGCGGAATTCTTGGCCAGCCATCGAGTCGAAATCATCGCCTCACTTCCGGCCTATCGTGCCGGACAGACCGATGCGCAGCGGGAGGAAGGAATCTTTGAGAAATCCATCGAGGCCCTCAAGCTGTTGAACAAACTGGGGTACGGGCGATCGGGGAGCGGCCTTGCCCTGAACCTCGTGTACAATCCGGTCGGCGCGTTTCTCCCGCCGAAGCAAGAAGCACTCGAAGCCCAATTTCGGAAAGAGCTCCGGACGCGGTACGACATCGAGTTCAACCGTCTCTATACCGTCACCAACATGCCAATCAGCCGATTTCTAGAATTCCTGATGGAGAGTGGTAATTACGATGCCTATATGGAACGCCTGGCCACTGCCTTCAACCCTGCAGCTGCAGCAGGCATCATGTGCCGATCGATGATTTCCGTGGGATGGGACGGCACCCTGTACGATTGCGTACTTCAATCAGATGCTTACGCTGCCGGTCAAGGACGGCATGCCGCGCCATATTCGCGACTTTGATCCCACCTGCCTCAGCACACGCAGGATTGTGATGGGTAATCACTGCTACGGGTGCACGGCCGGGGCCGGCTCGTCTTGCGGCGGAGCAGTGATGAAGGCAAATCCGACACAGTAGGCAGACACATATGGACCTCTCACTTCTCACATTTCTCTTGGTGTTATCTCTTGCTTTCGCCAATGGCGCGAACGACGTGTCCAAAGCTATTGCCACCCTCGTGGGCAGCGGCGTCGCTGATTATCGGACCGCCATCTTATGGGGAACGTTCTGGACGACCGTCGGCGCTGGGCTTTCGGGACTAGTCGCTACCGCGATGGTGAAAACCTTCAGCCAAGTCTGGCAGTGGCGATCCAGACCGCGCATGTGCGTACCTGCCAGACATATGGCCCAGACCGGCTGCACGCCGAACTGCGTGAGGACGGCTTTCTAGCTGGGATCAGCCGCATCAAGCGGCTGCGGAAGAAACTGGGCTTGCGCTGTATATCGGTGCGTCGGTTCACGACGACCACGGATTCGACGCATGCGCTGCCGGTAGCGGAAAACGTGTTGGCTCAGACCTTTGCCATCAGACAACCAAATGAGGCGTGGGTCACCGCTATGATCGATGTGCCGACCGTGGAAGGGTGGCCGTATGTGGCTGGCGTGAAGGCTCTCTACACCTGTGAAATGGTCGGCCTGCGATGGACGCCAGGATGACGACGGACTTGGTGCGGGGTGCGCTCATGAAGGCCATCGACTCCAAGTATCCAGCCCCGGGGCTCATGCATCACTCCGACCGCGTGGTTCAGTATTGTGCCCAGGACTATCAAGCGCAATTGCGGCAGTTCGGTCTGACCCCGTCCATGAGTCGGAAGGGCAACTGCTATGAGAACGCGCCGATGGAGAGTTTCTGGGGAACGCTAAAAATGAGCTGGTGCATCACCGGCGGTATGCCACGCGGGAACAGGCCCGGCGAGATATCACGGAGTACATCGAGCTGTGCTATAACCGTCAGCGGCGACATTCTCGACTGGGGAATTACTCGTCCGTAACATTTCCCCAGCAGTGGGCCCGTCAGCAGTCGGCGGCGTGAGGCTTCGACTTATGGCGTCCACTATTGACAACTGGGGTCAGGTACCATAGATAGACTCGGAGCGAGGAAGATGGCCCTTTCGTTGGCACTCACGTTCTGAGGACAACGGAGATGCATCCGCACCGACAGCACATGAATTCTCTCCCTCTCCCAAAGAACGCTCCCTGATGAAGACCCATTCCAAACCTAGTTTGATGACCCAGTACCAATCTGCGTGGGGAAACAAGACAGACTCGAACCGTCCCCGCATGCTGGTCACGCCGAATGGCTGGTCTCCGGCAAAAATCCTGGGCACCAGGCTGCTGCTGGTGTTTTTTCTCTTCTGTTTTGTGTTCACCCTACTCTGGGTGGATCGCGATGGCTTGCGCGATCATGCTGACGGCGAGCTATCCTTCGCGGACGTGGTGTATTTCACCATGATCACCGTGACGACGGTCGGCTACGGAGACATCGTTCCGGTGTCCACACGAGCGCGGTTGTTGGATGCCCTGGTCGTCACACCGATTCGATTCGGCATCTGGTTCTTGTTCCTGGGAACCGCCTATCAGTTGATCATCCGGCAATATATGGAGGAATACCGCATGGCGAAACTCCAGGCGAATCTCAACGGTCATATCATCGTCTGTGGCTTCGGCCATACCGGGCTGTCCGCCACGAAAGAACTCTTGGCGCGCGGGACGAGTGCCACGCAGATCCTAGTGATCGACAGACTGGAAGAGCGGGTACGATTGGCCGGAACCCTTGGCATTGCGGCCTTTCAGGCCGACAACACGCAAGAATCCGTGTTGCGCGACGCCGTCATCGATAAAGCCAAGGCCGTCATCATTGCCGCGGGCATCGACGACGCAAACGCGCTGATTCTGCTTACGGCCAGACACCTCAATCCAAAGGTGCGTATCATCGTCAGCGCGAAGGAAGAGGAAAATGTGAAACTCTTTAAACAGGGAGGCGCGGACGCCATCCTTTCACCGGCAACCTTCGGCGGCTATATTCTCGCGGCAGCTGTGGATCAAGGACACATGGTGCAATACCTCGATGATCTGCTCACCACAGGAGGCAACGTTGCTTTGGTTGAGCGAACGGTCCGACCCAACGAAATCGGGAAATCCCCGGCCGACCTGCACCCCGACCTCTTGCTCCGTCTCTATCGCAACAACACCATGTACCCCTACTTACACTTGGCTCAAGCCGGCCCGCTTCAGCGCGGAGATATCATGGTGCTCTTTACGAGTTCGCCAACCGACACGGGATAATCATTCATCGAACAAATGAAATGCCGGAATGCAGGGGATCTCACCCAAGTATCGGCACCAGGCGTGTTCTTGCTTAGGTCGGTGACAACGCTCGCACCAGACGTTCGATCGTGAGACCTTGGACGAGGATTGAAAAGACGACAACGACGTACGTCATCGTAATGAGCACATCTCGATACGGAGACGACGGAAGTGAGAGTGCCATCGCCACGGAGATTCCGCCGCGTAAACCACCCCATGTCAGCATCAATGTTGCGCGATCGGTAAACTCTTGGAACAACCGAAACACTTGAACAGGAAGGCTGACGCTGACAAAGCGGGCCAATAACACCAGTGGAATCGCGATAAGGCCTGCTTCTAGGTATTCGGGCTTGAAGGTCAAGGCCAAGACCTCAAGGCCGATCAAGACAAAGAGCACGGCATTGAGCAATTCATCGATCAGTTCCCAAAACGTATCTAGATACTCCCGTGTGGTCTCCGACATCGCGAGGTGACGTCCGTGGTTGCCGATCAAGAGACCGGATACCACGACGGCGATCGGACCTGAGGTATGTACCGCATCGGCCAATGCGTATCCTCCCATCACCAACGCCAGCGTCAGTAAAATCTCGACATGATGCTGATCGATCGACTTCAGCATGACGTACGTCAGGTATCCCAGCGCAAGACCCATTGCCGCCCCGCCCACGGCTTCTTTGACGAACAGCAGGACGATGGAGCCTGGCGTGATCGTTCCTGTCTCTGCCACCCCGAGCAGCACAAGAAACACGGCAACGCCAACGCCGTCATTAAAGAGCGACTCTCCCGTAATCTTGATTTCTAGTTGTTTCGGGGCCTTCGCGTTTTTTAGAATTCCCAAGACGGCGATGGGATCTGTGGGAGAGATCAAGGCGCCGAACAACAGGCACCCGATGAAGGGGATCGAAAGACCGATCCATCCAAGGAGTAGATATGTCAGCGCGCCCACGATACTAGCCGACACCATGACGCCGAGGCAGGCCAACGTCCCAATAAACCATTTCTGCTTCAACAGATCATCCAGATTGACATGCAGCGCGCCGGCAAAAAGCAGGAAGCTGAGCATGCCATGTAGGAGCGTTTCGTCGAAATCGATACTCCGGATGAAGCTCTCGGCTTCTGCTTGGATCCCATAGCCAAGCTTCCCGAGCAACAAAAGGACAAGTGACATCACTAGCGCGATGGCCATGAGGCCGATCGTCACCGGCAACTTGATATATCGATGGTTCAGATAGCTGAACACCGCGGAGAGGCAGACCACAATGGTGATGGTTTGAATCAGCGACATCTCAGGGAGCGTCTGCCAGAAGGGCAAATGACTCGGAATGTGTTCACGAAGCAGACGGCTCCGCGATCGATTCAGCAGAACTGGCAGGATGCCAGCGTTGATATAGAGTCAACACCAGCGTCATGCCGAGCACACAAAAGACAATCACGGTGAGCGCATAAATTGGGAACAATTCCGTGCCGGGGATTCCGGCAGAGATCGGAAGAAAGGCCATGACTGCAGTTGCCACGCCACGCGGGAACATCGCGGCAATCACCACCCGCTCACCCGCCGTCCACGTGTTGTTCACGCGAGCTAGCCCTTCGGTAACAGCGCCCCGAACGAGCACGACAATGCAGAACAACCCCAAACTCATCAAGGCAATCTCGATGGTCAAGGAAGAGAAATCCAGAATCAACCCCAATAACACATAAAAGAATGTCCGAACCAAAAACGATAACTCTTCGTGCATCCGCTTCATGAATTCGCTCAAAACGAACTTCGCTTGATCCAGCTCATACCCGATCAGAGCGCGTATTGGTTTAGCCATCCGCCCAACGAGAAACTCCATATTGCTGAGGACCAAGCCGAACAAGAGAATCGTGATGGCACCGTTGGCGCCGATCAACTCCGCCACATAATACAGCACCAAAATGGCCGCCATCGTGAGCATGTAGGATAACGCTTGTCCTCCGAGCCAGGCCAACAGCCGTGCCCACAGAGCGCCCGCCAAGAGCGCCAGCATAATCGCATCCCAAAATGCATGAAAGACCTCACGAATAAAATGTCCCCCTCCGCTCGAATCTTTCATCGTGCCCATCAAGGCCAACGCAATGACCACGACAAAGACCTCTGAGATGGCCGAATCGAGGCTCAACAACACCTTGGTCGAATCCCGGAGCGAAGACATATGCGACGTCACAGGGATAATAATGGCAGCCGCAGTCCCCCCCAAGATGGTACCAAGGAGCAGCCCATGCAACCATGACGCATGGGTGACCCACATATAAAAACCCATGATCGTGAGAATGGTCAGGCTGAAGACCATCACGGAATACAGCAGAGCCATCGGGGTCTCGCTGATAACTTTCATGATATGGAGATTGATCCCGCCATCGAAGAGTATGATCAGCAGCGCGAGGGTACCAAAGTAGGGAGCCAGACTCATGACGGCGGTAGGTTCAGCCACATGAAACACAGGTCCGAGCAGAACCCCGAATCCCATCAGAAACAGCACGCTAGGAATGCCGGTCCGCCTGAAGACCAACTCGCCCGCCAAGCTGACCAGGATGATCAAGCCTGTTAAGCCCAACACAAGATCAACGCTTAAAGGCTCCACGTACAAATCCTCCTTAGCACGCTACAATCGTACTCCCACCGGCATTATGCATTTGCCCTTTCTTTTTGGCAACCAATCACCGCCGATGAGCCTGACGCATCCACAACTGGATTGTCGCTAGCGAAAAAAGTGGTGGCATGGCACAATCATAACCTCCGCATTTATCTTGCTGTCAGGAACACGAACTACGAACGGACGTTGAAGAATTGAACAAGCTCAATCCCCACACCGCTTCATCTCGCAAGATAAGGCTCGCAGTTTTCAGCCTTGTCATGGCTTGCCTGACCGCTGTTCCCGTCTTTGCTGAACCATCGGGATCCGGTTCGGCTGTTCCGGTTCGTCTCCATGGCGAGACCTTGTTCACCCTTCAGACAGGGCTCGCCAATGTTGATACGGCCTCGCGAGCAGCGGCCATCGAGCAGCGCCTGGATCGACTGGCTCGAGCGGCACCGTCCGTCATTGATAGCCTGAGAGTCGAAGACCATGAACAGACGGCCTATGTGTTGACGTCGGAGGAAGTGCTGTTCGTCGTGACCGACAATGAGGCCAAGGCAGCTGGAAAACCGCGACACCTCTTGGCCGAGGAGCAGACAGAAACAATACGGGAAGCACTCAGAGCTCCTCCCTCCGTCCAATCATCGCGAGAACCGTCGTCTCCGATGGCCTTGCGGAATCTGCTGTGGGCCGGCGTCGCCACCGCGTTATTGATCTTCTTCGCCGTGGCCTTTCAGGTCTTCTTTCCCAGACTCTATGAGGCTATCGAGGCATGGAGTGAGACGCAACTGCGCGCTGTGTCACTTCGCGGGTTGGAGCTGAGCGCGGCAGACCAACTCAGCCATGTCCTTGTGTTCTGCAGCAAAGTTCTTCGAGGGGTCCTCTCCGGTCTTGGGCTGTATTGGTACTTCCATTTCGTCTTGAACCTCTTTCCGCAAACACGCCTGTTTGAGCAGAGGTTTATGGAGGCATTGGCCGTACCGTTTGAACAGATCCAGGCCTTGCTGCGCAATTGGGGTGATCTGGCCATCGGGCTTCTGCTCGCCATGGTCGCCACAGGTTTGTTTCTGGGCTTCTTGAAAGTATTTCGCGAGCTGTTTCCCAGTATGCTCGAGAAGGTTTCTGCCTGGGGCCACACGACGACGTACTCGTTCAAGATCCAGCGTGTGGAGATGCTGTCCGGCGCCCAAATCTCGGATGGCCTGCTGGTGCTGTTACGGGCCCTTCGATTGGCGGCATACGTCACCCTCACCTACCTTTACGTCACCTCGATTCTTGGATTTTTTCCTGCCACCCATAAACTCTCTGTCGAACTTTTGAACTATCTGATCGAGCCGATCAAGATGATAGGTCGAGAGGTCATCGCCTCGGTGCCGGACATCATCGCCATTGTCATCATCATCATCGTCACCAACTATGTCATCAAGCTCATCCGCATGGTCTTCAAAGGAATGGAGCGAGGGGCGATCACCTTCCAGGGCTTTCATCGTGAATGGGCGACTCCGACCTACACGATCGTGCGTTTTTTTGTCCTGGTCTTCGCCGCGGTTGCGATCTTTCCGTACATTCCGGGGTCACAGTCTGAAGCGTTCAGAGGCATCTCGGTGTTTCTCGGTGTGCTCGTATCGTTGGGAGCCGCCGGATCGTTCAGCAATATCATCGCAGGGGTGGTCCTGACGTATATGCGACCGTTCATCATTGGAGACCGAGTCAAGATTGCCGATACGGTCGGGGACATCATGGAAAAGACCCTCTTGGTGACACGGGTCAGAACCATCAAAAACGTCGACATCACGATTCCCAACGCGTTGGTCCTCAACTCGCACATCATCAACTACAGTTCGTCAGCCATGATGCCGCCGCCGCTCATTCTCCATACAAGCCTGACCATCGGCTATGACGCACCGTGGCAGAAAGTCCATGAGCTGCTCATTGCGGCGGCCAAGCAGACGAGGCATATTCTGGAAACACCGGAGCCCTTCGTCTTGCAAACCAGCCTGGATGATTTCTATGTGAGGTATGAAATCAACGCCTATACCGGCGCTCCGAATAAGATGGCCACCATCTACTCGGAACTCCACCAACATATCCAGGACCAGTTCAATGAGGCCGGAGTCGAGATTATGTCGCCTCACTACACCCAAATCCGTGATGGCAACCAGACCACAATTCCCGACCAATATTTGCCTAAAGGTTACCAAGCTCCGGCGTTCAGAATTGGTCCGTTGGACGGCTTGTTCGGTGGTTCAAAAGATACTAAGAGCGCCAAAGAGGAATCCGCACCATGATGACCTCCGTACAACACTTCGTGGAGAGCTGGCTGTTCGACCCCACGATCGGCAAGACCGTTTCCACCACAGTTGCCATCTTCTTCGTCTGGGCAATGGTGCGGATATCCCGAACAATGCTGAACCGGTATGTGCAGGAGCCAGGCAACTTGTACAGAGCCAGGAAGCTTGTGACCTTTTTAGGTTACTTCACGGCATTGATTATCATCTCCCTCATCTTCAGCGACCGTCTTGGCAAAATGGCGGTCGCCTTTGGCGTTGCAGGCGCTGGAATAGCCTTTGCCCTACAAGAGGTCATCGCCAGCCTGGCCGGGTGGGTTGCCATCTCATTCGGCAATTTCTACAACACAGGTGATCGTATCCAATTGGGTGGAATCAAAGGTGACGTGATCGATATCGGCATGTTGCGGACGACCATGATGGAAATCGGCCAATGGGTGAACGCGGACCTCTATAATGGTCGTATTGTCAAAATTGCCAATAGTTTCGTGTTCAAAGAACCCGTCTTCAATTACTCCGGAGACTTCCCCTTTCTCTGGGACGAAATCGCCATCCCTGTGAAACACGGCAGCGACCACCGCCTCGCACGAGATATCTTTCAGCGGATACTCTCTGACATCACTGGAGAATATGCCCAGCAGGCCAAGATAAGCTGGGCGACGCTGATTCGGCAGTATCAGGTTGAGCCCGCTGAGCTTGATCCTCGCGTGTTTTTGGTCGCCAACGATAACTGGATGGAATTCACCCTGCGCTACGTTGTGGACTATAAAAAGCGACGAATCACAAAGGATTTTCTATTCACACGCGTTCTCGAGGACGTGGACCAGACATTGGGACGCGTGGCCCTGGCATCTGCAACCTTTCATCTCGTTGAGACTCCTGAAATCAACGTCAAACTCGTTGAAACAACGAAGGGCGGCAGCGCTTGATTTCAGACGGAGTTGCACTGGAACCGGCTTAGGTGCAAGGCCTATTCCATTTCACGATCAGACTGACGGCTTCATCGGCGCACCACTCGCCAAACAAGCGTGTCAGCGGAATGCTAGGCTGGTCGGAGTGGACAGCGGTGTGCTTTACAATATTTTCAGTTTTCCTCGGGGCCAACCCAAGCCTCAGCGAAGAGCCAACAGCATCCGACTGGCACTATGGAGGATCAATCGACCTGAGTTATGCGGTTGATTTCAACTTTCCAGGCAACCATCTTTGGCGGTCCAAGACCACAACTCCCGGCGTCAATGAGCCGGCCCTCAACATGGCGGTCGGGTACGTGAGAAAGGATCCATCCGAGCGTTCGCGCTGGGGTCTTGAATTCGGCCTGCAAGAAGGCAACGACACGGAGGGGCTCGTACCTCCCGCAATTCCAGAACGTGACAGACCTATCGACCATGCGACACAGCTCAAACATTTTTCTCGAGCGAGTGTCTCGTTCCTGGCCCCGATTGGAAATGGGTTGAAAGTGACGGCAGGCCTTTTAAACAGTTACATCGGTTACCAATCGATCTACGCCAGATACAACCTGAATTACACTCGTAGCTACATGGCCGACAATGCGCCCTATTTCGTATTCGGCCTCGGTGCGACTTATCCGATGAGTCAATCGTGGCAGGTCGGATTCTACGTCATCAACGGATACAACTACCTCTCTCACATCAACAACCAGCCCAGCTACGGCATGCAGTCTGTCTGGAAACCCTCCTCCCGCTTGACCATGACTGAGAACCTGTACTACGGTCCCGACCAGTCACACACGGCTCTCGAGTTCTGGCGATTCTTTTCCGACAGCATCATCGAATGGAAGGATGGGCCCTTCACACTGGCGGCATCCTATGACATCGGGACTGAAAACGCAGCCGAGCAAACTGGCCACCCTCGGACCTTCTGGACAGCAGGAGCGCTCTATGCACACTGGAACGTCACCGGCCCCTGGAGCGTGGCGCTCCGTCCGGAGTTCTATTGGGATCGTCATGGCCGGATCACCGGCTCCGAACAATTCATCAAGGCCATCACGTCGACTTTAGAATATCGACTGCCCCTCACACTTCATACGATCCTGGCTCGACTGGAACACCGATACGACGAATCCCGTGGTGCCCGTGGCGGGTTCTTCACGGGCGACTTGTTCAGCCCCGGCATGATCGGACTAACCCCCAGACAACACCTCTTGCTCTTTTCGTTGATTTGGTTCATCGATCGTTGATCGCCATAGGCTATGGAGGCATCGCGATGGATTGGCTGACTGATCTCTTACGACCGCTGGATACATTGTCCCAGATCCCATTGTATTCGGTCGGCAAGACGACCATTACCCTCGGCACCATGCTGTATCTGACGGTTCTGGTGGTGGCGCTCTTTTATGCCACCGCCAAACTGAAAACATGGATCGTCGAAGGGCTGCTCTCCCGAAGCCATGTCGATCTCGGTGTGAGACACGCCATAGGGGCCATCGTTCGGTATATTGTGGTGGCCATTGGTCTGGTTATCATCCTCCAGACAGCCGGGATCAACCTCAGTACCTTGACGGTGCTCTTCGGTGCGCTCGGCATCGGAGTGGGATTCGGACTGCAGAGCATCACCAACAACTTCGTCAGCGGGATCATTCTCCTGCTGGAGCGACCGATCAAGGTCGGAGACCGCATCGAAGTAGGCGACGTACACGGCGACGTCGTCAATATCTCGCCACGCGCCACCACGATCGTGACGAACGATAACATCGCCATCATTGTCCCAAATGCCGACTTCATCTCCTCGAAGGTCGTCAATTGGAGTTATACGAATCGCGACGTCCGATTCAACTTTCCCATCGGGGTTTCGTACGGTTCAGACCCTGAGCAGGTCCGCCGGATACTGCTTGAGGTCGCGCAGGCTCATCGAGGAGTTCTGAAAGAACCAGGACCGTCTGTGCTCTTAGATGGGTTTGGAGACAGCTCGTTGAACTTTGTACTCCGGGTGTGGACGAGAGAGTTCTCAACGATTCCCGGGGTGTTGCGCAGCGAATTGTATTTTTCGATCTGCCGGGCCTTCAAAGAAGAAGGCATCGAGATCCCGTTCCCACAGCGAGATCTCCATATCAAGAGCGGCACACTCAACGTGCGACAGGTATCAGCTCAGGAGCCAGATCAACGTCGCTGAGCCGGCCTTGATCCTAATGGGACTGAGCCAGCCAGCAACCCTCTTGCTTGAGAAATCCATCCATAAGGATAGCTCATCTTCCCATGAAATAATGCAACTCGAGGCTGTTTTAAGCCTCTCTGCCCATGTAATACTGATTCGGTCACCAGGAAGGTATTCGCAGAAGGATAATTCCTGGCAGGCTCGAACCACTTGTTCACTAGCTGAAGGGAGGATTCATATGGATGTCTTCGCCGTTCTCCTCTCACTCATCGCGATCGTGATGGCGTTTATTGCCCTCCAACGGACAGGAGGAGTCAAAGATCTTCACCGCCAGATTGACGTCCTCAGTTCAAAGACCGAGGATGTTGCCAAGGGAGCCAGGGAGACCACTGCCGACGCCTTGCGGCGTCTGGAACAACTCATCAGAGGGCGTGAGGGACAATCACCAGACGATACCGATAAACCCTCAACACCTCCTGAGCCGGGAGCCCGCCCATGAAAGCTTGGCTGAGTCTCATCGGTGGATTCTTGCTCGGCTTTCTTACCGCGGTCGTCACGAACCTTGCAGCCCCTGACCTGCTGGCTTCGTATACGGGGCAATTCTTCCCCATCGACCAGATGGAGTCTGTCGGAGGAACTGTCGTCAAGAAACAGCGTGAATCAGCCCGGTTACTCCTGACGCTCTCCACGTCCAAAGGGGTGCTCCTGGCCACCTTCACCAAGAACATCGATGAGATAGATCTCCTCATCGCAGAAGGATATGCTGCCACGATCAAGCTGAGAGGATACGCACCGTTCGTTGAGAACCCCCTCGTGGAACGGGTTGAAGTTGGTGGGAAAGAGTAGTGACAGGACCAGAGGTGTGCTTCTGGAAAAATCGGGCGTCTTCAAGGGGAATGCGGCGCGCCGAGTGTATGGATGGGAACGAGTCGCGGCACTGTGGGAACGACTACCATGAACACCCTGATACTTGCCTTTCTGCTCGCGCTGGCCACGGCAGTCTTTGCACTTCAAAACACGGATTCCGTCATGATCAAATTCCTCCTGTGGGAGTATGAGACGTCGCTGGTACTGGTCATCTTCGGTTCGACAGGAATCGGCGTGACTCTGGCCTTGCTCGCCTCCCTGGGAGGCCGTTGGAAAGGTAGCCGCACGAGACGATCCCTCGAATCGACGGTCAACTCCCAAAGAGAACGGATCCGCGAGCTGGAACAGCAACTCAGCCTTGCCCATGAACCCACTCGTCCTCCTGAGTCAAATTTGTGAACCAGCTTGGCATATCGCTATCATCGGATGACCATGAACGTCTGCAGTCGGTATCTGAAAAGGTCCTCTGCATGAACCTCCTGCACGAGCGAAGTGTGCTTGAGCGAGGTCGGTTTCTTCTACGGAGAAAACGGTCTCTTGAGGTCCCTCGTCTGGTGGTCATACTCTATGAACTCTCTCCCGTGCAGATTTTGGCAACCAGACTGGTCATTGCCGCGATGTTATTCCTTGTCGCCTTCGGCCTGTTATGGTGGTGGCCTTCGCGACCAGGCGGACGGCGAGATGTCGTTCAGCGATGTGGTCTATTTCACGATGATCACGGTGACAACAGTAGGCTATGGCGATATCGTTCCGATCTCCACGCACGCCAGACTGCTTGATGCGTTGGTAATTACGCCCATCCGTTTTGGACTATGGTTTCTGTTCCTCGGCACCGCCTATCAATTGATCATCCGCAGGATATGAAGGGGTACCGTATGGCGAAGCTTCACACGACCTTGAAGGGCCATCTCATCGTCTGTGGCTTCGGCCATATCGGTTTCTCAGGGACGAAAGAACTCTAGGCACGTGGGACACCGGCGGATCAACTGCTCGTGATTGACGAGAAAGAAGATCGCGTTCGGTTGGCTGGTTCACTCGGCGTTGCCGCCATTCACGCCAATACCACACAGGAAGCTGTCTTGCGGGATGCGGTCATCGAACGTGCCAAGGGGGTGATTATTACGGCTGGATGCGACGACACGACTGCCCTGATCCTATTGACCGCGCGGCATCTGAACCGTACCGTCAGGTTGATCGTTAGCGCAAAAGAAGAGGAAAACGTCAAATTGTTCAAGCAAGGTGGCGCCGATGCCATCGTTTCACCGGCCACGTTCGACGGCTACATTCTGGCCGCAGCCGTGGATCATGGTCACATGGTGCACTACCTGGACGACTTGCTCACGGCCGATGGAAATATCAGACTTGTGGAACGCCCCCTTTCGGCCCAACGAAGTCGGCAAGTCTCCCGCTGTTCTGAAACCCGATCTCTTGTTACGCCTCTACCGAGGTCAACGGATGTTGCCGCTATCTGAGTTGGACAATGGTACACAGCTCGAAGCCGGTGACGTGATGGTGCTCTTGACCACCTTGCAGAATGACCGAACGGGCTGAGCTTCACTAGCCCCCGCATACCTCCGCGATCCGATATTCACAATGCAGCGACATCTCAGCCGTCGTTAGCACCCATCAACAGAATCGGCATTATCCCATAGATCTCCCCACAAGAGTGGCGTAAGGATTCTACGCCCAGTATCGTAATCACAAGGGCCTACTCATGGAGATAGCTGCTAACCAACAGGATCCTATGGACTTCAAGGTAGTCGGCTTGAACAACCCAGCAGACAAGCAACTGCCAGGGGGAAGATCTTGGCACGCTGGCCGGCAAGCTCCTGACAGTACAGGATGAGGAGCGGTGTCGCATCGCGCGCGATCTCAACGACGATGTGAACCAACGCCTCGGAGCCATCGGTCTGCACCTTGATGCACTGGGTCGGAACCTTCCCGCCTCTTCGAACGCCGTCCGCAGACGGATCCGCTCGATCCGGCGTCATGTCAGTGAATTGATCGATGAAGTCCGCGATCTCGCCTAGCGATTCCATCAAACGACCGTGGAGGATCTTGGACTCGTCGTGGCACTCCAACGTTTAAATTCACCAGGGAACCCTCCTGCCCTCGACGCACGAACTGCAAGGACCACAGAAGCCGTGGCGTGCGGGACAACTTGTCTTACGACCGGATGAGGCCGACATCGTAGAGATGAAGGCGGAAGCGATCCATCTGTCTCCGAAGCGTTGAATTAATCAGGAACTCAAGATCTCGAGGTTCGAACCCAAACACCCGTTGGGTCACAGTCTCCTCGATCGTTTCGCTCGTGACCCGTTGGCTGACGATCTCTGTGGCCTTCAGATGTAGGTGAGTCGTCACAGCAAGATTGGTATCTCCAAACCCGGGAGCAGCGTTTGCCTCGAATAGAAGAACGGTTCCAGTGATGGTAATATCTGCGCCCCCGTCAGGCTGGAGAATTCCGGGTCTGACAATCCATGCCTCCCAACCGAACGCCCGCCGAAGGTGATCGACAATGACCTCGGCAACTATATCCCCCACATCATCTCCGACAACCGTCCACGCCGTGAGAGTGCCCAGCCAACTTCGCTGCGTCCCGATACGACGAGTATCGGCGCGACGATCCTCGAAGGGGACGACCGCCACCTTCAGCCGCTCGACCTCGGAAACAGTCCTCTTGAGAACCGGCCGGGCCTTGCGAATCTCCAACGCCACGAAATCCCTCGACGGCGTGCAGCCCTGGAGTTGAAAGAGAACAAAGAAACACATGACGGGGCATGCAAGGACACCCGCAAGCAAATGTCTTCTAAGGAAAAGCGATCCCATTGCCGTGGCCCGGCTACTCTCTCTCATTCAGCAAACTCCAGGTTGGTCAGGCGAAAGGGTACCACGAACATGATCAGGTATTGGTTATAGAACGTGGAGGCATCGTACCAAGGACTCGAACTGACCACCCTACCCGTTGCCCGATCAAATACGGTAAGAGAAAAACGAATAATCCCCTTTTCCGCAACACTCTTATAGAGCGCTAATTCCGGAATTGGAAAGGGCAGGAAAATACTTTGAAGAGGCGGAAGACCGAAGAACTGAACTGCCTGCTCGGTACTGAACGTCTGTAGGAGAACCTTGATGTGATACGTGGACGCTTCTCCTCCCCTTGCCAGGCGGAATCCCTGTCTTGCCAGGTACACGGAAACCGCCTGGCGGGCATATTCCTGATCCGGCGTGAACGTATTATCACGGGCTAATCCGACCGCTTCCACCTGAATGGTCGCGCCAGTAGGCAACGGCAAACTGACAGGTTCCAAACCTCGCTCCAATGCCTGAGATAGGAGTAGTTGTGTAAAAGCAGTCCTCGATGGTTTGTCGAGGTCTCGTAATCCCATACAGCCGGAGAGGAGAAGAATGACCCCGACCCAGAGCACCCGTGCCAAGGAGGCGCGCGCTTCCTTGGCACGGCACCACAGAACCACACTGACAATCCGGTTCTCCACCCGCACTCCAGTCTGCGGAGTCCGTTGAACCCGCATGACGCTCTCCTTGTAGGATGCTGAACAAGGTCACCAACAACGTTCTCGCCTCTTCGCTTGCTGCGCCCTTGCGGACGGCCTTTTGGAGCATCCTGCGCAGCGAGTTGGTGGCGTCCAAACCCTAGAACCTGTCGCGGCAACAGGAGCACAATGAATTGTCCTGCAGCCTGCTAGAGGTGCACTATCTCGTCTCGCTCTTCTTTGTCCTTCGTTTTCCGCCACCGACGCTCCATGACATCTCTGGCGATGTTCCGTCCTCCTAAACCGATCGCGATGGCGAGTGCCATAACCACACCACCGAAGATGATTGAAAATGCCGAGACCACGATTTCCTTGGCAATGCCGAGCTGGGTCAGGACCATGGAGGCGGTGAACAACAACATACTCCACCGCACGAGCCCCGTGATGACCCTGGCCTCCTGAATTTGCGCATTGACCGCAGCAATGAGGGCTGCTTCGGCAACGAAATTCGCCAGGAGAATTCCCACAAACAGCAGTAATCCAGCAGCAATCACGCTGGGCAAAAACCCCATGAGGCGTCCCATCAATTCTGCCGTGGCCGGCAGATCCAACGCATCAATGCCCATAAAGACGAACATGACGAACACCATCCAGAATGCCACTCGGGCCACAACATCCGACAGTGGCTGCTTGAGGCCAGCATTATTCAGTCCAGTCTGTACGCCCCAGCGTTCGCTGAGCATGTCGAGCCGTACCGCCTTCAGCACTCTGACCAAGATGGCCTTGACCACCAAACCGACGACAAAGCCCAGTATCACAAAACTGATCAAGGCGAGCAGCTTGGGCAGCAGCAGGGCCATGCGCTTCATCATCTCTTGAAAAGCTTCTATCATCGCATCGCCCCACATATTACTCATCGCTCCACCTCCATCGCTGAATCAGATACGGCTTCATGGTCTCGAAGTGATCGTTCAGGCGCGCAAGTTCTCGCTCGACCTGCTCGACACCCTGCGCGCGCGTCCCGATCACGAAAGACGCGGTATACCCGAGATACAGGGGCGTCAAGGCCTTGAGCAGATGCTCGCGGTGCAACAGGCGGTCATGATAGGCCAACGCGAAGTCGTAGACGACTTGGACCCACAGGCTGGGAGGAAAACGAAAGCCATCCGTGTCTTCAACCCCGAGCTCCAGAACCTGTTGGAATGTCTCGGCGGGCAGAATGATCTGCCACACCGGAAGCAAATCACGCAGCCCTTGGCGAAATCCGTTGACCATTCGCTCCACGTTGATCGATCCGGTCGCTGTGCCCAATCCCATGGAAGGGCCGACCGTAGGGACGAGCCCCGAGTCCTTTACGGTCTCCCACTTCTCCTGATAACGCTCCATCAGATAAAAGAGACAGCCGACCGACTGGGCCACCAGATCGGCTAACTCGCCCATCGGCTTGGCCTGCTGCAGGCGCGGCCCAAGCCCCGCACGACATATCTGAAGGGATTCGGCAGCCGCCAGCGCCATTATCCATCCGTCGATCCCGTAGCGCGCGATCCCTTCATCCCACGGCTGCGGCAATAATGTCGAACGAATCATGTTGCCCGAAAAGGCGTAGGCGCCCCCCAAGTGATAGGGAATGCGCTTCCCGTATAGGGCGGCCGTCAACGGGGCGAGCAGGGTATTCGTCAGGGTCCCTTCGTACCGATTGCGCAGGAACCAAGGCAGGACGCAATCGACCCCTTTACTGATGATCGGATCGAGAAGGAGCTCCGGCCATTGTGCGTCCGCCGATTTCAGGTTCCCGTCAATGACCACGCAGGCAGCCGCGTTGAGCTTGTCCGTCACGGTGGCGAGAATGCGGACGGCTGACTCGCGCCCCGGCACACCGGACTCCGATGCCAGCTTGTAGGATAAGCCAGGAACAGAATGCTGGATCGTCCAGAGGCGTGCCGCCTCGCCGACACTGTGCGCAATGGCCTGGGTCGTTCCATCCTGCGAGCTGGCATCACAGTTCACCACGAGGATGCGCTGCTGCGGAAGGGAGCGGGCACAGCCCTCAATCATCGCGCGTACAAGCGACGGCGCAGTCGTCGCATCGTTGAACGTGAGCAGACCGATAACAAGATCGACCGGTTCTGCCCCTTCCAGCCATGTACGGGCCGACTCCGGAAGAAATGAGTCTTCCACCGATACCCCCCAGGAACATAAACGATTGCTCAGACGACGAGTGGAATTACTCGGAGCTGAGAATATTCAGGATTGTGAAATAGTCGCTCAAATGCCTCGTGATCAGGAAGTTTCGCCTGACATGCTCCTTCGCCATCGCACCCATCCGATTTATCACGCCGGGATTGCTCAGGAGATAGCGGATTCGGAAGGCTGCCCCTTCAACGGAATGGACGATGAACCCGGTCGCCTCGTTCACAATCTGGGTGGACACCCCGCCGGCGGTTCCCCCGATGACCGGCTTTCCCTTCCACATTGCCTCAGATACGGTCACGCCAAATCCCTCTTTGAGGGCCTTTTGGATCACAATCGTGGCACCTCGCTGCAAGGCATTGATTTCGTGGTCGGCCTCCGGCGGCAACTGGAGGACATGAATGTCTGGATCATCCTCCGCCGCCTGCTGCACCTCGGCCAGCACGGCCTCCCCTTCCGGATCATGCAGCACACCACTGCCGGCCAAGACAAGCTGACAGTGGTGGTGTTTCTTCGCCATCCGGTAGGCGCGAATCGTGCCGATCTGGTCCTTGTACCGGTCAAACCGCGCGACCTGCAGGAGGATCGGTTTCCCTCGGGCGATGCCGAATTGATCCAGGACCTGCGTGACCTCGGCGCGTGAGAGTTCACGGTTCTTTTCCGTCAGTGGATCGATTGAGGGGTAGAGCAGAAACTTCGGAATCGGCAGACGTTGCGCAAATCCAGGCAGTGAAAAGACAGCCGCGTCATATTTCAACACATGTCGACGAAACCGACTCCACACCGGGCGATGAGGCAGACCGGCATCCAGGTGGCAACGCCAGACCCACTTGCCACCTTTACGATGATCGACGAGCGCAGCCGGTTGCGGATCGTGGACAAAGACGAGGTCTGCATCGAGATCCAAGACCTTGGCATTCCTGGCGTTGACATCCAGATAAATCTGGTACATCTCGTCGGTAATGGTCTCCTCACGTCCTTGCAAGCCGTCGGCAATCCGGCGCGTGACATCGGTGAACTCCTGCGTGCCGGCAATGACTTCCCAGCGCGCCTCGGTTCCCATTGCCTTCATGATAGGCACGATTCGTCGCAAGATTTCAGCCATCCCGCCGCCGTAGCGTACGGCGCTGACATGGAGAAACCTCTTGCCTTGCACCAAATCACTCAATCGATATAAGAAGTCGATGGCCCCCTTCGGAGCCACCTCGCGATATTGTTCCAACTCTCTGATCATCGACCTTGCTCCCCCGTCAATTGAGCACCCCTAGTCATCGACATCCACAACGGTCACGCGGGCATCTTTTTACAGCGCCGACAGTTCGATCCCATAGGGTTCCATCCCGGCATGCTCCGGTTTGAGGTTCAGCCAGTAATAGCCGTAGGGCGCCAGTGTGAGTGCATAGGGACGATCTGTCACCTGAGGAAATGGCGACTCGCCCAACAGTTCAATCGGCATAGAGCCGGCGAATTCTTTGAGGTCCAGCTCCACCGATTGTGCCGACCCGGCCAGATTATGGACAAGCAACAGCACAACGTTCTCGTGCCGTCTCACATAAGCTAGAACCTTGTCATTCGCCGACTGCAGAAACGCCATCGTCCCTCGTCCGAATGCGGGATACCGCCGGCGTGCGGCAATCATCCGCTTCATCCAATGCAACAGCGAATGGGGAATCTCTTTCTGGAACTCCACGTTGATCGATTGATAGCCATAGGTTGGATCCGCCACCAGCGGTAAATACAAACGCGCCGGATCGCACGTCGAAAATCCTGCATTCCGATCCATGGTCCACTGCATGGGCGTTCGCACCCCGTCCCGGTCTTTCAGTTGGATGTTGTCTCCCATGCCGATTTCGTCCCCGTAATAAATAATCGGGCTGCCGGGCATCGTGAAGACCAGACTATTGAGGAGCTCGATCTTGCGCCGGTCGTTATCCAAGAGTGGCGCAAGCCGCCGCGCAATGCCGATATTTCGTCTCATCTTCGGATCGCGACCGTACGTGTAATACATGTAGTCCCGTTCTTCGCCGGAACACATCTCAAGCGTGAGCTCATCGTGATTGCGGAGAAAGAGGCACCACTGACAGTTCGGTGGGATCTCAGGCGTATGGGTAAACATGTCGACGATCGGATCGCGTGTTTCACTCCGCACGCCCATATAAAGCCGCGGCATGAGCGGAAAGTGAAAGGCCATATGAAATTCATCACCGTTTCCAAAATAGGGTCGCACATCGGACGGCCATTGATTCGCCTCGGCCAGGAGAATGCGCCCTTGATACGTCTCATCGAGACGGCGACGAATGTCCTTCAAATAATCGTGCGTCTCGGGCAAATTCTCACAAATCGTGCTCTCACGTTCAAATAAGTACGGCACCGCATCGCAGCGGAATCCGTCCAGTCCCTGATCAAGCCAAAATGCCATCGTCTCGAGCATGGCTTGCCGAACTTCCGGGTTGTCATAATTCAAATCCGGCTGATGGCTGAAGAATCGGTGCCAGTAGAACGCTTTCGCCTCCGAATCCCATGTCCAATTTGATTTTTCCGTATCGATAAAGATGATTCGAGCTTTGCCGTACTTGCGATCGTTGTCGCTCCAGACATAGAAGTGGCGTTTGAGCGATTGAGGCGATTGCCGTGCTTCTTGAAACCACGGATGCTGATCGGAGGTGTGATTCAACACCAAATCGACGATCACGCGCATACCCCGCCGGTGCGCTTCGTCCAGAAAACGGCGTACGTCTTCTGTCGTACCGTATTGTTCAGCCACACTGAGGAAATCAGCCACATCGTACCCATCGTCCCGCAACGGCGAGGGATAAAAGGGGAGCAGCCATAGGCAATCCACACCGAGCCATTGGAGGTAATCCAGCTTCCCGATCAAGCCTTGAAAATCACCGATCCCGTCTCCATTACCGTCGGCAAAGGCCTTCACGTGGATCTCGTAAAACACCGCGTCTTTGTACCAGAGGGGATCTGCGCTCAACATAGTCCGATCGCCTATTCCTTTTATGTTCAGGCTGATTTCGCCAACTGTTCATCGCACATGGTGAGCACGTTCGAACGCAGTCGTTCCAGACTGCCGAGATAGGGGTTCAACGCTTTCATCCGATCGGCCAGATCCGGCAACTTCAGACTTCCCCTGAACCAGGCGGAAAAATCGTTCTCTTCACGCTGCAACCGTAAGTGCGCTTCGAACACGTGAAAATAAATGGCACTGGAATCGACGTCCGAAATAGTATCGCGGAACTCGCGAAGCGTCTGCACCTCTAATCCGGTGGGGACCTCCAAGATACGCGATCGGTTGAAGTAGAACGGCGTCCCAAACCCTGCACGCGGAACCGTCATCATGCCGGATAGATGGTCGTCAATCAGGGAAATCAATTCTTCCCGAAGCGTCTCCAAACTCTGAAAATCGAATGGATCCACCACGGACAGTCGCTCGGCAAGAACATGATCCTGGACTTGCTGGGCCGCCCATTGCGCGAAGTCGTTCGGATAGGTGCGCTCGATAAAACGGGTCCGAAGAAAATAGCTGTGTGTATGGTAATACACCGAGTCGAGCGGGACTTCTTCCAGCATCTCCGCCAACTGGCGTTCGTCCGTAGCCTGTTTCCCAAGAATCTCTTGAATTTCACTGCATCCGATGAATCGGAATGTTGTATCGACAGGCGTGGTTGTCACGATCCCCCCTTCTTCATTCGGCAGCATAACTAGACCGACACAGTCCGCGGCGAACTCAACGCCCGATCCAGATTGTACGCGGCACTGATCAGCCCGATATGGGCGAACGCCTGAGGGAAATTACCCAGATGCTCGCCTGTCACAGATAATTCTTCCGCATAGAGGCCCAGGTGATTGGCGTAGCTCAAAATCTTTTCAAAAATCAGGCGCGCCTCTTCCAGACGACCCGCTCTCGTGAGAGCCTCGACCAGCCAGAATGAACAGAGCGTAAAGGTCCCTTCCTGGCCAGGAAGACCGTCTGGGGCGGCTTCACCCTGAAGATACCGAAACACGAGGGCGTCGGAGACGAGCTGTGACTGGAGCTGCTCGATCGTCGACCGCATCCGCGGGTCCGTCGGCGACACAAAAAACACCAGCGGCATGACCAACGCGCTGGCGTCCAGCGCCCGACCACCATATTCCTGGACGAAGGAACGGCGCTCGTGATCCCACCCACGTTGCATGACGTCATAATAAATCCGGTCTCTCATATCGATCCACTTGGCGCGATCAGCGGGAAACCCCCGTTTGTCCGCCAGGCGAATCCCACGGTCAAGCGCAACCCAGCACATGACTTTCGAATAGACGAACTGCTTCTGTCCGCCCCGCACCTCCCAAATCCCTTCGTCCGGCTGGTCCCAGTTGGCACAGACATAGTCCAGGAGACGAGACAGGCCCATCCAACTGTCGTAGCTGATGGGTGACCCGTACTTATTGTAGAGATAGGCCGCATCCATCAGCGCGCCGTACATATCCAATTGCCGTTGAGGCGCCGCGCTATTGCCGACGCGGACCGGCCGCGATCCCTGGTAGCCTTCCCAATCCAGCAGGATTTCTTCGTGTCCGATGCGACGCCCATCAATTCCGTAGAGCACTTGCAGTGAGCCATCAGGGTTTAAATCGCGACAGCGGGCCTCCAGCCACTGCATGAATCGTCCCGCTTCCTTGGAAAAGCCGAGGCGCAACAGTCCATACAGGGTAAAGGCTGCGTCCCGAATCCACGTGTAGCGGTAGTCCCAATTCCTGACACCGCCCAACGCTTCAGGCAGGCTGGTGGTCGGCGCGGCCACGATCGCACCGGTCGGCGCATAGGTCAAGAGTTTCAGCGTCAACGCCGAACGCTGAACCATTTCACGCCATCTCCCGGTATAGCAACACTGTGCCAACCATGTGCGCCAGAAGTCGATCGTATCGCGCAAGGCAATTGCTCCGGTTTGAGGTGCGTCCAGCAGGTCCTCGGCAACCGCCATCTCCAATTGTTCAAGAAAGAATGTGAGCTGCTGCCCTTCGGCCAACGTAAATTCCGCCTCCACGGCTCCCTGATTCGTCACGAGCGGCACCGGACTCACTAACCCCACTTTCATCGAGGCCGATCGAAATACCGCGCCCGCCGGTCGCAGCAGCACGGTATGTTCATCTCTGCCAAAGTTGAACGCAGGACGGCATTCCAGTCGAAACCGTATCTTGCCTCTGATCACCGTCACCATACGAATGATCTGGTGCCGCTTCGGCCGGGTTCCCGGTTCGTCTCCTTCAACCGGCATAAAATCCGTCAGCTCGGCCACCCCGTCGCAATGCAGAAACCGGGTCAACAGCACATTCGTTTCTGGAAGATACAGCTGCTGCCTCTTCCCGTCATCCTGAGGAGCGATGCGAAATCGACCGCCCCGTTGGTCGTCCAACAGCGCTCCAAATAAGCTGGGTGAATCGAAGTGTGGGAAGCAACACCAATCGATCGACCCATCCTTTCCCACCAAGGCCACGGTGTGGAGGTCTCCGATGACTCCGTAGTCTCCGATCGGCTTATAGGCCATGCCCGTCCTTCCCCGACGTCACGCTAGACACTCTGAATCAAACGCTTGATTCCTTGGAGCGGGATCGACAACCAATCCGGTCGATTCCTCATTTCATACCGCAATTCATAGAGGGCCTTATCGAGTTCGTACACGCGAATAACCTGGACCGCCTCGTCCCAGGCCCCCGGTAAAAAGACCGCCTCACCCGGTTGAGCAACCGAACCGTAGCCATCAAGAAAGGAGGCGCGAACGGCGCCTTCCCATTCCCTCAGCAACTCGACATCCGTTGAAGACACCTCCGGGCGCTGTTTCAAGACGGCGTGCGTCGCATAATTGAATGAGCGCAGCATTCCCCCGACATCTTTTAAGGGGCAGACCTTGGCACGCCGCTCCTCAAGCGGTCTGGCAGGCTCCCCTTCGAAATCGATCACCACAAAACCGTCGGTCGTTTTGAGCACTTGACCGAGATGATAATCTCCGTGATGGCGGGTCTTTGCCGCCCTTCCTTGAGCCAAGAACCGGAGATCGTCGAACCGGTCACGGCACGCCGTTTCCAACCCAGTCACCTCGTCCCCCATCAAGCCGACCGCCGACTGCTGCTCCGGCTGAAGCGCACGCAAATCGTGACACACGTCTGTGAGCTGCTTCGTCATTCCGGCTTTCCACTGGTCAACATCGCGCAGTGTGATCGGTTCCGGACGAAACGCTTCCGGTTCCTGCCGAGAAGCCAGCGCCACATGCAAGCCCGCCGTGATCTCTCCGAGCCGTCGAAACTGGGCCAACAGCGGGCCGGAAATAGCCGCGACCGCGTTCGAGCTGCTGTCCCCGCGGTCCATGGCAGCCTTACCGCCTTCATCCAAGAGTTTCCCAAGATGGGCCAACGTATAGGACCATCCATCACCGACGTTCGGCACGAATCGCTGGAGTACCGCAACCGTCGCCGGTGGCGTCTCATCCGCCGTATCATTGTCATACGTCATGGTGCCGAGCAGGGCCGGCACGTCGCGACAGGTTGTGTGCGTCGTCAGGAACTCCAAGATCTCGCTGTCGGGATGGATCCCTGCGTCCAGTTTGCGGATTAACTTCACGATCGTCCGCCGGTCAAAAATCACCGACGTATTGCTCTGTTCAGCGGACAGAACCTTCGCCTCGCGCACGGGCTTGGCCAATTCCTCCCGCCCCTGCGGCACGACGTGACCGATCACACATCCGAACTGTCCGACCAATTGACGGCCTTGCGCCATCGTTCCATACAAACTGATCCAGGTGTCTGAATCTCTGGTTGCATCACAGACCCACTCCTCGTCTGCATCGCTTGTCAGCCCAACGATCGCCCCGGCATCGTCCTGCCCCATCCGTGGCCTGATCATCAACGGCATCGCATAATGTTCCTTTGCGCCGCCCCGATACTCGACCGACGCCATCGCCAACAGGCGGCGGCCGCCCCCAGGTGACAGGTCAAACGCATCGGCAACACGTACATCAGTTAACGACTTCCCCTTCCCACCGAACCATCGCTGCCTCTGGAGAAAGTCGATCAAGGGACGACGCCCCTGTCCGTCCAGTGCGACCAGAGCCTGGTGGATCCATGTGTATTGTTCGGCTTGCTCCATCGATGGTGTCCTCACGAAAAGAAATCGACTTCCTGTTCTCGATGCGTCCAACGCCGCACTACGAAAATTGCCGCCGGTTCAACCTGCGGATCCAATCGGACAATGTAGCTGTCGCCTACCATGAGATCGCGCCGATCAGTGATCACATTGTGCAGTTGATAGGTATCTTCCGGTTTGATACCAAGCGCGTCGATCGGAATCCGAAGATGCGCTTCCTGATACTGGAACGGGCTGAGATTGACCGCCACGAGCACCGAGTTCCGCTTATCGGCTGTACTTTTTCCATAGAACACAACCTGGTCGCTACTGGACTCGTAGAATTCGAGATTCTCCAGTTCATGCAGCGCGGGATTGTCCTGCCTGATTCGATTGATCAACGTGACATAGTCGACGATATGGCCAGGTCGATTCCAATCCCACACCGTAATCTCATATTTCTCCGAATCAAGATATTCCTCTCTCCCCGGCAACGCCCGATTTTCGCACAGCTCATACCCGCTGTAGATGCCGTACGAAGGTGATAACGTCGCGGCCAGGACCAACCGGAATTTGAAGGCAGGCCGGCCGCCTTGCTGAAGAATCTCCGGCAAAATGTCCGGCGTATTCGTGAAAAAGTTCGGCCGGAAATACTCCTTCATCTCGGTCGTGGACAACTCCGTCATATACTCGGTCAATTCCTGCTTGAAGTTCCGCCAGGTGAAGTAGGTATACGATTGGGTAAACCCGGCTTTGGCCAGCGCCTTCATCATCTTCGGCTTGGTGAACGCTTCGGAGAGGAACAGCACGTCGGGATGCTGCGCCTGCACCTCTCTGATCAGCCAGCCCCAAAAACTCACCGGCTTGGTATGTGGATTGTCGACGCGGAAGATTCTCACGCCGTGACTCGCCCAAAACAGGATGACGCGCTTCATCTCATTCCACAGCCCGCGCCAATCCTGACAATAGAAATC
>JAOUHD010000010.1 GCA_029865345.1 Nitrospira sp.
ACCTGCACACCCAGCCGATCCGTAATGCCGTAGTTCAAGTCAAAGTTGACGGTTTGCGTAATGGTTCGCACTTCTTGATGGTGGTCCAGAATGAGGCGCCGCCCGGCTTGATCGATCGCGGGAATCACCCCGTTCGTTCCATCAAGTAAGCGCATCGGCGTATAGTTGTACATGGTGTTGAATGTCAGGATCCCGGCCTGCGGCACCTGCTGCTGGGAACCGATCACCACAAAACAGGTGACCGATCCACAGGCCGCTTCAGCCGGCTGATTGATAGACCACGCTAACGGGAATAGGCTCAGCACCAGTAGCAACGAGAATATGGACCGCTTGACAACCCTCATGACCAAGCTCCTTCTCCCAGGAACACCTTCGAACCGCCATAGTTTAGAACCGTCGCGTAGTCACGTACGACAAAACGGCTCTGACTAAATCGACGAAAGATTAAAAGGAGAAGGATGGAGGAGCGCGGCTGGAGCAGATACGCAGGGGTTCAGAAAAAGAGTCGCTGGAATGAACGATCGAAACAAGCGCGATGGGGTTACGCTCGGCATGAATCAAGACAACTTCGGTGTCGAGGACCGTACCGGCGGCACACATCCAGGAACAGAGTAACGTCCCATGTGTCGCCGCTTGATGCTGCGCATGGTGCCCGGCATGTTCCGCAGATTGCGCTTGAGCCAATCCACCTATAGCGAGGACACATAGCACAAGAGACATCGACAGGAATTTGCGGAATGTGTGACCCATGCTATTAAGGCACTTCCTGAGTAGGACTATATTGACCTAGACATACCTACTGGTGCTATAGATGGAACAGTTCGCAAATAGTAGGCGACCAGAACAACACCTGTCAAGCCACCGAAGAGAGATGCTGCCAGAGGATCAGGTAGGATTCACTGAAAAGATGCTGTATACTGCCTCGGCTATTTAAGGCACCAACACTCATACATCTAGAACGACTTTCATCTCACTACATCATTCTCTATTTATCCCTATGGTTACGAAAGTACTCAATCTGATTTTCGGCAGCAAAAACGATCGTGAAATCAAATCTCTACGACCAATCGTGGAGCAGATCAACGGCCTAGAGGCCAGTCTCACTCCACTCTCTGACGAGGCTTTGGCTGACAAGACTCAGGACTTCAAGAAGCGGCTTGCGGCCGGTCAGACATTGGACGATATCCTCCCCGAAGCCTTTGCCGTCTGTCGGGAAATGTCCCGCCGCAAGCTCAACATGCGGCATTTCGACGTGCAGCTGATCGGCGGCATGATTCTCAACCGGGGTCGGATCGCCGAAATGAAAACGGGCGAAGGGAAAACGCTCGTTGCAACATTACCGGTCTATCTGAATGCACTAGAGGGCAAAGGCGCCCATCTGGTCACGGTGAACGATTATCTCGCCAAACGTGACGCACAATGGATGGCCCAGCTCTATCATGCACTGGGGCTGTCCACGGGGATCATTCAGCACGACGCATCGTTCATGTACGACCCGACGTATGACGCGTCTGACAAACGGCTGCAACATCTTCGACCATGCACTAGACCGGAAGCCTATCGCGCCGACATCACCTACGGAACGAACAACGAGTACGGATTCGATTACCTCCGCGACAACCTGGTGGTCAACGATTTGCGCCAATGTGTCCAGCGCGAGTTGAACTTCGCCATCGTCGACGAAGTCGACAGTATTTTGATCGACGAAGCGCGGACGCCGTTGATCATCTCGGGCCCGACCGACCAGACCACCGACCTCTATTACCGAATCAACGCAATCATTCCACAACTTAAAGCCGAAACAGACTACACCATCGAAGAAAAGACCAAGACCGCTTCGCTGACGGAAGACGGCAATGTGCGCGTCGAAAAACTACTCGGCGTGGATAATCTGTACGACCCGGCCCACATGGACATGGTTCACCATGTAGTGAAAGCGTTACAAGCCTACACGCTCTATAAGCGAGACGTGGACTACGTCGTGAAGGACGGCGAAGTCATTATTGTGGATGAGTTTACCGGGCGCTTGATGCCGGGCCGCCGGTGGAGCGATGGGCTGCATCAGGCCGTCGAGGCCAAAGAAGGCGTGAAGATCGCCAATGAAAATCAGACGCTTGCATCCGTGACCTTCCAGAATTATTTCCGCATGTACAAGAAACTCAGCGGCATGACCGGCACCGCGGATACGGAAGCGGCTGAGTTCGCCAAGATCTACAACCTCGACGTCAACGTTGTCCCCACCAACCGCCAAATGATTCGGCAAGATTATGCCGATGTGGTGTATCGGACGGAGAAAGAAAAATTCGCCGCGATTGTCGAAGAGATCAAAGACTGTCAGGAGCGTGGCCAGCCGGTGCTCGTTGGGACCATTTCCATTGAGAAATCTGAAAAAATTGCGGGCCTGCTGAGCCGCAATGGTGTGAAACATAACGTCCTCAACGCGAAGCAACATGAGCGAGAAGCCGAAATCGTCGCGCAAGCCGGGCGCAAAGGCGCGGTGACGATCGCCACCAACATGGCCGGACGCGGAACTGATATTCTGTTGGGCGGCAATCCTGATTTCATGTACAAGCAAGTCCTCTATCGAGAGGAGAACATCGCCGAGAGCCGCAAGCTCGAAATCTATGAAGGCATCCGGTCCGACTGTGAGAAGGATAAGCAGGATGTCATCGCGGCAGGAGGGCTTCACATCCTCGGCACCGAACGGCACGAGAGCCGCCGGATCGACAATCAGCTTCGTGGACGGGCCGGTCGCCAGGGTGATCCAGGTACCTCTCGGTTTTACCTATCGTTGGAAGACGACCTGATGCGCATCTTCGCCTCCGAACGAGTGTCTCAGTTGATGCTCAAGCTCGGGATGGAAGAAGGAGTGCCTATCGAACACGGCATGGTGACCCGCGCAATCGCGAATGCGCAGAAGAAGGTCGAAGCCCATAACTTCGAAATCCGCAAGCAACTCCTAGAATACGACGATGTCATGAACAAGCAACGGGAAGTGATCTATCGTCACCGCCGCGCCGTGCTGAGCGGAGAGAACTTGACCAACGATCTGCATGACATGATGGGAAGCTCGGTGGAATCGTCTCTTAGCGTGTATTGCCCCCCCGAACAATACCCGGAAGAGTGGGACGTCAAAGGTTTGACCGAAGTCATGCATGGCCAGTTCGGCCTGGATATCACACAGGGCAAGCATGACGGTGGAGACTCCCTCCGGGATGTCGGACGTGATGCCTTGCTGGAGGACCTTCGTACCCAGGTTCGGGACGCCTATACCAAGAAGGAACAAGAGCTGGGGCCTGACCTGATGCGCTTTCTTGAGAAAACGTTCATGCTCCAGGTCATCGATCATCATTGGAAGGACCATCTGCTGGGGATGGACCACCTGCGCGACGGCATCGGCCTTCGTGGCTACGGACAGAAAGATCCATTGATTGAGTATAAGCGTGAGGGGTTCGATCTGTTCGCCGGCATGATGGACCGGGTCAAATCCGACACGCTTGATCGGCTCTTTCATGTGCAGGCCGTCCGCCATGAAGGCGAACAGCCGGCTCCTCCGCCGCAACCGATTATTTCACAACCACCACCCAAACTCACTTTGAACCGCGGCGACGAACCGATCACGGCACAGGCCCCCGCCCAGAGGGCAGAAAACAAGGTTGGCCGCAATGATCCCTGCCCCTGCGGCAGCGGCAAGAAATATAAGAAGTGCCACGGGACGTAGGAAACCATCCGCGTTAGTCCTTCTAGCTCAATGCTCCAACTCGACCGTTCTAGTCTCCTGCGGCTCAGCAGAGAAAACTTGCTTCATTTCTCTATGGTTAGGTACGGCGATTCCGCATGATCTCGCCTTGACTTAACGCACTTCCGAAGGCTACTCTACGGCCCCTTCGACACCAAGCGATGGGCTGACGATGCCCATAGTCTAGGGGTGTTGCTTTTTTCATCTTGGATGGTGAATTTGGAGCTTTCCGTGAGCACAGGGCACCCGGAACTTGTTGCTACTATTGCCTCTGAGATCGCTACGTCAGGCCCGATTCCGTTCGCACGCTTCATGGAGTTGGCGCTGTACCACCCACAATTCGGCTATTACATGCGTAGTACTCCACCAGCCCACGAACGGATCGGCTGGCGAGGTGATTTTTACACGAGCTCAGATGTCCATCCCATCCTTGGGCAAGCTCTGGCCGCACAAGCCGAACAAATGTACCGATTACTCGGCCAACCCTCTTCCTTTACCATCGTTGAAATGGGGCCTGGCAAAGGTCTACTGGCCAAGCATATTCTAGAAACGTGCGCGCATCGCTACCGTTCGTTTTTCCAGCATCTTCGGTATGTCCTGATCGACCGAAGCCCGGCCATGCGCGAGATGCAGCGCAGAAACCTAGCTCCTTGGCTGGATCGAGCAGCCCTCCTGACATGGGCAGAGGATCTTCCGACTGTGGCTCCTCATGGTCTGACTGGTTTGCTCTTGAGCAATGAGCTCGTCGATTCGTTTCCCGTCCACCGCGTCCAGGTCACAGCAGAAGGAATCAAGGAACTCTGGGTGGACTATCGAGATGGACAGTTCCTTGAATGTCTCAAGCCGCTGTCCTCCGATGCCCTCGCCGTGCACCTAGACCGGTTGAGTCCTGAGTGGCCAGAAGGCTATCGAACCGAGATCAATCTCCGAGCCCTAGATTGGATGAAGCAAGTCGCTCAACATCTGGATCGTGGATTTGCACTCACCATCGATTATGGCCACACGGCACAGGACCTCTATCGGTCCGACCGAAAAGGTGGGACATTCCTCTGCTACTCGCAGCAATCCGTCAATGAAGATCCGTTCCTCCGGGTGGGAGATCAAGATATGACCGCCCATGTGGATTTTTCGTGCTTAGCGACGACCGGTGAAGAACAGGGACTCCAGACGACCGGCTTCACGAACCAGATGAGTTTTCTCATGGGACTCGGAGTCGAACAGATGATTGCGAAGTTGGAACAAGACAGCCCGGAGTTCAACGCGGCGATTCATCTGCTTAGGCCGAACGGGATGGGCACGACGTTCAAGGTACTCATCCAACACAAGGGCCTCGCGCGCCCTGAACTCGACGGCTTGCAGTATAAACCGTTCTTTGGTTCAGCACTGGCAACGCAATCTGCTGCCTGAGGAACTACGCATGACGGCATCACCAACCTTCCGCAACGTGTTCTGAGGTCTGGATGGGCGACACAGCCGTTCCGGAAAACTATGTCCCGATCCTCATGTTCATCGGCGTGGGCATCGCCCTGGGAACGCTGACGCTCTTGCTCGGCTGGTTCGTCCGTCCAAATCAGCCCTATCGAGCAAAGTTGGCCCCCTACGAGAGCGGGAGCCCGCTGTTTCAGGACGCCCGTGTCCAGTTTCCGATGCGGTATTACATCATCGCGATGCTGTTTGTGATCTTCGATATTGAAATTGTCTTTATGTTTCCCTGGGCCATCGCCTTCACCAGTCTTGGACTGGTTGGATTAGTGGAGATGATCCTGTTCATCGCCATACTGGTGGTGGGATTCTGGTACGCATGGAAAAAAGGAGCGTTGGAGTGGGATTGAAACCGAACCGTGGTTCGTATCTCGTGAAGCATGAAGCGCACGCATTGCGCATTCCGCTCCCGACGAACGACGTTTCGCGAACGACGAGATACGTATCATGAGCCTCCTAGAGCGACAATTCGATGCCAATGTCCTGACGACGAATCTGGACGCGGTCGTCAACTGGGCCAGGAAGTCGGCGCTGTGGCCCATGACCTTCGGACTGGCCTGCTGCGCCATCGAAATGATTGCAAGCGTTTCCTCCCGATACGACCTGGACCGCTTCGGCGCCGGGGTTTTTCGCGCCTCACCCAGGCAATCGGATCTCATGATCGTCGCTGGAACGGTCTCGCGCAAAATGGCCCCGGTCATTCGACGGATTTACGACCAAATGCCCGAACCTCGGTACGTGATCTGCATGGGCTCGTGCGCCACCTCGGGCAATCATTACAACAGCTACGCCGTCGTTCAGGGTGTGGATCAAATCATACCGGTCGACGTCTATGTGCCCGGGTGTCCACCGAGACCAGAGGCCTTGCTGGATGGATTATTAAAGTTACAGGAGAAGATTCAGCGCGAGAAAGTCTTCGTGAAGTAACTGACAAGCTGGCAGGTAATGTACTCGCGCCTGTCAGCTCTCCGATGTGTCAGCTTGTCAGTGGTAGCAAGAATTTATGCAATCCCTCATTGAAACCTTACTCAAGAAGTTCCCGGAAGCGGTCCTTTCCGTCGATGTCGACACGGCCCGATCAGAAGTGACCGTCCATGTCGCTGCATCAAGAATCTTGGAGATCGCCCGGTTTTTGCACGACGACCCCGAGGCGTGCTTTGACCACATCACCGATATCTGCTCCGCTGACTATCCATCCGATCAACAGCGGTTTGAAGTCATCTATCTTTTATTATCGCTCCCACACGGCAAACGAATCCGCCTGAAAGCACGGATCACCGAAGACAACCCGTCACTGGATTCCGTGACAAGCGTCTGGCGCGGCGCGGCATTCTTGGAACGGGAAGTGTACGACATGATGGGAATTCGGTTTACAGGCCACCCGGACCTGCGCCGCATCCTTCTGCCGGAAGACTACGCAGAAGGCTATCCGTTACGGAAGGATTTCCCGACGGAAGGCCGTGGCTGGCGCAGTCAGTTCGACTTTATCCCTCGTCTGGATGAACCGCCGGTGGAGCAGATCGAAAGTGAAGTCTCCGAAGCCGAAAGGAAGTTATTCCTGTTGGAGCCGAACGGCTCTTCGTCAAGCCGGCGGGAAGAACTGTTGTTGAATATGGGTCCGCAACATCCAAGCACGCATGGAGTTGTGCGGGTTGTCCTGGAGCTGGATGGAGAACGGATCGTCAAGGCCACACCGGATCTTGGCTATCTCCATCGGGGAGTGGAAAAACTGGCCGAAGGTCTGGCCTACATGCAGATCATCCCTCATACCGACCGCCTCGACTATGTCTGCGCGATGGCGAATAACTACGCCTATGTCCGAGCCGTTGAGAAACTCCTCGATATCACCGTGCCTGAGCGAGCGGAGTATATCCGCACCCTTGTCGCAGAGATGCAGCGCATTTTGGGACATCTGTTCTGGTTGGGCGCCCAGGCCTTGGATATCGGAGCCATGACGGTCTTCTTCTGGACGTTTCGCGAGCGGGAAACCTTGCTCGACATGTTCGAACGGCTGTGTGGTGCCAGGCTGACTTTGAATTATTATCGGATCGGCGGCGTGGATAGCGACTTCACTCCGGAATTAGTGACCCGTCTGAAGGAGTTCTTGGAGATCTTCCCCCAGAAGGTGGATGAATACGATTCGCTGCTCGCGAGCAATCGGATTTGGCTAGGACGAACCAAGCATATCGCCGTCATCTCCGGAGAGGACGCCATCAATTTCGGCATGACCGGCCCTACCTTGCGGGGGTCCGGCGTGTCCTACGATGTGCGTAAACTCGAACCCTACGGGGTCTACCATAAAGTGGACTGGGACGTGCCAGTCGGGAAAAACGGCGACACCTACGATCGCTATTGGATTCGTGTCGAAGAGATGCGTCAGAGCGCACGAATCATCTCACAATGTCTCGACCAGATGCCGCCTGGACCCATCATCGCCGATATACCGCAATACATTCCGCCGCCGAAGCTGCAAGTGATGCGCGATATGGAAAGTTTGATTCACCATTTCGTCATCTTTACGCAAGGGTTTAAGCCCCCGAAGGGGGAAACGTATTGCGCGACCGAAGCGCCTAAGGGGGAATTGGGGTTTTTCATCATCAGCGACGGGAGCCCTCGCCCCTACCGGCTGAAAATACGGTCTCCTTCTTTCATTCACCTGGGTGCATTCGACCATATGGCGCGTGGCTATTTGATTTCCGATATCATCACGATTTTCGGGACCTACGATGTGGTCATGGGGGAGTGCGATAGATGAGGCATGACGGCCAGGATGTTCCTGTGCTCGCTGCCCGCGCACGATCGGAATGTGCTCGGTCAATGCGCGCAGTTTGGAACATCCTGGCCGCCGCCTCTGTAAAGGAATGTGCGGAGGAAACGTGCTGAAGGACAAATACGGGAAGGAAATCGAGGACATTCTGTCGCGCTATCCGGTTACGCGCTCCGCGTTAATCCCACTCCTCTACGTCGCCCAGCGTGATCAGGGCTATGTGACCGAGTCAGCGATGCAGGAGATCGCCCATCTTCTCAGACTGACGCCTCCCCAAGTCTATGAGACGATTACCTTTTACACGATGTTTAATCTGAAACCGGTGGGCAAGTTCCATATTCAAGTATGCAAATCCCTCATGTGCGCCCTTGTCGGCTCGGATACCGTGATCGAATGGATCAAAACGAAGTTGGGCATTGGGCCGGGGGAATCGACGGCGGATGGCCTGTTTAGTCTCAGCGTGGTGGAGTGTTTGGCGGCTTGCGGGACCGGCCCTATGATGCAAATCAACGAGGACTATTACGAGCAATTGACCGAAAACAAACTGGACCTGATTTTGACCGATCTCCGATCCACTGGAACCAGCCCGCTGAAAAGCGGGCCGTTCATGTGGCCGGAACCGGTGAAGACGTAAGCAGTGAGACGTTGGGGGAGCCAGGCACGCCCCTGTTTATTGTACGTTTAGCGTTTAACGATCCTATGCCGAAACACGAACTCATTCTTCTGAAAAATATGATGCAACCCGGCTATACCGGGTCTCTGGCGGACTATGAAAAAACGGGCGGCTATCAAGCCTTGCGCAATACGCTCGGGAAGATCGCCCCAGCAGACGTCACGGCCATCGTCCGAAAATCAGGCCTACGCGGTCGAGGTGGCGCGGGGTTCCCGACTGGTGTGAAGTGGGGATTCCTCCCGAAAGATTATCAAGGACCCCGCTACCTGTGCTGCAATGCCGACGAGAGCGAGCCCGGTACCTTCAAGGACCGGCAGCTCATGGAGCGGGACCCCCATCAAGTCTTAGAAGGCATCGTGTTGGCCTGCTACGCCATCGGTTCAGAAACCGCCTATATCTATATCCGTGGAGAAATGGTCCTGGGCTCCAAAATCTTGGAACAGGCTATCGGCGAAGCGAGAGTCGCCGGGTATATCGGCAAGAATGTTTTAGGCTCCGGCATCAATGTCGACGTGTGGGTGCATCGCGGAGCAGGCGCCTACATCTGCGGTGAAGAAACCGCCCTGTTGGAATCGCTTGAAGGCAAACGTGGCCTTCCTCGCATTAAGCCGCCGTTTCCCGCCACGCATGGGCTCTACAACAAGCCGACCGTCGTCAACAACGTCGAGACACTGGCGAACCTCCCACACATCGTCAACCGGGGCCCCGAATGGTTTGCGGCGATCGGGTCGCCGCCGAAGAGCACCGGCACTCGAGTCTTCTGTGTGAGCGGACATGTGAAACGACCGGGCAATTACGAAGTTCCGATGGGCATGACCGTCCGAGAATTGGTGTACGAGTATGCCGGCGGCATGCGGTCGGATAAGCCCCTGAAAGCCTTTATTCCCGGTGGCGCGTCAGCGCCGTTTCTGACTCCGGCTCATCTCGACGTGAAACTAGATTTCGAACATGTCGCGGCGGCGGGATCGATGCTGGGTTCCGGCGGCGTGACCGTGATGGAAGAAGGCACCAGCATGGTCTGGGCGGCGCTTCGGCTGATGGAATTTTTCTACCATGAGTCCTGTGGGAAATGTAGCCCGTGCCGAGAAGGCAGTTCCTGGCTCGTCCAGACCATGCGCAGAATCTTTGCGAAACGTGGCCGGATGGAGGATCTTGAAACCTTGCTGGATCTATGCAAAAACATCGCAGGCCGCACGGTCTGTGCCTTCGGCGACGCGGAAGTCGCTCCGATTCAAAGCACGCTCAAGCACTGGCGTCATGAATATGTCGATCTCATCAATGAAGCAGAAGCCGCGAATTTAATCAGACCTGAACCGGTGGCAAGACGATGACGACCCCCACGGCACAGACGGTTCGCATCATGATCGACGGGATGACGGTCAACGTCCCCAAAGGCACGTTGGTGATCGAGGCCGCCCGCCGTGTTGGAGTCATGATTCCGCATTTCTGCTATCACCCGAAACTCAAGCCGGATGCCAATTGCCGCATGTGCCTGGTTGAAATTGAAAAGGTGCCCAAGTTGCAAACGGCATGCAGCACGCCGGTTGATGAAGGCATGAACGTACGGACGGCCACCACCGTGGTCAACGACGCGCACAAATCCGTGCTCGAGTTCATCCTCGCCAACCATCCACTCGATTGCCCGGTCTGCGATCAGGGTGGAAAATGCGACCTCCAAGACTTTTCTCACCAATACACAGCAACCAGTCGGTTCACTGAAACCAAGCGCGTCTTCCAAAAGGAGTATTTCAGCCCGCTCATCGAAACACAGATGAATCGCTGCGTTCAGTGCCTCCGCTGCGTCCGATACTGCGATGAAGTCATGGACGTCAAAGCGCTGGCCCCGGTCGGTCGCGGCACCATGACGGAAATCAAGCACTTCGGCTTTCACCCGCTCGATTGCGAATTCTGCGGAGGCTGCGTCCAGATCTGCCCGGTTGGAGCGATTACCAGCCGGCTGTCCATGTACGAATATCGGCCCTGGATGTTGAAACGAGCCGAAACCATCTGCGGCTACTGCGGAGATGGGTGTCAAATGACCGTCCAGACGAAGGGACAGGAACTCATTGAGGTGAACTCGGCACATGGAGCGGGACGCAACAACGGCGACCTGTGTGCTCGTGGATTTTTTGGATTCCATGCGGCCAGTCATCCCCAGCGGCTCACTCATCCGCTCATTCGGCGTCACGGCGCACTCGTGCAAGCCACATGGGAAGAAGCCCTGGAATATGTTGCGGATCGTGTGAACGAGATTATAGCCGCCCATGGTGGACCGAGCTTCGGTGGGCTGATTTCGGGGCGGTGCACCAACGAGGAACTGTATCTGTTTCAGAAATTTCTCCGTATGGCGATCGGGACCAACCACATCGATAGCAGCGCGCGTTATGGCCACGTCAATGGCCTACAGGCCATGCAACTCGTGCAAGGGACGCATCGATGGACCGTCACCTTCGACGACATCCTGGACGCTGATGTCCTAATCCTCGTCGGCACGAACATCACCGAGACCAATCCCATCACCGGCCTCAAAGTGAAAGAGGCGGTGAAGAAACGCCGGGCGACGCTGATCACGATCGAATCACTGGAACCCGTCGTCGACACGATGAGCAATATCGCCAATCTCTCGCATCATCATTTCCGTATTCCGACCAGCGACACGCACCATGCGATCGTCGGTCTGGTGAAGGCCGTCCTCGAACAGAATTTGACACAACCAGACCTCGCGCAACGACATCCGACGTATGTCAACGCCATGACGAACGCACTACAACAGATCTCTTGGCAAGACCTCCAGACAGCCACCGGGATCGAGCCGGATGCGTTTGTGAGGGCAGCCAAAGCGGCGGCAGGAGCAGGCCGAGTCGTGATCGTGGCCGGGCAGCTCTTGTTGCGAAGCGAACAGGGCTACAGTGGGTGTTTGACCCTTCTCGATCTCCTTCTTCTGACAGGGAAGTTGGATGCGTCTGGCTGTGGCTTTGCCCCGCTCGCCGAAGAAAATAACGACCAGGGCGCGATCGAAATGGGAACCGTCACCGAACTGCTTCCCGGAGCACAGCCCATCACCAGCGGCACAGAGCGCGAGCGGATCGCGAAACAATGGAAAGGCGAACTTCCAACTGACAAAGGAGCGTCCCTCATCGAGATGTTGGAGCGAGCCCGCGCGGGATCTCTCAAGGCGATGTTCATCGTTGGAGAGAATCCAGTCGGAAGCCTCCCTGCGGCGATCCATGCCGAGGCCTCGCTGCGCAATCTTGATCTCTTGGTATGCCAGGAGCTATTTTTAACGGAGACGGCCGCCTTGGCTCACGTGGTATTGCCAGCCGCGAGTTCCCTGGAAAAACATGGAACGTTTACCAATACCGAGGGACATGTGCAGGCTGTTCGTCCGGCAATCGAGCCCGTCGGAGAAAGTCGCCCCGACTGGGAGATCTTTTCCGCGCTTTCTATCTTACTGAACACACCCATGGAATATGCCGAGAGCAAGGAAATCCTGAAGGAAATTCGGAGCCTCATTCCTGGCTATAGCTCGCTGGGGCCCACACCATTGCCGCCCAAAGTGGATCGCTCCGCCGTGGACCGCTATCTCACTGATGGCTACCAGCGTGACCTCGCAACGAGGTACCACCCGATCCCACGCGCGTCCAGACCGGATGGAACCGTACGACTAGAATTGGCACAGAGTCTCTTCCATTCTGGAAAATTATCCACACGATCAAAGGGATTGTTACAAGTCGAAGGAAGTGGTCGGCTCCGTATCAGTCCATCTGATGCCGCACGCTTTGCCTTGTCAGATGGCGATCGTGTCCGCCTCTCCAGCACATCCGGGGAAATGACAACCGAGGTCAAAATTATGGAACGGGTCCCACAAGGAACGGCCTGGTTCCCGCATCACTTTGGTCAAGCGGCCGTCCAACTATTTGAATGTGCTATCGATCCGATCACCCATGTGCCATCGTTCCGGACGGCGACGGTGTCCATGATGAAGGTGGCGTGATGAGGCTCGTTCAACGCGGATCACTGTGCTAATCGAGGAGTCCTATCGTGACTGAATTCGGATTGCGTCTCGCTATCTCCCTGACCCAGATCGCCGCGGTCATGGGCATCGTGGTCATCACGGTGCTCCTCCTCACCCTTGCGGAACGAAAAGTCCTCGGCTGGATGCAGGACCGCATGGGTCCGATGGAGGTGGGACCCTACGGCATTCTCCAACCCTTTGCGGATGCCATCAAGCTCTTCTTTAAGGAAGACATTATCCCTGCTGGGGCCAACAAGTTTCTGTTCACCACGGCCCCAATCCTCTGTTTAATTCCTGCATTCGTCGGATTTGCCGTTATCCCATGGGGTCCCAATCAGACGTTTGAAGTCGGTGGCATCACCGTGAGACCGTTTATCATTAGTGACATCAATATTGGCATTCTGTACATCTTGGCCTTCGCGTCGCTCGGGGCCTACGGCATCATCCTGGGAGGATGGTCGTCCAACAGTAAATACTCCTTGCTCGGTGGGCTACGGTCGGCGGCACAGATCATCAGTTACGAGCTCAATGTGGGACTGTCCATTGTCGGCGTGTTGATTCTGGGCGGTTCACTCAGCCTGGTGACAATCACCGATGCCCAGGCCGGAGGATTTTGGCATTGGTATCTCTTCGCATTACCGGCCCCCCAAATTTTCGCGTTTGTCATCTATGTGATCTCAGCGGTAGCGGAAACCAACCGGGTCCCGTTCGATCTGCCGGAAGCGGAGAGCGAGCTCGTCGCCGGTTTCTTTACCGAGTACAGCGGCTTGCGATTCGCCTTTTTCTTCCTTGCCGAATACGCCAATATGGTCCTGGTCTCGTGTGTCGCTGCCGCACTATTTCTCGGTGGCTGGAATGCGCCCTATCCCGGAACGATTATGGCGTTCATCGGCGCGCCATCTCTGGCGTGGATCGAAAACACGATGTGGTTTGCGGTCAAGACCTACTCGCTTTTATTTCTCTTCTTTTGGCTGAGAGCCACGTTGCCGAGATTGCGATACGATCAGCTGATGAGGTTCGGCTGGAAGGTGCTGTTGCCCATTGCGTTAGGGAACATCGTCGTGACGGCCATTGCCGTATTTATCTACCAACAGATGAAGTAGTCACGAGACCGATATGGCATCGACAACAAGCACCAAACGTCTGAGCCTATCTGCATGGCTCAAAACCATTACCTTCTATGAGATCCTCGTCGGCATGAAAGCAACGCTATCTCACCTATTAAATTACCGTCCGGTCACGCTGCAATATCCTCATGAGAAGCGCACGCTGCCGGACAACTATCGAGGCATGCTCGCGCTGCTCCGATACGATGATGGGACCGAGAAGTGCGTGGGATGCGACCTCTGTGAGGCCGCCTGTCCGTCGCGCGTCATCCGGGTCGTCAGCGCCGAAGTTCCTGGCGAACCGACGAAGCGATATTCAAAAGAATATTACATGGACATGACTCGCTGCCTGTTCTGCGGGATGTGCGTGGATGCCTGTCCCGTCGATGCGCTGGGCATGACGAGAGAATTTGAATGGGCGGTCTACGACAAGCGGCAGCTGCACCTGAATAAACAACAATTGCTCGCGATCGGCGACCGTTCGTTTCCGGTCCAAGAGAAGCGTCTGGAGCTGCAACACCCAAACGTCGCGTTCTTCAACGTGGCATTCAAGCACGTGCCACCAAAACCGGACTGACTCTCAAAGAATACTCATTAGACGAGTAATGACTGCATCACCGTAGCGCTAGGCTAGCCCAGGTCGGCCGCTAACCCAGGAACCATCCATGTCGCAGCTGTTTTTTGGATACTTCGCCGGAATGATCGCCATCACCTCCATTCTAGTGGTGGCGTTGAGAAATCCTGTCTACAGTGCGCTTTCGCTCTTGGTCATGTTTTTCCATGTCGCGGGACTCTTCATCACACTCCATGCCGAATTTCTCGCGGCCGTGCAGATCATCGTCTATGCCGGGGCCATTCTCGTGCTGTATCTGTTCGTCGTTATGATACTCAATGTCACGCAAGACGACCGTTACCACAGCCAATGGCGGATTGCAGGAGTGGTCTGCATTCCATTGTTCATTGAGTCCATATTGCTTCTCTCCGGAGGGGCCGGCGCACTCAATACGGGGAGTTCATCGCTCCAGTCTGAACCGCATGAGGCCATCACCGCTAACAATACGTTGGCCATCGGCAAGACACTTTTTTCAACCTATTTATTCCCGTTCGAGGTGGCCTCCTTGGTGCTCCTTGTGGCAATGATCGGCGCCATCGTCATCGCCAAGCGCGACATCGGCGAACGCGACGCATAACACATGACACAAACGGGCGGTGACAAATGACCATTCCCATCTCGTACTACCTCATCTTGAGTGCCATCGTCTTCTTCACAGGCGTGATGGGTGTGCTCATCCGGCGCAATATTATTGCCATCCTGCTGTCGGTGGAACTGATGCTGAACGCCACCAACATTAACTTCGTCGCGTTCTCCCACCATCTGCAGGATCTTGGCGGTCAAGTGTTCGTCTTTTTTGCCTTAACGGTGGCCGCAGCGGAGGTTGCCGTCGGACTCGCGATTATCATCGCCCTGCACCGATCAAGATCCACGATCAATGTTGAAGAGTTCAACCTGCTCAAATGGTAAAAGAAGTCACGAGTCAGCCGTCATTGGTGAAAAACCATAACGCTCACCCTGATTGTTCTAAGTGACCGACTGACCAATGACGATTGACCATTTATGATCTACGCTCTTATCCCACTCCTTCCGCTGACCGCCTTTTTGATCCTTGGCTTGGCTGGCCGGCACATCAACGCCCGCGCCCACCTTGTTGCGGTCCCGGCGGTCCTGTTGTCGCTCGCCTTGTCGGTGGGGGCCTTTGTAGAAGTGGCTTCTGGCTCTGTCATTTCACTTCCGCTCTATACCTGGTTGACATCTGGAACTCTGGATATTCACATCGGTCTTCATATCGACCGACTCACCGCCGTGATGCTCCTACTGGTCACCGGCGTTAGTTCGCTTGTACACGTCTATACCATCGGTTACATGCATCGTGATCCAGGCTATGCCCGTTTCTTCGGCTACATCGCCTTGTTCACCTTCTCCATGTTGATGTTGGTGCTAGCCGATAACCTGCTGCAGCTCTTCGTGTTTTGGGAAGCCGTCGGACTCTGCTCTTATCTGTTGATCGGGCACTGGTACGAGCGTGCTTCTGCTTGTGCCGCTGCCACCAAGGCCTTTCTGGTCAATCGTGTAGGAGACTTCGGATTCATGCTGGGCCTTCTGCTCGCCTGGTACAGCTTTGGATCGCTGAACTACCTGGACATCTTTCCTGCCCTCCATGAGGCGACTGATGTGACGATGAACCTCCTCGGCCCGTTCGGTGGAACATGGGAGGTTTCGGTCTTCACTCTCATCGCACTCTTGCTCTTCACTGGTGCGGTCGGTAAATCTGCCCAAGTTCCGCTCCACGTCTGGCTGCCTGATGCGATGGAAGGACCGACGCCGATTTCGGCCCTCATTCACGCCGCCACGATGGTCACTGCCGGCGTCTTCATGGTGGCGCGTCTCGCCCCGATCTATAACCTTTCACCAACCGCGATGAGCGTGGTCGCGATTACAGGCGCGGTGACAATGGTCCTCGGCGCCACGATCGCGTTGACTCAGACCGACATCAAACGGGTCGTCGCATATTCGACGGTCAGTCAGCTCGGGTACATGATTATGGCGTGCGGACTCGGCGCCTATGCGTCCGGCATGTATCACTTATTGACGCACGGCGCGTTCAAGGCCTTGCTGTTTTTAGGCTGCGGCTCTGTGATTATTGCCCTGCACCATGAGCAAGATATGAGGCACATGGGCGGTCTCAAAGACAAGTTACCGATTACCTACTGGACGTTTGTGGTGGGCTCGCTGGCGCTTGCCGGTTTTCCCCTGACCGCTGGCTTCTTCAGTAAGGATGACATCCTCGTGTCCGCCTGGTCGTCCGGCGACCTTGGCCGGGCACTGACGCTCCTGGGTCTGCTGACGGCGCTCCTGACCGCTTTCTATAGCTTCCGGCTCGTATTCGTGACCTTCTGGGGAACATCCCATGTTGATCCGCACCATGCGGAGCACCTCCACGAGCCCTCACGGACAATCACGACACCGCTCATCATTCTCGCAGTTTTAAGTATTCTGACTGGTTATCTCGGCATCCCATCTTTCCTAGAGCCCATTTTTTCAACCGGGGGTCAACCCGCCGTCCCTCATGGCTCGGATGGGCTCATGATTATGGCAGCGGCGACAGCGATGGGTCTGATCGGCATGGCCGCCGCCTATTATATGTATGTGCTCAACCCTGATCTTCCGGAACGCTTGGCGCGACAGTGGGGCAGTCTCTATAGAGGCTCGTTGAACAAGTGGTATGTCGATGAGGCCTACGATTGCCTATTCGTACGACCAACACTTGCGGCAGCTTCCAAACTCTGGAAGCATGTTGACGTCCACGTGATCGATGGAACCGTCAACGGTATCGCACGCGCCATCACCTGGGGGGGATGGCTGTTACGGCTGGTCCAGAGCGGGCAGACCCAGCACTATGCCTTAGCGATGGCGGTGGGGATCGTCGTGTTAACGGCGTATCTCCTTCTTTGAGACACCACGGATACGTAGCGAGATTGACGTTGCAATGACCGATTTCACACATTGTCGTTTGTGTTTGGCATTACTGATGCAGGAGTCCAGATGACCGGCTTTCCGTGGCTCACATTACTGGTCCTCCTCCCGCTGGCCGGGGCCATTGCTGTCTTCTCGGTGAACGAGCGCTCCATCAAGGTGACGGCTCTCGCTGTAGCCGTAGCCAACCTCCTGATCTCACTCCCACTCTGGTGGTTGTTCGATGCATCATCTGGTGAGATGCAGTTCGTGGAATCAGCGCGGTGGATCCCGTCGCTGTCCATCAATTATCGGCTTGGACTTGATGGAATCAGCCTCCCGCTCGTTCTCATGACGACGGTCCTGATGCCGCTCTGCATCCTGATCTCATGGCATTCCATCGAGATCAGGATGCGGAGTTTCATGGCCATGTTGCTCATTATGGAAAGCGCCATGATCGGCGTGTTCACCGCGCTGGATTTCGTGCTGTTCTATGTCTTTTGGGAAGCGATGCTGATTCCGATGTACCTGTTGATCGGGATCTGGGGTGGGCCGAATCGTCTCTACGCCGCGATCAAATTCTTGCTCTATACGCTCGCCGGCAGTGTCTTGCTACTGGTCGCGATCTTGGTGCTGTATTTCCAGGGCGGCCATACGTTCGACATTCTTCAATTGAGTCAAGGCACCTATTCCCATTCGTTGCAATTCTGGCTCTTCCTCGCGTTCTTCGCCGCATTCGCCGTCAAAGTTCCCATGTTCCCCTTCCATACCTGGCTGCCCGACGCGCACGTGGAAGCACCCACAGCCGGCAGCGTCATACTCGCCAGCGTACTGCTCAAGATGGGCACCTATGGGTTTTTACGTTTCAGCCTGCCGATGTTACCTGACGCCTCTCAAGCATTTACGCCATTGATGGTGGCGCTCTCCATTGTCGCCATCATCTATGGGGCCTACATGGCACTAGCTCAGTCCGACTTAAAAAAACTCATCGCCTATTCGAGTGTGAGCCACATGGGATTTGTCACGCTCGGCCTCTTTATGTTTAATATTCAAGGAATCGAAGGCGCCGTCATGCAGATGGTGAACCACGGCATCACTACTGGTGGACTCTTTCTCTGCGTTGGAATGATTTACGAACGCACCCATAGCCGACAGATCGCCGACAATATCGGCCTCACGAAGCCGATGCCACGGTATGCGACCTTCCTCGTCATTTTTTCATTGTCTTCATTGGGGCTGCCCGGCACAAACAGTTTCGTCGGAGAGTTTATGGTTCTTGCAGGTGCCTTCCTCTGGAGCAAGATCGCCACGGCCTTTGCGTTGTTGGGAATTATCCTGGCGGCAGCCTACTTACTCTGGATGGTCCAACGTGTCGCCTTCGGCGTCCCCGATCCGCATATGCTCCCGAAGCTTCGCGATGTGAACCTGCGTGAGATGATCACCGTGGTGCCACTTGTCGTCTTGATCTTCGTGATCGGGATCTTCCCGAACCCCATCCTGACTCGCATGCATCCCAGCGTAGAGAAAGTCATCGCGCGCGTCTTCCCGCCGGCTGCTGAACACGCGTCGGTCATGCCTAGGATGACCCCATTCACTCCATCTGTGGAACGGATCACCTCACAGACTGGACCGACGTTCAGTCAAGAAACGCAGACCGCATCTGAGGGCCGACCATGATGACCTTCTCGCCGACAGACCTCTTCCTGATCCTACCGGAGTTGCTGATCGTCACGGCAGCCTGCATCATACTCGTGCTCGATCCGGTACTGCGGGCATCCGACAAGGACGGTTTGGTATGGCTGAGCCTAGGAACACTGGCCGTGTGCATGGGCTTGACAGCTTCCCAGATGAACACTTCAGCCGCAATCTTCAGTGGACTCGTCGTGATTGATGCGTACGGAGCCTTTTGGAAACTGCTCCTCTACTTCGTCACCGGCCTGACCATTCTCCTGTCCCATTCCTACTTGAAGGAAGAGCGGCTGTACTTCGGCGAATATTACGGCTTCGTCTTACTCTCGCTCTTGGGAATGATGGTCATGGTCTCGTCGTCCGATTTATTGACACTCTATCTGGGCACTGAACTGATGTCCCTCTCGCTGTATGTCATGGTGGGCCTGAAGCGATCGGAACCTCGCTCCTTGGAAGCCTCGGCCAAGTACTTTGTGTTGGGAGCGTTCTCATCTGGAATCCTCCTCTATGGCATCTCGCTCCTCTATGGCGCGACCGGAAGCACCAGACTTCCGGAGATCGCCGCAGCGATCTCCGGCCGTAACCTGGACGATCCGCTCTTGTTGTTTGCCACGATCCTGCTCACGGTCGGATTCGGGTTTAAACTCGCCGTGGTGCCGTTTCACATGTGGACGCCGGATGTCTATCAAGGCGCTCCTACCTCCGTCACCGCCTTCATGGCGGTCGCATCCAAAGCCGCAAGCTTCGGCGCATTCCTCAGAGTGTTCATGGAAGGGCTCGGTGGCCTGAAAGCCAACTGGTCTGCGATGTTCCTCCTGCTTTGCCTCGCCACCCTGATCTTGGGAAATATCCTCGCATTGGTGCAGACGAATGTGAAACGCATGCTGGCCTACTCAAGCATTGCCCATGCCGGCTACGCGTTGATCGGTGTGGTTGCAACGGGACACATGGAGAACTCGTCCGGTATCGCCAGCGTGCTGCTTTATCTCTCGCTCTACGCATTCATGACATTCGGTGCGTTCGCCATCGTCGCCATGCTTCGCAAGGGCGGAATCGAGGGAGTAAACATCGAAGATTTCACCGGTCTTGCCAAACGGCATCCTGTGGCTGCACTGCTCATGTTGATCTTTATGGTCTCGCTGGCAGGCATTCCTCCGACCGCAGGGTTTATTGGAAAACTGTATGTCTTTATGTCGGCGGTGGAAGCCGGCCTGCCATGGCTGGCTGCCGTGGCGCTCATCTTTGCCGTCATCTCAGCCTATTACTACCTCAGGCTGGTGATGGTCATGTACATGCGCGAGCCGAGTGATCTGTCGAGCACGAGCCCTCGGATGGTCATGTCACCGGCTCTCTCTATCGTGCTGGCCTGCGCGGTGGCCGGGGTGGTGATCTTTGGGATCTATCCCAACCCACTCGTGAACTTCGCCATGCAAGCGGTATCGGCGCTCAAGTAAGACCATTGTGGTTTGCCGATCCGCATGCGGAGCATCATGACCGTCCTCCGCTTTCTGATCGAGACATTGACCACCTTCTTGCGCCAGGGCTGCCCGAGCCTGGCGGCAGCCTTGGCCTTTTTCTCCTTACTCTCGCTCTTTCCTCTCGTCTTTCTTCTCCTGTATGGGATCAGCTTCCTGGTCAGCCAAAACATCATCGGCGAGCAATTCATTCTCAGCTTCCTGAAGGGCTTTCTGCCGTCATTGGGTGAACGATTGGCTGAAGAACTCCATCGGATCAGCGTATTAGAAGGTGTGCGCTGGCTGGTATTTCTGTCGTTCTTCTGGTTTGGAGGGCTCGTCTTTTACGAGCTTGACTACGCACTCAACGTGGTATTTGAAAGCACCCAAAAGCGTCACCCGTTGATTTCTACTGCGATCTCCATAGCCCTGCTGGGATCGACAGGACTTCTAATGTTCATCTCCTATGTCGCCACGCAGACCATCGCCTTTTTGACTGCCTATGCCCCGAAGCTGTGGGGGCTCGATCTCGTCGCCCTTGCCGCCCATGATTTTCATCTCACATACACGCTCCCCTTTACCCTGGCATTCCTGACGGTGAGCCTGTTGTACCGCCTGGTGCCACGCCGCCGCCCACAGTGGAGCCACGCTATGGTAGGCGCGTTGACGTTCGGCCTGCTCTGGGTTTCGGCGAAGTTGCTGTTCCTCAGCTACAGCGACTATGCCACGGTGTACGCCAGGCTCTACGGATCGTTACTCGAGGTCGTGCTCTTATTGCTCTGGGTCTATTATTCTGCCGGGCTCTTGCTGTTCGGTGGGATTATCGCTCGCAAGCTACAACAGCTCACCTACTCGTCACAGGTGCCCGCTGATAGGGGTTAGCCGAGAGGGTGGAGTGTGATGACCGATGGTACATCCCATGACTTAGCGGCTGAGAACGCCCCGGAGCTGAAGATAACGCACGATGGCTGAGTGGGTGACAAGTCCAACCATTTCTCCATCCTGCATGACCACTAGGCGACCCCACCCTTCACGAGCCATACGCTCCAGCGCATGCATCACAGGAATATCCGGCTCGATCACTAACGATTCCGAACGGGGGCGCATCACCTGCTCGACCCTGCGCCAAGGCCACAGCGACGGCGGAACACTCTGAATCTCAACCGTGGTGATGAGTCCCACCAGGCGCCCATCCTCTAACACTGGGAACCCGCCGTAGCCATAGGATTGGAAGTGCTGATTCACCGCCACATCCAACGTGCAATGCGACGGAATCGAGGTGACCGTCGTCGTCATGACCTCCCGAATAGGGACCGTCGCCAGAGCTTGACGCATGACCGCTTGACGACGACTCGCCAGAGCTGCGGCGAAGAGAAACATGCCGATGACTACAACCCACCCGCCGTTCGATGCCATCGACGTGGGTAGTCCGCCGCTCGCAGACCCGTACAGCACAACAAGGCCCGTCAGTCCCAACATCACTCCAAATGCCAATCCGACCCCTGCAGCTTGTTTGGTCGCTCGATAAAAATTGTCTCCCCATGCCCACAGTCCCGCACGTAACATTCGTCCGCCGTCCAGTGGAAAACCTGGAATCATATTGAAGAGCCCGATTTGGATATTCACGAAGCCCAGCAAGGCTCCAAGCATGATCCACCCCTGGAGACCATGTTGCCGTTGCATCGTCTCCGCCAGCTCCACAAACACAAAACAAAGACCGCCGATCACAAAGCTGACCGCCGGCCCGGCCAACGCAATGAGGAATTCAGCGCGGGGTGTGGGGGCTTCCTTCCGCATGTGAGCCACGCCGCCAAAAATAAACAGCGTAATCTTTTCAATGGGAATGCGGTAGTACAACGCGACGTAAGAATGGCCGAGCTCATGCAAGAGCACGGAGACGAATAATAGGACTGCTGCGAGGCCCCCCATAGCCCAATAACGTTCTGGAGTGAGCCCGGGCAAATTGTCCGGTAGATACTCAGTCGAGAGTGACCAGGTGACCAGGAGAAACACCACGAACCATGAAGCATGGACGCGGATCGGAATTCCCAACGCGCGGCCGATTTCCCAGGAAGGTACCTGCATTCACAACACCGTACCAGCGGAGTACGCAAAGGGTCAATCTTCTCCACCGGTTCAGGTATACTAGCCCCTATGCGACGACACGTTCTGCGACGCCTGCTGATCGGCGTGCTGTTAGCCGCAACTCCAGGGCCATTCGTTCCAGTAGACGGTGTGGCCCAAGTGATCAAGTCCGGTCCACTAACCTGCCCGGGCGTGGCGCTGACGTTCGATCTCTGTCCCGTGCGCAAGGGGTCCGGCTACGATCGGCCGTTGATGGACTATCTCATCGCACACCGGATCCCCGCCACATTCTTCATGTCCGGCAAGTGGATGGCCAAACATGAACCGGAGGTGAACCATCTGCTGGGCATAGAATTTTTCGAAGTCGGGACGCATGGTGACGTCCACGCCCACCTTCCCATGCACGATGCCGACGAACAACGCACGGAGATCCTTGGCCCTGTCAAAATCCTGCAGGACCACTATGCCCATACGGCGACCTTGTTTCGGCCACCATACGGCGAATACAACGACGTGACCGTCGCCGTGGTGCAACTGCTCGGTCTGCAGTTCATCCAATGGAATATCGAATCGGGCGATCCAGATCCAACACTCTCGGCAGAACACATCTTGGCCAGAGTCACCAAGCGGGTCAAGCCCGGCAGCATCATCGTCTTCCATGCGAACGGCAAGGGCAAGCAGACTCGGCAGGTGATCGAGCAACTGGCAACAAAGGTGCTCCCTCAGAAGGGGCTCCAACCCATGACTGTCAGCGAACTGTTGAATTGTCAGTCTCCGACTCCATGAACCAGCCAGTCATCCGGACGATGCAGGCAGACGACCGGGAAGCCGTGGTTCACCTCCTGGGTGAATCTGATCCCTGGAAGACACTCGGTTATACAAAGGACGATTGGAACCGCATCTTCTGTCCGACACCATTGGGGCGAGACTGCTACGTTGCCCTCCTCGATGGACGAGTGGCAGGCGTCGCCATCGTGAAACAGAAGTTTCTCCTGGGCGATTATCTGGAACTCTTGGGGGTGGCCGTGTGGGCTCGTCAGAACGGAGTCGGTGGGCAGCTGTTACGGCACATTGAGGAGCTCGTCTTTAAGAGGACCAAGAACCTCTTTGCCTGTGTGTCGGATTTCAACCAACCGGCGCGATCCTTTTACAAGAAGCACGGCTATCAAGAAATTGGCCCCATGCCGAACTTCCTGATTCCTGGCAGCGCAGAGATCTTGCTAAGAAAAACCGCTGGGCCCACCAGAAGCACATAAATATATGGCGCAAGTTGCCCTAGAACTTGCCTATTCGCTTTTTATTGAAGTGCTTTGTTATGGAACCGGCTACGTTGTACTTAGGTGCCTTGGCTTCCGTGAACTTGACAGACGAGAATATATCGTTGGAATAGTGGGCTTCCTATTCTGGTTTATTATGGGCTTGTTGGTGTGGCTCTTCTTTTCCGTCTAACGAGGTACCGTGTGAAGATACAAAAACTCCTCCATACCCGTATGCGAGTCAGCGATTTGGATGAAACCGTTCGATTCTATACGACTGTACTTGGCCTTGAGGTGATTGAGCGAAAGACGTCTCCGCGCGGCTCACACCTCGCTTTTCTAAAAGTACCCAATAGTGACGAGCTCATCGAGTTGACGAGTTTTCCTCCCAGTGGGCCGGTGAAAGTTCAGGAAGATCTCGTTCATCTAGCCTTTCAAGTCGAAAGCCTCGACGAAACGATTGCATCGCTTCATGCACAGGGTGTCACGATCGCCGATGGCCCCACGACAACATCTTCCGGAAGCCGGTTCATCTTCATTGATGCTCCCGACGGCTATGAAATTGAGATCATCGAACGGCCGGCCGGAGTGAAGATCGTCTAGCTTCCAGCAAATAGAGACTCGCCACTTTCAAGCTCCACGCACATTGACGATGTGACTCCCTCCGAAGTACCTTCTTCTCATCAACATACCGTGTGAATTCTCTGAATCAGGAGGACCGCTGAGATGAAGAACGGGTTTTTCCGAGGACATGGGCTTGGTAACGATTATCTCGTGATGGATCCCAAAGACCTGACGTTCAAGCTAACACCAAAGACCATCAAAGCGATTTGCGATCGGAACTGGGGGCTCGGCAGCGACGGGATTTTGTCGTTGGTTCCGTCGAAGAAGGCCGATTTCGGGCTGCGCATTTTCAACCCGGACGGCAGTGAGGCAGAAAAATCAGGGAACGGCCTCAGGATCTTCGCGCGCTATCTCCACGCGACCGGTAAAACAAAGAAGAAGCGCTTCACAGTCGAGACAAAGGGCGGGCTGGTCAGCATTGACCTGCAGGTAGACCGGCATGGCGATGCTGCCGCTGCGACGGTCGAGATGGGGATCGCCACGTTCAAGCCGGATGCGCTCCCCTGTTCACTTGAGGTGCCCGAGTTGATTCAGCAGCCGATCGAAGCTGGAGGCCGCTCGTTGATTTTTACCGGCGTGAGCGTCGGCAATCCCCATTGTGTCGTATTCAAGCCAACCGGAGAATCCTGGTCACGGGAAGAACTCTTGGCGCTTGGGCCAGCCCTGGAACACCACAAGCTGTTTCCTAAACGGACGAACGTGCAGCTCGTCGTTCCAACCGGACGTAACGAAGTCTTCATTCTGATTTGGGAGCGAGGCGCCGGAGAGACGCAGGCCTCGGGCTCGTCATCCTGTGCGGCGGCCAGCGCAGCGGTTCGCTTAGGACTTGTGAGGAGCCCCGTCACCGTCAAGATGCCAGGGGGAGTGCTGAACATTGATGTGGCTCCGGACTTCAGCCTGACCATGAAAGGGCCGGTGGCCGAAGTCGCGCGAGGGATATTAAGCCCGTCGTTTATCCGGGGATTGAAATAGCGAACCATCGATCGTTATAGCCAGCCGACGGAAAGCTCCGGTGTACTCCTGGAATTCTTACGATGATACATGGCGATTGACGCATGACGATAGACGTGCTCCAGTCCAAACTTGCCCATCTGCCTGGTAGCCCCGGCGTCTACCTGCTCAAGAACGAGCAAGGAGAAATCATATACATCGGAAAAGCCGCGGTGCTCGCCGATCGCGTCCGATCCTATTTCCAGAAAGGGACTGACCATAGCCTCAAGACCAGTCTTCTCGTCAGCCACATCACCGACCTAGAGACGATGGTGACCCGATCAGAGCTCGAAGCTCTGATTCTTGAGAGCAACCTAGTCAAACGCCACAAACCCCGCTTCAACATCGTGTTGCGGGACGACAAGCAATATCCCTATGTGCGGCTACCCATTAAAGAGGATTTCCCTCGACTCTCGATCGTGCGCCGTGTGCAAAAAGATGGGGCCCTCTACTATGGCCCTTATACCCCAGCGAACGCGCTCAGGGAGACGTTGAAAGTCATCAAACACGTCTTCCCTCTCGCTACGTGCACGATTGACATCGACGGGACCGCTGACCGTGCCTGCATCGAGTTTGAGATCAAGCGGTGCATGGCACCCTGTACTGGCAATCAGTCGAAGGAGGAGTACCATCAGATCGTCAAACAGGTCCGCCAGTTTCTGGAGGGCCGGGATCATGAGTTACTGGACGATCTCCGTACCCGCATGGGAATAGCGGCCGCGCGCGAGGAATTCGAAGAAGCGGCCCGGCTGCGGGACCGCCTCTTCAAGATCCAACGCATGCTAGAAAAGCAGCGGATCACGCAGACCTCGGCAACTGATCAGGACGTAATCGGCTTGGCCAGACAGGGTTCGGCAGTAGACCTGCAAATTCTGTTTGTGCGCGGCGGCTTGCTGATCGGGCGGAAAGATTTCTTCTGGCCTCAGTCGGCTGATGCCCCGGACGAGGAACTGGTCCGCTCCGCGATCGAGCAATTCTATAACAAGGATGGGCAGCCGCCCAGAGAAGTCCTCGTCCCGACCGATCTCGAAGACACCGCACTGATTCAACAATGGCTCTCCGACAAGCGAGGGGAATCCGTTCATGTGCGTTCGCCTGAGCGAGGCGCCAAGCATCAGTTGGTTCTTTTAGCCGAGGAGAATGCGGCTGCGGCTGTCGCCGATCATTTGCGCGATGAGGAACGTGACCGGCAAGCGGGCGAGGAACTGAAACGGCTGCTGAGACTGGAACAGGCTCCACGTCGGATCGAAGGATTCGACATCTCGAATACGATGGGCAACGACTCCGTCGCCTCAATGGTTGTGTGGGAAGACGGACAGATGAAGAAGACGGACTATCGACGGTTCAAGATCCAAACGGTCGAAGGGGCCAATGACTTCGCCAGCATGAAAGAGGTGGTTACGCGTCGCTATGGGCGAGAGGAGAGCCTGGCTCAGCCTGATCTGATTCTCATCGACGGCGGGTTAGGCCAACTGGCTGCCGCGCTGGAAGGCCTCAAGGAGGCTGGCCAACCAGGTCTGCCGATCCTTGGGCTTGCCAAGGCCCGCGGCGACAAGGAGGAGCGTGTCTTCCTAGCGGGGAGAAAAAACCCGATTGTCCTCAGAGCCACCTCTCCGGCCACCCATCTGTTACAACATATTCGTGACGAAGCGCATCGCTTCGCGATTACCTTCCACAGGAAGCTGCGTGGCAAATCACTGGTCAGTTCAAGACTGGATCAGGTCATTGGGATCGGGGAGATTCGGCGCAATCAACTCCTAGAGAAATTTGGCAGCCTCGATAAAGTGGTTTCGGCTAGCGACGAAGCCCTACAGGAGGCCGGACTCAATGCGGAAACCGTTTTGAATCTCCGCCGGGCCCTTGAAGAGTAGTCGTCATCGGACTCCATTTGTCGCTTAAAATAGATACCGGAAACTGAACGTCCCCAGATGTACGAACGCGTGGTAGGTCCCGTCCACTGTCGGATTTTGGTTACCCGCCACCGTGCGTGATTCGTAAAACCACTCCTGATAGGCAAGATCGAGCCCGATTCCTTTGGGCCACAGCGCTGACTCCCCACTGCACGGGATCAGACCCATAAATCGTCCAGCACCCTTACACAGAAATCCCACGCCAAGGGATAAGGTATGAGCCGGCAATGAAATGATGCCAGGATTAAAGGTCCGATCAGGGACAGGATCTTCCGTATACGTATAACCGGAACGGGCGGCGACCTCCCAATGCGGTAGCCAGCCTGGACTCAGCCACTTATATTCGGTTCCGACTGCGATCACTGGCACATTCTTCCACTGTTGCGGTTGGGGGATTGTGGCTCCATTGGACAGTCGTACATCGAGATTCCTGTTTAAGCTCCACCCCACATACTCGACATCGATTTCGACTTTCCATTCTCGCTCTGGGGATCGAATCGGCCAGACGGCGAGAGCCCCCATCACCATTTGTGGCAACACCAAGTCCGTGGAAGCGTCGGCCACCTTCGCTCCGTTGACTAACAACGACCCATTTAACGGCAACACCGCTTGACTGCGATAGACCACCCCGATCGAGACGACCGGTTTACCAACTTTGTTCCTGAATGGAGTATAGAGTAGACTGGCAGTCACTCCCGCTCCAGTCCCTGTCCCGTTCAGTTCGATGGACGCCCCCGCCGGAATTCCTAGAGCGCCTGCACTGATCTGTTTCTGCTCGACATGCCCCTCGCCCAGAAAGCTGGCGAAGGTATAAATATCGGCGCTCACACCGACGGAGAGCGCATCGCTTATCTTATAGGCAATCGTGGGTTTGATAGCGATTAACGGGAGTGCCGCCGACGTAATAGCTGTATTGGATGGACCATCGACCGGATAGCGAGTGTTGGAACCAAAGGGAGAGGTTATTCCTAGGCCGACGGTCAATGACGAGAGACTGATCGCACGAAAGGCCCCAAGATTGGCGCTCAAATAAAAGTGACTGGGGAGGGGGGTGGATACACTGCCCCCAAGGTCACCACGGCTATCGATCCCCGTCAGCCCTTTGTATTTAATGGAGCCGCCCATGATGGTGGTCCCGAAGTAGCCTTGAATGCCTTGGACCTGGGTCAATCCTGCGGGGTTGAAATGGATTGCTGAGGGATTGTCGGCCTGGGCCGCAAATGCATTCCCCTGGCCAGCCGCCGCCGCCCCCTGAGGCTGAAATCTTATCGCCTGTGCAAAGGCATTTGCTGAGTCCAGCAAAGCCCATAAGCAGAGCCACGTGAATAAGAGCCTGAATTTGATCATGTATGGTTCTTACATAGCGGAAAAGAAGAGTCAGGATACTGATCACCTCTTGATCCTGTCCAGAACCCTTCCATACCTCACAATGGGGACATTTGCATAGAGCCATTTTCCCCTGAATGAACTGGGATGTGTCCATGCAATAACTCTGTATTTTCCCTCTCGAATCCTGCTATATTTTTACACTTGCGTTACCTATTCGTTAGGGAGGAAACACCCAATGGATACCGCAGTCCTTCCTTTTCCTGCTCACATTTTTGAAGAGGCCTCAAAGACCGACCTTCAAAATCTGCTCGAGGTCATGCACTATGCGATGCTGGCCGAGACTCCTAAGGATGTAAAAGACGTGTTAGTTCGCACTAAGAAATTTCTTCCATTCGAACATCTGATTGGCGGACTCGTTCGATTGAGCACAAAAGGCGGGTTCGAGGGGTTCTCCGATGTCTTGAACGTGAATTTCCCACAAATATGGTTGTTTCAGTATTGGAAGAACAGATATGGAGACGTAGATCCGGTCCTCCATGCCTTGGTGCGATCCCAAAAAGCGCAGGTGTGGAACCAGGTCTATGCCGATGTGAAATCAGAGAGAGAAAAGGAATTTATTGAAACCGCGGCGTCATTCGGACTTAGTGATGGAGTGACTGTTGGCTCACTGGATCCATCCTGCGGAGTCACGTCGTTCTTTGCGTTTGCCGGAGGCGAGCCGGCTCTACACGCACGGCATGTGAAGTTCTTGGACTATCTTGGGCAGCACCTGCATTTAGCTCTGCTACGCTCTTCTCCGAAGCTCTCCTGCTCAAACAACAACTGCGTAACCACGCTGTCCCCGCGAGAAGTTACGATCCTGAATTGGATTAAGAACGGAAAAACCAATTGGGAAATCGCACAAATCACGGGCGTCACCGAACGCACCATACGATTCCATGTGGAGAGCATATTCTCCAAGCTGGATGTGACGTCGCGAACCCAGGCGGTTGCCGTGGCAGTTCAGCACGGGTTACCCAACTTGGCATAGCAGTCCTTTTCAGTTCACTCGCAGCCTCTCCAGTCCTTTCAACATCGCTTCACCGGCCGCTCGACAACCGATCAAACCGTCGCATACTTGTCCTCTTCTTCCGCTGCCCGCTCGGCTGCAACTACCGACAGCCCCTGTCCTGCTTCCATACATTGAGCTGTTGTCCGCTTCACGATGTCTCCTTGCCTCGTCGTAATAGCTGACATCCATTCCATGACCATCGGCCGTTTCCTACCAAGAATCTCTTCGCATCGCACGATGTCCATCATAGCTGCGATCGAGAGAGTCCCAGCCGGAGGAAGGGCGACGGGAGGGCCTAATGGATCAGACGGAATGCCCATCGCATCGAGCACGCGAAAGAATCGATGGTCGACTTCTAAGTACAAATACCTGACACCATGTTCCATCGCCCAATGGTAAATGCCCTTGATAAGGGTGAGCATGAGCCGAGCAGATAACCCCTTATCCTTGATATCCGGATCAATAGCCAGCCTGGTAATCTCCGCCGTATCCGGCTCCTTCCTGATCACGTGATCCTGTGGCAACAGCAGACGTAGTTCCTTCTCAAGCATAAATGGTCCGGAGGCAGGCAAGAGCCTCGCCAGACCATGAAGCTTGCCTCCGCGATCTACGAGTCCAATTGATGAACCCCATAGGTCATACATATCCATTTCCTCACCATCCTCAGTCGGCGGCACCCATCGAAGCGTTTCCGCAAATACCCTGTGCCGCAGGCGATGGGCTTGGGTTAACTCAGCCTTTCCTTCGAGCGTCTTGACGAGAAACTCTCCTTCGTAGAACGCGACTTCTCTTTTCTCTCCGATTGTTGTGACTTGCATGTGCAGCCTCCTTGTCAGGTTAGGGTTCGATATAAACCCAATTCATTGGTGGACGTAGGGTCATTAGGACCGGTTGGCTCATCAAAGTGGCCGCATGGTTCCATCTCATCAGCAATACAGCACCTGGCGGACTCGCCAGGTGCTTTCCTGATCTCGATCACGTAAGTAGTGGTACTGTATGGTTTGGTTCCGGCGAAACTCCTTAGGAAACTGAAGGGAGGACGGTGGTGTGACGGCAGGGGGTCGAGGGTTCACATCGTAGGGGCTTAGACATCACCTGGCGTATCCGCCAGGTGTATTACTTGTCCCTTTAGCTTACAAACACCGATTATGTGGTTTTGAGCAGGTCCGTTGTTGATGAGAGATAGGAAAGGAGGATATGGCGTGGCACAAGACAAGACCAGTTTTCAATTATTGGACGGTGGGCTTCCATCAACATCCACATTGTCAACGGCTCGGTTGGTACGACCATCACCGGAATCGCTCGATCTCTACCAGTTGAAGCCTTGTGTCGGCGAGTTAACGACCGCGTTCAAAGCGACTGAAAGCCGGTTGAGTAAACTCCTGGAAGATCGGAGCCGTATCGGTCGAGATCTGCATGACTCGGTGCTGCAATCGCTGTATGCCATCGGATTGAACATAGAAGCGGCTCGGCGGGGCCGGAACGACCAGACGGTGGAACGAAAAGAAACTGACGACCGGATGATCCTCCAGATCAATCAACTGATTCATGAGGTCCGTGGGATGATCCGAGAGTTAGAGTCGGGGAGCGTTCAAGAGTTTGACTTGTCATCGGAGCTCTCCACCTTATGCACAACCTACGAGCAAACAGGGCGGTTATCCGTCAAGCTGGATATCCAGCGCAGCGCCATCGAGGTGCTGACGCACGAGGAAGAGCGCGAAATCCTGAATATCGTGCGTGAGGCACTCAGCAACTGCGCGCGCCACGCCGATGCAACCCGGGCGGTCATCTCGATCCGCCTGCGAGACGCGAAAATTCGGGTGAGCATTCATGACAATGGCATCGGATTTTCAGCGGCCGGGCAGCCGCGAGGATATGGGCTTGCCAATATGGAGGCTCGAGCGAAGCGACTCGGTGGGGCCTTGCGGGTTCAGTCTAAGACTGGAGCAGGGACGCAAGTTGTCGCAGAATTTCCCCTGGAACCCCAATTGAGTTCTATATGAAACAATCATCAACCAGCATCGTGCTTATTGACGACCATGAGATGGTCCGTCGAGGCTTACGTGCGCTGCTTCACCTCGAACCGGATATGACAATCGTCGCAGAGGCCGGGACTGTGGAGGACGGCGTAGCTGCCGTGGAGCGTCTCGCCCCAGAGATGGTGTTACTCGACGTGAAACTTCCGGACGCCTCGCTGACCGAAGCCTGTCGTCGACTGCTGGCCGTTGCACCGAAGCTTCGGATCCTCGTTCTGACCAGTTATGCCGAAGATTCCTCGGTGATGGCTGCCGTCCAAAACGGAGCCCACGGCTACGTGCTCAAGGATATCCGAATGGACGAGCTGATTCGCGCCATTCGCACCGTCGCCGGCGGCCAAGGGTATCTCGATCCACGAGTGACCCAACAAGCCCTGCGTTGGATTCGGACCAGTTCACACCTGGGAACGACGTCCCATGGAAGCTCTCGACTCTCTCCGCAAGAACGCTTGATCCTGCCGCTTCTGGCTGAAGGAAAAACGAACAAGGAGATCGCTGTCCATCTCCGTTTGAGCGACAAAACGGTGAAAAACTACCTGGCAAATATCTTTGACAAGCTTCAAGTCAAGCGTCGGACAGAAGCCGTTGCCTGGTTCATGAAGGAAACCCAGGCACCCAGTGGTGCGAGAAGTCAAGGTTTCTAGCAGGCTGCGAACAAAATTGGTCGATGCCATCATACGGCCAGCAATTTCCGTTTGGCGCTGAGACCAGAATTCCTTCAGAATACTCAAGAAGGCTGTCGTTCTCACCCGCCCAACCCCGGCGCGCCAAGACGCGCCACTCCGCAGGCAAGGCCGCGGCGAGCGAAGAAGCAAGGCGTAGACCCGTTACACCCGACTACCCATCGCCTGCGTGAACAGGCGTTTGCCTAGGTGGTGCGCTGAGTCTCTGAGCGATGCGCGAACGCCGCTGGTGGACTTTTTCAGCAACCTGCTGCCCACAGATATTCGCCATTCATCTCTCCTGCCTCCGGCACCCCTCTGGCATTGGAAACCTCATAGGCTCTATACTGTGCTTTAAGTTGACATTTTTCGATTGACCTACCTGCAATGCGTCAAAGGCTAGCCCTGTCGTGTTATCTGACAGGGCACCAGAGCCCTTCCCTATGAGTACGCCGCTGGATACCGATCGCTCAATGTCCACCGAACTTGTCGATCTCCGCCGACAAGTTCATGAATTGCAGCAGGCATTGGCTCAGGCAGAACAAGACCGTTTTTCGGCGCAGACATCAGCACTTGGGGCTGCCCAGATAGGCACATGGGAGTGGGACAGCCATACCAATCGTGTCAAATGGTCATCGGAAACCGAGGAAATTTTTGGCATCCCTCCTGGTTCCTTTGACGGCACATATGAAAAGTTCTTCGCACTCGTTCATCCAGATGACCGTCAACGGTTAGGCAGTGCTATTGCGAAGGCCGTCGAAGACCGGGCCCCCTACAGAATCGAACATCGAATCATCACACCGGAGGGAACCATCCTGTGGGTCACCTGCCGCGGCCGAGCCGTGTTCAACCAGAACGAACCGGTGACAGGCATGGCCGGCACCATTGAGGACATTACGGCACGTAAAGAGCTGGAACTGGCCCAACAAGACTTTCGAGCGACACTCGAGGGACAGGTCCGTGAACGCACGGCGAAGCTAGAACAAGTTGTTACCGACCTCAGGAAAGAAGTCGAACGGAGGCAGCAAGCTGAATCCGCGCTCAAGACCAGTGAGCAACGCTACCAGTCGTTGTATGAACAGAACCCTTTCATGTACTTCACGCTCACCGTTGAGGGTACGGTGTTGTCCGTCAATCAATTTGGGGCTGATCAACTTGGGTATCAGAAGGAAGACCTCGTTGGTCGTTCGATCCTGAACGTGTTTGACACGAAGGATCACCAGACCGTGCTGACACAGCTCAAGGCCTCTGTAGCCAGTCCATACACGCTGTGTCAGTGGGAGATTCAAAAAACCAGAAAAGACGGGACGAGACTATGGGTCAGGGAACGAGCACGGGCCATTTCCGATCTCGCCAAGCAACCCCTCGTTCTCATCTCCTGTGAAGACATCACGGAACGCCGCGACGCGGAAGACCGGCTTCGAGACAATGAGACACGCTGGATCGCCGGCGAATTAGACAGGCAGGAATCGGAGCAGGCGCTGCGCGCATCCGAATTGAAGTTCAGGACATTCGTTGAAACGACCCGCGACTGGGTCTGGGAGGTCAACGAGCACGCCATCTACACCTACGCCAGTCCGCGCATTCGAGAAATCCTTGGATATGAGCCGGAGGAAGTGATTGGGAAAACCCCGTTCGACTTGATGCCGCCGGACGAAGCCATCCGGGTCGCTGGCTTGTTCGGTCCTATTGCCGCGGCTCGACAACCCTTTACTTTGCTTGAAAATACGAATCATCACAAGAATGGACGCCTGGTTGTGCTCGAAACCAGCGGCACACCGATCTTCGACAGCGCCGGAACTTTTCGCGGCTATCACGGAATCGATCGGGATATTTCGGCCCGCAAACGAACCGAGGAAGCCTTACGTGCAAGCGAGCTGCGGCTTCAGCACTTTGTCGCTGAAGCCCCAGTCGGGCTCTGTATCCTTGATGAAAACTGGCGTGCGATCAGCGCCAACAAAGCCCTGTGTGAGCTCACAGGATATGAAGAACATGAAACCGTGGGCAGCACCTATGCCCTCTACACGCACCCGGATGATCTGGCAGCCAATATCATATTGACAGATGAGTTTTTCCGCGGGGTTCGATCGGAATATACCTACGAAAAGCGGTACATTCGTAAGTCTGGTGAAATTATTTGGGTCTCCGTCAAAGCCACCCGAATCGAGTTGTCGGGCTATACAGGGCCACTCCTCCTTGCTGCGGTTCAGGATATTACCGAGCGCAAACTAGCGATGAAAGAACGTGAGCAGTTGAGTCGAGACCTGCACGACAATATTTTGCAAGCCCTCTACGCAGTCGGCATGCAACTGGAAGCCGGGAAGTTGTCGATGGGAAAATCGCCTCGGAAGTCGAAACTCCATATGGCGCAAGCCGTAAACCAGCTCAACGCACTGATGCTTGATATCCGGCGATTCATTACCTCGTTAACTCAGCGTACGACGACGGAACTGGATTTCGGACAGGCCCTGCAACAGCTCGTCACATCGATGTCCAGTGCGAGCCAGGCCCCGCCTGAACTGGAGATCGCAACTCCAGTCCTGTCGTTCATCACACCCACCCTGGGAGAACAGTTGCTTAACATTGTACGAGAAGCCCTCAGTAATAGTACCCGCCATGCGCAGGCATCCCATCGCTGGATTCGACTCAGCCTGGCGGGAAATGCCATCCATTTGATCATCGGTGATAATGGGGTCGGACTTTCGACTGCGCGCAAATGTCGAGCCGGTCATGGATTGCGCAACATGGCAGCCCGAGCCAAGCAGATCTCCGCCATCTTTACGCTAAAGAGCGCACCGGGGGAGGGAACCCGCGTGATGGTCGACATTCCACTGAAGAGGGAACACATCTATGAATAAGTCTAAACCAATTCGGCTGGTCATTGTGGATGATCATGAAGTCGTACGTATCGGGCTCTGTGCGGTCCTCAATTTGACGCCTGGCATGAAGGTAATAGGCCAAGGTGGGCAGATGGAAGAGGCGAAGACGCTCTGTTACCGTCTGAAACCGGACCTCGTCTTACTCGATATCCGGCTGCCGGACGGCAGTGGGGTAGATGCCGCTCGTGAGATTCTTGCCAAATGCCCCAAGACACGCGTGTTGTTTTTGACGAGCTTCGCCGACGACCATACGGTCCTAGAGGCTATTCTGTCCGGTGCTCAAGGGTACATTCTTAAGGATATCGCATCCGAAGCGTTGGTTCGTGCCATTCGAACCATCTACGCTGGCCAACCCGTCATTGATCCCCGCTTGACCAAACATACCATGGAGTGGCTCAAGCACGTCTACACAGAGCCTGGCCAATCCAAACGACCACTCCTTTCACCGCAAGAACAACGACTCCTTCCCTTGGTGGCAAAAGGCCTCACCAACAAAGAAATCGCCAAAGACCTCAACTTGAGCGAAAAAACCGTCAAGAACTATCTTGCAAATATCTATTCAAAACTGAACATTGGGCGCCGATCCCAGATTGCTGCCTTTTATGCCGGAAGCTTTAAGGGCTCGGAGGTGCGTTTACCCATGATGGCGACTCGCGCCAGTACTGGCTGACGCTAGTGGATACTCGCCCGTTGTTGCCACTGGGAAAAGAGCCTCACTGCCTGACAGTCCCCATCTGCCCAATGTATCGATCTTTCTCTGGACCACTCACACGACCCACCAGACGGCGACAGATGGAATTGACAGCTTGGAATTCACTGACTAGGATACGCTCCGCTGTCCATTTGTCACTAGAGCACTGATATCGGTGTGCTGTTTAGGAGGAATCTGATGTCCGATTCTGACTCACCAGAATCTCGAGAGATGCACAGATCACTGAAGCCTTCTCACTCAGCCAGCAATCACGTCGAGGCAACGTTCGAATCCATTGTCTTTGCCAGTCGATGGATTCAAGCCCCGCTCTATGGCGGACTCATCGTGGCGGAATTACTCTATGCCTACAAGTTTCTTCTCGAGCTCTGGGAGATGGTGTTCCACATCAACAAGATGGATGAAACGGTCTTCATGCTGGGAGTTCTTGGATTGATCGATGTGACAATGGTCGCGAATTTGCTGACCATGGTGATCATCGGCGGGTATGCGACATTCGTCAGTAAGCTTGATTTGGAGCAACATCCAGACCGTCCCGATTGGCTGACCCATGTCGATCCCGGGACCATCAAGATTAAGTTGGCGGCTTCGTTAATCGGAATATCAAGTATTCATCTTTTGAAGGGGTTCGTGGACGTCGCCAATGAGAACCCGGAACATCTAAAATGGAAGATCTTCATCCATATGACATTCTTAGCTTCTGCCATTTTGCTGGCATGGACCGACAAGATCATGCAGAAGGACAAGAAGCACTGAAGGATGACGAGGCCCTGTCTTAATCACTCAAAATAATCGCTGGTCATAGGGGTACCGCAGCGTCCGTCTAGGCAGCGAGTTTGGAGGACCCGCTTGTCTCAATAGCTAACTTAATAGCGTCGACAGTCAACGGTTTTCCGAGATGTCCATCAATGTGGAACGGAAGATGCGCTGGAATCTCGTTACTGAACGACTCGTGCATCAGCCCAAGAATTTGCAACCTAGAGAAGCGTTCCTTCAACCTTTGCACATGCTTACGCGCTACTTCCAAGAGCAGCAAGTTGCACTCCACAACGAGCAATATAGGAGCAACCTCCGGACCTATCTTTACCAGATCTTCGACGTCCGCTAGGGTCTGGACCCGATATCCGAGCTTTTCCAATGTTCTTCTAATAACGGCTTGACTGACGACTTCTTTCACATAGACAAGCGCCTCACGAGGTGTGACTGCCTCCGGCATACGGTCACTGGCATCCGCAAGCGGGAGGTCAAACCAGAATCGGCTCCCCCGGCCAGGCTTGCTTTCAAACTCAATTGTTCCGCCCATCAACTCCACAAGCTGTTTCGCAAGTGCCAGGCCAAGTCCCGTACCGCCATATTGACGATGATCGGACCCGTCCACCTGCACGAACGGCCGAAACAACCGATTGGCATCTGTCGGATTGATGCCAATTCCTGTGTCGGCTACAGCAACCCGAATTCGGCCAGCACCCATCTTTTCAGGCCCTCCCGCAAGTATCTGCGGCGCCGGGCAGACGTGCACACAGACTTCTCCCCTCTCTGTAAACTTCATCGCATTACTGAGCAACACCTGAAGAATACGCCCGATGTGGGTTTGATCCCCCCACAATGTCGGCGGAATCGTCGAGGCAATCTCTCGGCGAAGCACAATGCCCTTTCCCTTGCTGCGTTCGTCATGCCGAGCCAGATGTTCGTCAACCAATGCTGGCAGGGAAAATTCCACCCGATTGAGCGTGACACGGCCTGTGTCCAATTTAGAAAAGTCGAGAATATCATTCACGATATCAAGTAAGGCCGTGGCGGACGTTCTGATCGTTTCAGCGCAGTCTCGCTGCTCAGGGGAGAGCTCCGTATCGAGCAACAATTCATCCATCCCGATGATACCGTTCATCGGTGTCCGAATCTCATGGCTGATGGTCGCGAGAAACTCTGACTTCAAGCGAGTGCCTTCAAGCGCGGCGTCACGAGCCTGCATCAACTTATCCTGGCTGTCTCGTAGGTCTCGCATGGCCTGACCGGCCCGCAACATATAGCGCACCCGATGTCCGAGCAAGAGACCATTGACCGGCTTGACGATGAAGTCAGTGGCCCCAGCATCATAGGCTTGGGTAATTGACTGATAGTCCTCGAGCCCGGTCATCATGAGCACAGGAGTGTGAATGCCTTCCGGCAATTTTCGCAGCTCAGCACAGACTGTAAACCCATCCATTTCCGGCATCATAATATCTAGAAGAATGAGATCCGGACGTCTCTTGATGAATACCTCGAGGCCAAGTCGACCATTCTCGGCTTCTTCCACCGACCAGCCGGATTGTTCAAGCGCCTCACGGGCCAGCAAGCGTGCGACGGGATCATCATCGACGATGAGAACCGTGGGACGACCGTTCTCCATCATGCCGCCGCCCTCCCCTTGCCGATTTCGTCTTGGAAGGCGGCACAGGCGTCGGCGTAGTGTCGCTCCAGTTTCTTTAAGGTCTCATCCGCTCGCTCCAATTCTCCCCTCGCACCCATCATTTCCAGCTCACGGCAGTCGGAAGCTAATGCAGTCGCTCCTAACTGTGCACTACTCGATTTTAGGCGATGCGCAGCGGCACGCAGCTCACCTGCATCCTTTGACAACACGGCACGGCGTATCCGATCGATGATCTCCGGCGACGAGTCCATATACTGAGTCACGATGCGGGCGACGATATCGGGTTGACCTGGTCGTTGCAGCGCACGGATGGCGGCTAACGCGGCCTGATCAATCGTCGTTGGTTCAATGATTGTGTCCTGGCGTGGCTTTACCATCTGAAGAGCAGGAACCTCCTGCAGAGCTGCAGGGTTCTGCTGCACTGGTGCGTTCGTTATATCACCGCACACCTCGACCTGAACAGGTCTTCTGTTGAACACCCAACGAGCCAGCACCTGCTCAAGTTGAGAGAGCGTAAACGGCTTTGTCAGGTAATCGTCCATGCCTGCGGCAAGGCACAACTCTCGATCTCCCTGCATCGCGTGTGCCGTCAGCGCGACAATTGGCACATGAGAAACAGATCGGTGAACGTTGATATGGGATGGCGACGTTGTGCTCGCCTCACGTTCTCTGATCAACTGTGTCGCGGTGAAACCATCCATCTCGGGCATTTGGCAATCCATGAAGATAAGCGCGTACTCTGCACTCTCCACCGCAGCGACTGCTTCTCGCCCGTTCTCAGCCGTATCAATTCGAAGGTTGAGCGTTTCCAGCATGCCGCAGGCAACTTCTCGGTTCACCGGGTTGTCTTCAACCAACAGAATGCGAACCTGCTCAGATCCTTCCGCGTGATAGGCAAGTGGTTCAGCATCGATTCCGCTTTCCTCAGCGGAGGGCGGCTGCAACCTCTGAGCAGGGTCGCATTCTTTGAAATAGCCGCTAAACGTGAATGTGGATCCTTCTCCCGGAGCACTTTGGAGCTTGATATGTCCACCCATGAGAGTAACGAGTTGCTTGACGATTGCCAGCCCCAAGCCCGTCCCACCATATTTCCTGGTCGTCGAGCCATCGGCTTGGGAAAATGCAGCAAAGATATGAGCTTGAGCCTCAGGGGAGATGCCAATACCTGTGTCTCGTACCGTGACCGACAATCCATACAGTTCCCCTCGATGACTCTCTACGGACACAGCGACCTCGATGACGCCCCGCTCTGTAAACTTGACTGCGTTGCCGACCAGATTGACGATGATTTGCCTCAGCCGCATCGGATCACCGAGCAGGTAGGCCGGAATATCACCGGCCACATGCCACGAGATCTTCAGGTGCTTCTTCTGCACTTCAGGCATCGCCAGATCAACCGCGTCCTGAATCGTCCGACGAATCTCAAAAGAGATGATCTCCAGCTGTAACTTCCCCGCTTCGATTTTCGAGAAGTCCAAGATATCGTTGATGAGGCCCAGGAGCACCGTGCCGGAGCGATGGATGGATTCCGTCAAGTGACGTTCTTTGTCGCCCAGAGCGCATCGGAGCAAGAGTTCCGCCATGCCAAGCACTCCGTTCATGGGCGTCCGAATTTCGTGACTCACGTTCGCAAGGAACTGGCTCTTCGCTTGGCTGGCCGCTTCGGCCACTTCCTTGGCCTGACGGAGCTGCTCCTCCGCCACTTTGCGATCAGTCACATCGAGATGGATGCCGACGATGCGGGTCGATTGGCCGTGACTCTTGATCAACGTGCCACGGGCCAGAATCCACCGGTAGAACCCATCTTTGTGGCGAAGACGGTGCTCAATCTCGAGCTGAGACTTCCTCCTGCTCAAATACGCCGCGATGGCACCCAGTGCTCGCTCATGATCTTCAGGATGAATCCGACTTTCCCATTCCTGAAACGTATTGCCGATCTCGTGATCCTCATGGCCCAACTGCCGCTTCCACTCAGACGACAGATAGACGTCATTGGAATTCAGGTCCCAGTCCCAAATCCCGATGTTCGTACTCTGCACCGTTGTGGTCAGGCGGCCTTCGCTGGTGCGCAAGGCCTGCTCGACTTTCCGTCTGTCGGCAGACTCAATCGCTAGAGCAACCGTATTCGCGATGGACGCCGCGAAATGCTGCTCCTCAAGCGTCCAGTGTCGCACGGGACCAATATGTTCGTGGCAAATCACACCAACCATCCGGCCTTCCGATCGAATGGGCACGTCCAGCATGGAGGTAATCCCAAGCGGAGCCAGGTAGCCCGCTGTAAATTCTGCTGTTCTCGTATCCGTCTGAGCATCATCGGCTGCGAGGACACGTTCAGTTTCGAGTTCCTGGAAGTATTTCGGGTAATCCGACGCGCTCAACGCCAGACCCTGAGAATGTTCTCGAGTTGCGAGTTGATACCGATCGGCACATTGAATGCCGGAACGATCACCGGTAAAAAACCAGATGCTGACTCGCTCCGTATGGAGACATTCCGCAGCCACTCGGGTGACGGCCTGACACGCTTCTTGGAGATTACCGCCGTAAACTTGTGCATTCTTTGCCAGCTCGGATAATCCTGTTTGAATGCGCCGGAGAAGGCCTTCGGTGTGCAGACGTTCTCGTTCGACTTGCTTCTGATGACTGATATCCCTGAAGACAAGCACCGCTCCCATCACTCCGCTGTCCGACAGCATCGGAGTGACAACCAAAGAGATTGGGACCAGCTGGCCGTCTGCCGTCACCAGCAAGCCATCGTCTGTCCGATATGGCTCGCCGGATTCAAGAGGTGGAAACGTGGCGTCGGTAATCAAACACTCGTCTCGGTACTCCTCCGGACCAGGAGAAATCATCTGATAAACAGGACGACCGCAGAGGGCTTGAGCCGTCCCACTGAATAACTTTTCCGCTTGCTGGTTGGTCATCCTGATCTTCCAGTCTGAATCCACGACACAGAGCCCATCCCCGAGAGAGTGTACTACCGCCTGGAGTTTGTTCCGCTCCTGGGCCAGTTGCGTGTCGCTGCTCTGTTTGAGCTGAGCGTAGAGATCCTGCATCTCCTTCGAGGAGAGAGCCAACGACCGTTCCAAGAGTGCATGGCCTTGATCGGCCTCCACATAGCTCCGATCAATCCGCTCAAGCAACTCACTCCAAGCCGCGAGTGACGGCGGCGGATGCTGTGCATCAAGGTCTAAACGTTTCAGTTGTCGAGCCAGCAAGGGATGCATGAAGACTCAGGCCGCCTCACTCAACGTCGTCAGCGTCATCGTCTGATTGTGAAGATCACAGGTTCCTGTCGCAAAAGGGGACAGCTCTCCGTAGGAGTAGAACCCGATCTGTCTGGTCCCTTTGGGAAGCACGTCCAGCGTCGCCTCAATTTCCTCTTCCGTTCGTCCCCCCAACACAAGACGCCGACCCACACAACTGATCGCAATGGCGAGGGTGCAGGGACCGCCATCCGTCGATAGCTTCGTGGAGGATGCCGCTTCTGACGCACCTTGGACTAACCGATCGAAATTCGCCTTCATCAGCTGCGCGAGCGCCCCTTCCGGAATATCGCCGGCGAAGGTCAGCGATTGTTCCCGCTCATCCACGGCCAAAATGGTTCGGACTAGGCTCTTTGAATCTGATTCGTCAGAGCGCAACGCGAGCGGAAACAAGAGCCCCGTCGCTGGCAACCCAGCCGCTCGCTCGCCAAGATATTCCTTGTAGAGTTGGAGTGCAGGGCGACCATCGAGCTCAAAGAGGATGTTTCCTTTCGATCTCGTCACACAACGCTCGGGGCCAAACCGATCCCATCCCCCCTTCGATCCATGTCCGATCTGAATGCGATCGCCATAAAAGCCAACGGCCGTCACAAAACCTGCTTGTGGTCGTCTGTCTTGTAGGACCCACGTCCGTTGGAATCGGTCACCATCGCCGGCCAGTCCACCGGTCACCACAACGGACGGAGACACCTTGGAATTTAATCCCCGAACCAGTTCACTCCCATTCACATGAAGCCCGTCAGAAAGGACGAAGATGCCTTTCAATCGCGAATCGTTCAGCTGTCGGGCAATCTCCTGTCCGGCGGAGAACGAGTGGTCCGCCGACTGAACAGGCGCACTGGCCAGCCGAAGATCCGTATGATCAAATCGCACAATCGCTGCACTCACACTCTCATCAAAGATCTGTGTTCCCAAAATCTCCCCGGCGGTCGAGCATCCGATGACGATCGCTTCGCGATAGTCATCGGCCAGCTCGCTGAGAGTATCCGCTGAATCGAGAAAGCTGGAGGACCCGAACAACAAGACCAGTGTTCGCCGAGAGTCAATCCGGGGCCGGTTCTTGACGGACCAGTATTTCTTGCGATCATAACCAAAGGTATGAACTTCCATCGTATGTTCCCCTTTCGATCTTGGACTAGGCGGCAACCTGATTCCCAGGATCACGTCCTGGTTTGACAGCCCCCTCCACTGCGCGTTCACGGAACCGGACCGTAAACCAACAGCGCGAGCCGCTTCCGAATGCTTCTTCTAAGCCACTCGTTCCTGCCTCACTCTAACCAACCTCTTGAAGATGGCTACACCCATGATTTGTGGCCATTCGCAAATAAGGTTGCTCGGATAGATGCGTCGACGTTCGTCGCATATCCCGCTTAAAAACGGAATCGCAAGCAAACCTACTCGGTACTTTTTCGGTTTTTAGATCACAAAACTTGATCGGAGCCAGGGGGGAGATTCTGAAGGACCACTACAACCGCGCCACAAGAGATTACCTATGCCAAACAGCCTCATCCGAATCGTCTACGGCTTCGCCTCATTGCCACGCGGCTGTCAGACTGCCGCTCTCGTCCCGCCAGTGCGGGGTCCAGGCAAGAGCCACCAGTTTGACCGCAATGTTGGCCTTGGTGGGCTTAATTGAAATCGTTTCGAGCTTTTCGTTCAACGGATCGGTCGCTGCAGCCAATGCCTCGCTTTCTGACCTAAACTGCGCTTCGAGATCGGCTAGCTGCTGCTGAAGGGCTGCCACATTTTCTTCTGCCGCCCCGACATCTTTCGACTCTTTCATCACCCGGCCTGCGCTTCGGACCGCAGTTGTGGCGCGCCCGATGTTCGAGGCGCTGATTGTCTTCCGCCCGAGAAAGGCCCCGAGGATGGACGCTCCGACCGAAATCGCCGCTTGCACTTGGCTGGAGCGGGATTCGGCTTGTTGTTTTTCCTTCGCCAATTCCGCTCGTCTGATGCGATCTTGAAGCGTGGCAATCTTCGAGGCATATTTTTGACGAAGTGTTTCAGCACCCTTGTCGCGCTGCTCCCGCCCGGTCTGCTGTAATCGCACACGGAAGTCCCGTTCAGATTCCTCTGGTTTGGACACCTCTTTGGTGCTGGGGCTCTTGAACAACTCGACCTTTTGCGTTCGAAACAGCCAGCCGCCAAAATCCTTACTCCAATCGCTATAGCTCTTCGCTTTACTGGCACTCGCCGGCAGCGCGAGAAACTGAGCTGCCTCTTCTGGATCTCGTTCAAAATCAGCCACGGCCAATTCCGCCGCTGTGGCCTTGTCCCAATCGACGGCGACAGGTCCATCCGCGATAGGAGCCAATACCGCCACATCCTGTGTGCTATCGATACCGCTCTTCGAATCGGAGAAACGGATCTGTGATGAACCCAGCAGCATCGGGGCATAGACCAATTCGCTCCCTTCTGGCTTCGAGCCCCGTAGCGGCACAAAATGTTGCGGAACATCCGGAGGCAGCATGGGGCGTGCTCCTCCCTTAGCACCCTTTGTGGATTTGATAGTTGGAGCACTCGATCCAGTAGAGACGGCCCCACGCACCGGTTCCATCAACGTCTTAATCTGCGTCCTCGTCAGCGGCCCCCGGAGGTAGGACAGGCACCAGCGCGTCTCAAAGACTACTGGTTCGTCCTCATGCACGTTATTCATCAGGAAGATCCGATTGCCGAGGCCAGCCAGGGTTTGTTCCATACGGCCTCGGTCGAACCTCTTCCCAGTACTGGTCGAAGCCCCTTCCAGGCCCTCCAAGACACGAGCCTTGTCTCGCTCCGTCTGCAACCTCCCAATGAACCAGGTGCCAGTATTGGCTAGGCCCTTGTAGTCGAGATCGACGGGATTCTGCGTCGCCAAGACCACCCCGAGGCCGAACGCGCGCGCCTGCTTCAGCAAGGTCATCAGTGGCAGCTTCGAGGGAGGATTCGATACCGGGGGAAAGTAGCCGAAGATCTCGTCCATATAGAGCAGAGCGCGCAGGCTGGTCGTGCCCGACTGGGCCCTCATCCATCCCACCATCTGGCTCAAAAGCAGCGTGACAAAGAACATGCGCTCGGCATCATTCAAGTGCGCGATGGAAAAGATCGCATGGCGCGGCTTGCCCGCCGGCGTATACATCAGCGACTGAATATCGAGGGCTTCCCCCTCGAGCCAGGCCTGGAAGCCTGGTGCAGCAAGTAGATTGTTCAATTTCATCGCAAGGGCGAACCGATCCTTCGATGGGAAGAACGAATCGACATCCATAACCCCGATCTTCGACACCGGTGGCGATTGGATGGCTTGGATCAATGATGCGAGATCAAGATCCTCTTCTTTCTTCCAGGTCTGATCGAGAATCGTGGAGAGGAGAATATGCTCACGGCTCTGAATCGGATCGGCCTCGATGCCGAGCAAGCCGAGCAAACTCGTGACCGTCGTACTGATACGCTCACGCAGCAACTCCGCATCTTCCCGCACGTCGGCAGCTGGGGCGGCGAACGACTTCAGTATGGAAACCGGTAACCCCGCGTTGCTGCCAGGGGTGTAAATCGCCACATCCGCTGCATCCCGCAGCCGCTGAATCCTAGCGCCATCCTGTTGCCAACCAGCCAAGCCCTTCGTCCAGAGTTCTGCTTGTGCCTGAGCGTAGTCTGCTGGTGACAAACCTTTTTTACGCGCGTCGTCTTCGTTGATCCAGGGTTGGAAGTCCTCGCCCTTGAGAGACGGGAACGTCAGCATCAAATTACCAAGGTCGCCTTTGGGGTCGATGATAATGGCTGGGATGTTATCGATCGCCGCTTCTTCCAACAGAGCCAGACAGAGGCC
>JAOUHD010000106.1 GCA_029865345.1 Nitrospira sp.
TTGGTGGCGGTGGGCCGGATTGAACGGCCGACCCGCGGCTTATGAGTCCGCTGCTCTGCCAACTGAGCTACACCGCCACGTTGAAGAATGCAGATGATAGCCGAAGACGACGGTCACTGTCCACCGACTGGACAGGGCATAGCCGAGCCATGTCTGGCTGAAGTTGTTCAAAACCTGCTATGGTTTTGAGGGACCGTTTGAGAGGATGAAGATGTCGATCGGAGACAATCGTGCGGTGGTCATCACGGGGGCTTCCACTGGAATTGGAGCGGCCTGTGCGCTTCACCTGGACCAGTTAGGGTTCGTGGTATTTGCAGGGGTACGAAAAGCGGAAGACGGCGTAGCCCTTCAAAAATCAAGTTCGGACCGGCTGGTGCCGGTGGAACTTGATGTGACAGATCTCGTAACCATTCAGAAGTCCTACACAGTGGTTTTGGAAGCGACGAGGGATCGTGGACTCTTTGGACTGATTAACAATGCCGGGATTGCAGTCGTGGCGCCACTTGAAGCCGTACCGATCGCCGACCTCCGTCAGCAGCTTGAAGTGAATGTCATCGGGCAGGTGGCCGTCACCCAAACGTTTCTTCCGTTAGTTCGACAGGCACGGGGACGCATCATTAACATGGGTTCTATTGCAGGCCTCTCAACGATGCCGCTGATGGGCCCCTATTCGGCCTCGAAGTTCGCGCTGGAAGCCATTACAGACGCCTTGCGTCTCGAAGTCCAACAATGGGGGATTCATGTCTCGATTATCGAGCCAGGTGCGATCACGACGCCTATTTGGAACAAGTCGGCGGTCGAGGCAGCTGAGCGAGAGGCTGCCATCGAGACGGAACTTCGAACCCTCTATAAGCCTGTTGTGGCTGCGGTGAGGAAGGTCGTGGGAGAAGCTTCAAAGCGAGCGATCGCGCCTGATGCGGTCGCAAGAGTGGTTGAAGAAGCCCTGACCGCTCCGACTCCGAAAACGCGGTATCTCGTCGGGACTGATGCCAAGCTCCGCGCGCTGATGGCGAAACTTCTTCCCGATCGGATCTCCGATCGAATGCTTACCTGGATCTTGAAGCTTCCGCACTGAGCACACACCGCAATCTCCGCACCGATTTCTTATTCAGATGGGTCACGGATCCCAAGCGGATCGTTGAGCCGGTTATGGCATGCCGATAGTTCGTGACCGAAGGATGATGCGCCTCGTACTGGGGTGTTAAATGTTTGTTACGGTTGGAAGCTCGATCGAATTTAGATTGAGGTTTGAGACAATCTCATGTAATCAGAGAATTAAGCAGGTGTCTATGCGTGCATTCCTGCCAATAGTCAGTGAGAGGATCAGCTCTGAATCTATGTGTGCACTTTGTTCAGCGTCTCGGAGTGATGGCGCTCATCGTTGCTACGGTATCGCTCAACTGGACTTCGGAAGCTTTTGCCGTGCGTCCCTTCGTAACCGACGACGCGCGGATTATCTATAGAGGGCAGGTGGTCACTGAAACATACGGCGGGATCACGATGGCACAAGGAGAGAAACCGGCCATAGAGGCACGTTCACTGCAAGGCATCGGTATCACCGACCGCCTTGAGCTTACTGCCGGTGGATTCGGTTTCACCTATCATGACAATCAAGCCCGGCCGCTCGACATACTGATTCAGCCGAAGTATGTCCTCCATAGTTCTCTGGGTGTGATTCCTTCCCTCTCGGTTGCCGCTGCCGTGTTGTTTCCTCTCAACGGCAATCGGCAGCACTGGGACGGATATGCCATGGCTCACCTCAGTTGGTTTCTCTTCACACCCGATCCCGACACCGATCCCTATGACAACAATCTGTCCATTCATTTTAATCTCGGGGCAAAGTCTCGCTATGATGCCGGCCCAGCCACGTTCCAGAGTAAGCTGTACTGGGCCGCAGGCTTTGAGGTTATTACGCCGATGACACGCGAGCTTCGCTTTTTAGGAGAAGTGTTCAACGGCGACCCGTTCGGGTTTGAGGAGAAATTTCCGGCCTATCAAACGGGATTCCGGTGGTACAGAGCGCCGAACATGCAGCTGGATCTGGTCTTCCGAGGTGTTCGGAACACCACGGAAGACGTTCGTTTTGTCGCGGGGGGCGGCGGGTTGCCGGAAGAATGGAACTACACCATCCAAATAGGAATCCGATATCTTATCGATGTCTTCCGCTAGCCGACGGAGGTATGGAAATGGATCGTACAGGAATGATGCGATGGATGCCTGCTCTGTCGATTCTGATGCAGGAGTTCAGCCGACAAAATCCGGGTTGAGACGAGTCAGGGGTTTGACAGATAGGGCTTTGATCTCATTGTAAACGATCGTACGGCCAACTTGTCTGAGTCGGCTGAAGACACCCTCGACAATCACTTGATCACCTTCGTGGACTTCCAGCTGCCCAAGGCTCACAACCTTCAATGTGCCCGCTTGGTCTTGCAGCAGGAATCCATAGGCCGGTTGCCCTTGACGATTGGTGGCCAACTGCACGTTCATGACCTTTCCAGTGACCATGATGTCTTGATGATCGTACTGCTCCGGATGGGCCAGGAGCTCCGAGATCTCAATCAGGCCAGCAGCTGCTGCTGGGGTTGCCGTGCCCAGTCCTCCTGGCAGGCAAGGGCAGATGAAGAGGAGCAGGAGAAAAACAGCCACTGGCGTGACAAATAGTGAGGGAGTAGAGGATCGTGTTGTCATTGTTAAATGTAATTATACCGAACTGCTGGTGATTGGCAACTATGAAAGTTTACCATTTGTCAGAGGCTCGACCGCTGACATCCTCTCCGATGAAATTGTGGAGAATGTGGTGTTGTAGCTCCGTGAGTTCCGCAGGGCTGGCCTCGTTCTGCGGTGCGAGCAACTCCGGCTCTTTCGATCTCGGGGCCGTACGTGTGAGGAGCTCTTCATCCAGCGCCTCGTCGCTGGCGTCTACGTCTTTCTGTATGGAGACCAGCCGTTGAAGTCCAAACAAGGTTCGGGTTGATTCACTATGCATGGCGTTGGAACTGGCTCCGTACACGAGCGAATTCCAAAATTTCGTTTCAGTCGCCTCCGGTATTCGAATCACGGCGTAGGCAGCCAGTTTCTCAAGTAAAGCTGACTCCGTCTGCTCGAGCCCATCGTAGGTCGCGATCGATCGCTCGATGGGGGTGCGAGAGAGGACCTGCACGGTGTCCTTCCAGAGCTCCAGGGAGGGGGTGCTTCCTGGTACCGGACGGGTCCCTGAGCCTTTGGCCTGCAGTGCGGTGAGATATTGAGACAAGAACTTGACCTTGCGCGCGGCCAACGTACTGGCTGGGATTCCCCAAATATGGCCGATTTCATGATCGAGCAAGATTGTCTGATCCGATGTCCGCTGCTCACGCTCGGCCAGGTCGAGACGTTTCTTGAACCGTTCAGCAAACCGGAGCAGTGTTTGCATTTCAATGGCCAGCCGCTGCCGTTGATATTCCTCCGCTGTAATCTCGTTGTGTTCCCAACGCTCTTCCAGCAGCCGGAGCGTCGCCGTGGGGACGGCGGACCGAGCCTGGGATTTGAGCGTCTCGATTGTTTCGGCAGACACACCACGGTCAGCGAGCAGGAGGGCGGCTCGAGAGACAAAGGCCTCCGCCATGTGGGCCTGATGTTTCAGGACTATGCACTGAAGCCAGGTTCGTTCTCGTCGAAGCCGAGCCCGTCTGCGGTATTCGTTCCGGCGATCGATCATTGCGGTGATCGACTCCTGGGTCATCGTGGTGACGGGCTTCTTGCCGGAGACACATCGAGGGTCTGGCCGGTCCGCCACCATATACAAGATTTCCTCGTGGGTGACGTCGAGATACTGGATCAGCAACAGTCTGAGGATGATGCGACCTTGGATTGGCAAGCCGGCGACGACGTCTTCAATCATCTCGGCGGTCAGCGGCGATGCCATGACTGTTTGCGTCATTATGTTCTTTCAGCCGGTGAAGGCCATGGTTCTAAGGTGTACGCAGGAGTGAGACGGTACGACTTGCATCTGATGGCTGACTACGCTGTGCCGGTCCGTTGCTCACGTTGTTCGAGTTGAAGGGCGACATATTCACGGATGTCTTGTATGCTGCCGCTAAGGAACATTTCTCGTGGAATTTCTACCCGCACAAGCTGGGAGGGGTCGATCCCTCGGTCTTGGGCATAGAGTTCATCGATATACAGGCTCACCGAGCCATCAGGAAAACGCAGGGCATAGAGAGCGGTGGTATCAGCCATGAGATCCCAGCGAGTGACAGTGTAGAGGTAACACAGGCTTCGTCGGACTGTCAAAGCCGTGAACAGGTACATGGCGGTCAGCGGCCATCGGGAAACAGTCTCTATTTTTATGGATTTTTCGCAGTATCCGGCTTCGTGTGAGAACGGAGATTGTGGAGAAGATCATGACAATCCCCGCAGGGAGTTTCTGGTGCGGGAAGGCTTGAGCCATACGTCCTTGCGAGAGCTGGCTGAGTCCTGAGAGGGGCTATCGAACGCCGCAGGGTACAGGTGTGCCCTGATGACAGCGTTTTTGATAAAAACAAAGGGCCTTCGATCGTTATGATCGAAGGCCCTAGGACGCACTCTAATCCGGATATCTAGCCGCCGAGGGTGTCGAGGGTTTCCTTGAGACTCTTGCGAATGCACGTGAAGATCGGGGTATCTCGCAGCGTATAGCGTGAGCCTTCCGTCTCCCGTAGCGCCATCACCAAGTCCAGAAAGTCCTCCGGCTTGTCGCTTTCAAACGCCACGACCCATTCCTGATCGTCCAACCCAAACGAATAGGTCGTATTCAGCTTCACGGAGGGGAATCGATGTCCCACTTCGATGTGCTCATCCATCATGCCTTGCCGTGCCGCCTTCGTCAGCAAAAACCACTCCCTGGTCTTCAAAAACGGATAGACGAAGATGTACTTGCTTTTCCCTGGGACCACGGTCAACCGTTTGCCTTCCTGGCCTGCATGCGAGTGATGATCGACGTACACAGATCGTTTGGTGATCGCCAGATAGGAGTAGGGGGTCGTGAGGTACTGCCCTAAGCCGGAGGCAAGCATTTTGGTAGTCATGTCCTGGAACAGGTCGAGATCATAGCTGATACGCCAGAGCATGAAGTCGCAGTCGCCGCGAATACCAATGGTCGAATAGGGGACCAGGAGGACTTGTCCGTTATACTCCTCCACCGCGCGGAGGAATTCCTGCTTGCCCTGCGTCCGCACATCTTCCGGCAACCGCCGCCAAGCGGGATCGACTTTATAGAATGCAAAGTTGACGTACTGACGCCGAGGGGCCGCCGGGGTAGAGGGTGTTTCAGGGGTCGACATTACCAAACTCCTTTAGTATCAATTAGCATCAATAGAGGAGAGCCTCTCCTCAAGTCTTCTTCGTTTAGCACTTCCCCTTCTGTCTTGTCAACGGGAGGCCAGACCCGAACTGTTCATTGACAGGATGCCGAGCTTCTGGTACTGGCAAACGCGTGCAAGCGGTGGAGATGTCCGTTTTACGATCAACCTCGCTCAGATTGAATTAGTTCTCATCGCGTATGGCCGCACCGTCGCCGCATAGATATCTCGCAGAAACAATCGCCATCGGGTCGGAGCTTCTCGTCGGAGGCCGCTCCGACAGCAATTCGCTGTTGATCGCCGATGCCTTGGCTGCGATCGGCATCGAAGTCAGGTTCAAGACCATCGTCGGAGATGATCAGTCGGACATTGCCGGAGTCCTGGCGACAGCCTGTCGTCGGGCCGGGATTGTGATTATGACCGGAGGCTTGGGTCCTACGGTCGATGACTGTACCAGGGAGGCCGTCGCGTCGGTCACCGGCTTTCGATTGGCTCGCCGCAAGGAAGCCTTCGAGAACATGAGGGCCAGGTTGGCTCAATGGGGGCGAACACCCAATAAGGGGCAATTACGACAAGCGTTGATTCCGTCCAAGGCGACCGTGTTGCCGAATCCAGTTGGGTCGGCACCGGGGTTTGCGATCACCTGGCGGGGGACTCACATGATCGCATTGCCTGGTGTTCCCAGCGAAATGAAGGCTATGACGGAGCAATCGGTTATTCCACTATTGGCCGCTCAATTTAACCGATCGGCGCAAGCGCGTCCCTCTCCCATCACACGATTGATCTTTCATACCTGGGGATTACCCGAGTCTGATGTGGATGCCAAGTTGAAGGGATTGATCCCAAAACGGACGCCGATTGCCCTGGGGCTGCTGGCCTCGCCGACAGGCGTACTGGTGTCGCTGACGACCAAGGCTCATCGATCGATCAAGGAAGCCGTGCTTGAGTCATTGGCGGAAGGGGTTCGTACGAGATTGTGCGAGTGGATTTATGCCGAAGGACAGGAGACGTTGGAGGAAGTAGTCGGTCGTATGCTCAGACAACAGAAACTCACCGTTGCAGTAGCTGAATCGTGCACAGGAGGATTGATCGGACATCGACTCACACAGGTGCCAGGATCATCCGCCTATGTCGATCGTGGAGCGCTCTGCTACAGTAATCGATCCAAAACAGAGATGCTCGGAGTGTCAGCGGGTCTCTTTGAACAGCATGGGGCAGTCAGTCGGGAAGTCGCGGCGGCGATGGCGCGAGGGATAAGGGAACGGGCAGGTGTGTCAGTGGCCGTGAGTGTCACAGGTATCGCTGGACCTGGCGGTGGGACTGAAACAAAACCAGTCGGACTGGTCTATATTGGACTCGACGGAGGCAACGGCGATACCGTGATAAAGGAGTATCGGTTCCACGGAGACCGGTTTGTGATCAAACAGCGGGCTGCACAGGCAGCGCTCGATCTGCTTCGTCGTTGGCTGATCGGAAGAGGAAAAGCATGATTCGGACCTTTTTAGCCGTCGAGATAAGTGACGAGGCCCGTATCGCGATCTCCCAGGCACAGCACGATCTCAAGGAACGGCTCGCGGCCCATCTCTCCAAGGAGATCCGTATCACCTGGGGACAAGCGAATTCGTTTCATCTCACACTGAGGTTTCTCGGAGAGACGGAGAAGCACCTCATCGACCAACTCCGTGAAGCGATGGCGAGTGTCAGGCGGTCTCATCCGACCATTCAGATCCCGATCGATCGGCTCCAGGCCTTTCCAAGTTTCGAGAAACCGCGGGTACTGTGGGTCGGTCCATCTGACGCGTGGCTTAAAAGTGAACCAGCCAAGCGGTTGGCGGCGTTGCATCGGGAGATAGAATCTTGCTGCCACTCGTTCAGTTTTCCACCAGACGAGAAACCCTTCAACCCACATCTGACACTGGCGAGGATCAAACTCGGTGAACGACAGGTCGGGGAGCTGCTCGCCAAAAGTGGCGTCTGTGAGCAGGCACTGCCGCTAGGGTCGATGACAGTTGGGCCGATTGTGCTGATGAAAAGCCATTTGCGTCCAACTGGCCCCGTCTATACGAAACTCTGGGAAGTGGTGTGAGGGGGCAGACCATGTTGTTTGGAGGATCGAAAACAGCCAGATGAACGTCATGGTTCGAGGAGCGGGATCAGTGTTGTGTGGCCTTGCGCCTGGGCCAAATCTACCGGACGTTCTCCGGATGTCATTCTGCCATGTTTAGTCGCTCCCTGTTGTAGCAGGAGGGTGATGAGCTCCTGATCGCCTCGATAGGCCGCCACATGCAAGAGCGTGACTTCCCCGATTCCTGCTCGTGTGTTCACATCCACTCCGTTCTTCAATAATAGGGCCACCACCTCCCGCTGTCCTTCTTGTGCCGCGATGAAGATCGGGGTGACACCATCCTGCCTCATGGGACTTATGACTGCTCCTCGTTCCAGGAGGAGCGCCACCACGTCAGGATGTCCATTCTTTGCTGCCAGGAAGAGCGGGGTCACGGCGCGCCCATCGGCCACCTGAGCGCTAATACCTTGTCCAAGGAAAGTCTGTACTCGCAGCAGATTGCCCTCTGCGGCGGCCATTCGCAGCTTCTCCTCCGGCGCGGTCATGCAACTGCTTAAGAGAACCAGCGGACAGAGGACGAGTACCCAGTGTGAGGCGACCAGCTTCATCCAACTGTCTCCATTTTCTGTTGCCATAATTGACGAGTGTTGTGCCGAAGGATGTTCGTGGTTTTCATGGCGTGTTCCATGACACTGCCGAAACCTCGCAGATCAACGTGAGGTGAACTCTCGTTCTTTTGGTAGGCGATGGCTCTTCAATTGAGCTTATCTGGTTGGGATCCTTTGTCGTGTGTTTGAGAGGAAGGACATCGACGCAGCTCCTACGGTTTTAGTAGAGGAAAGAGTACGCGGTGGCTTTGTTCGCGAGCGATGTCGATCGGACGTTCACCAGATAATGTTTTTGCCCGTTTCTTCCCTCCCTGCTTGAGCAAAAGCTTCACGATTTCCAGATTGCCCTGATAGGCTCCCACGTGCAACGGGGTTTTGCCGTCTGCCGTCTGTGCGTTCACGTCTGCTCCTTTTTTCAGGAGGAGTGCCACCATGTCTCGATGGCCTGCCGCAACCGCAATGTGGAGCGGTGTGGCACCATCAGGTGCTGATTGGTTGACTAGCGCACCCTGGGTGAGTAACAGCGCGACCACGTCCCGATGGTCATTTTGTGTGGCGAGCAAGAGCGGTGAGGCATGGTTTCGTGCTTTCTGATTGATCGCCGTGCCTTGCTTCAGAAGGAGCGCGACGATTTCTCGATGACCGTTTGTGCAGCGACATGGAGCGGGGTCACACCATTGTGGACGGTTTGGGTCACAAGGGCGCCCTTTTCGAGTAACAGCCTCGCAACGTCGAGATGACCGTTCTGTGCGGCGACAAGCAGTGGTGTTGCCCCATCGGTCATGGTTTGGTTCACTGCCGCGCCTGCATCCACGAGGAGCGACACGGTTGCGACATGACCATGCTGGGCTGCGACGAAGAGTGGCGTCGAGCCATCAGGCAAGGTCAGATTTACGGCGGCTCCCTGTTGAAGAAGCAACTCGATCACACTGTGATGGCCTTTCTGTGCAGCCATGAACAGTGGCGTGACCCCGTCCTCCGCAACGTGATTCGCATCGGCTTTGTGTTGGAGTAAGAGCGCTGCGATCTCTCGATGGCCGTTCTGTGCGGCGATGAACAGCGGCGTCACACCGATGTTGGTGGCCTGATTCACCGCTGCTCCGTTATTCAGCAAGAGCGCGGCCACTGCCGAGTGACCATTCTGTGCCGCAATGTAGAGCGGGGTGGCTCCGTCGCTGGTGGCGTGATTGACCGGAGCCGCTTTGCGCAGCAAGAGCGTGACCACGTCGCGATGCCCATTCCAGGCTGCGGCATGCAGTGATGTCGTCCCTTGCTCATTGGCAGCCTGGACGTTCGCTCCTTCATCAAGCAGGGTCTTGATCTGGTTGAGATTGCCATCTCTTGCGGCCATCAGAAGTTTCTCATCTACGGGGCGCATGGCCAGGAGCAGCGGTAATAGGGCACAGATGACGCAGAGTCTCATCCATCGTGAAATCATGTCAGTCTCCAATGTCGTGCAAGCAGGGGCGGAGGATTATCAGCTAATCCGGTGGCTTCTTTCCACTCGTGCTCCTCCATCGTTGCGAGTAGGGTATGTCGTTACACAAACCAGACGTAATGGGATGGGCTGGGTGTCATCCTGCCAACGCTGGATAATCGCTGTAGCCGTCTGGGCCACCTCCGTAGAGGCGATCATAGTTGACGTCGTTGAGCGGAGTCTGTTTGGCAAAGCGTTCGACCAGATCCGGATTCGCGATGTACGGCTGTCCGTAGACAATCGCATCAGCTGCTCTCTCTGTGACCGTCTTTTCGCCGCTCTCACGAGTGTAGCTTCCGTTGGTCATCAATGCCCCCTGGAAATGTTTGCGGGCGATTGCCAAGATGGCTAGTTCTTCAGGCAATGCGTGGTTCTCGTGCCGGATTTCCAGAAACGCGATCGCACGCCGATTTAATTCCTGTGCGACATAGGTCACCAGGGCTTCGGGCTGGCTATCCCCCATGTCATTGAAAGGGACCAGCGGTGATATGCGCACGGCGACACGTCCTGCGCCCCAGATGCCGATAGCGGCATCAGTTACTTCCAGCAGAAACCGAGCCCGGTTAGGAACAGAGCCTCCATAGGCGTCCGTGCGGGCATTTACGCCGTCGCGCAGAAAGTTATCGATCAGATATCCGTGAGCACCATGGACTTGCACCCCATCAAATCCGGCCAGCTGTGCGTTCTGTGCAGCAGATTTGAACATCTCCACATATCGTGGGATTTCGTCAGTGCGGAGCGCTCGAGGGATTTCATAGGGCTTGGCACCCTGCGGGGTATGGGTCGTTTCATTGCGGATCGCCTTGGCACTGCTCGAAACTGGCTGCTCACCCTCATTCAACAGCGAATGCGCGGCACGGCCAGGATGCCAGATCTGCATGAAGATCCGGCCACCCTTCGCGTGCACCGCATCCGTCACGCGTTTCCAACCGGCCACGTGCGCAGGACTATAGATGCCGCCTTCACCCATGAAGGCGCAGGCGTGGGCATCGACCATCGTGCATTCCGTCATGATGAGTCCGCTCGAGGCGCGCTGGGAGTAATAGTCCACCATCATGTCGTTGGGAATGTGTGTGGCCCCGGCTCGCACACGGGTGAGAGGAGCCATGACGATACGGTTGGGCAAGAGGAGTTTTTCAACTTGAAGCGGTGTGAACAATGTCGGCATGGGTCATCCTTTGTATCTGAGATGAATCGGTTAGAGCAGAATTTATAAGTCAGATGAGGAGAGAGTCAACCGATGGCTAGCGACTCTTCAGGTCTTTCGGCGATGTCGATCCGCCAGCTCCTCGCAAGAGCGGGCAATTGCTGCCTATTCACCGGCTTAGGCACTAGTGGACAAGCTGCCGCGAGGGGGATTATACAATCTGTCCAAACATCGTTAGGCCGCACAAATGCCCCGCTACATGCTCGACACCAATGTTTTCAACCACGTGCTCGACGGGAAGGTGAACATTGACACGCTGCAGGGTAAGGACCTCGTCGCTACGCATGTGCAGCGAGACGAATTAGCGAACACAAAAGACGAGGCGCGCAAAGCTGCCCTCCTCAAGATCTTCGGTGAACTGACACCCGACCAAGCGATCACATCGAGCGCAGTCGCTAG
>JAOUHD010000107.1 GCA_029865345.1 Nitrospira sp.
CGACCTCCATCTTCTTCCGCGAGGAAAACCGGCCTCGCTCCGTCTTGGATTTCGCCATAAACACCTCCATTCAGTGAGAGGGCAGTATGCCCCAATGGTGTGTCTAAGGAAATCGTGGGGCGGAGGAAAGGATCGGCGTACCACGGATCTCGCACATCGCCGATCATTTTCTCACTCCGAACGGAGATCGCGATCCGGAGAGGGTGCTGGCGCACCTGTCGAATTAACCGAAGAAAGTTCCCAGCCAGAATCATCCGCTCTTCGGCCGGTGGCAGCTGGAGTGCCCGAATCTTCGCAAGTTCCACCGCTGGATGTAGCCAGGGGCCATCTGAGCCGAAGAGGATCTTCCGCGCGCCTGCTCGTCGAACCGCTTGCTCCAACAGATCAAACCGCCGAACCCCAGACGTATCCGTATAGATATTGGGATGTCGGACCAAATGATCAATCAGAGCCAACTGCGCCCGCCAGTCATCGGCAAAACTGCCCAGATGCGGAATGATGAAGTTTACGTCAGGATATTCCTGCGCGAGCAATTCGCAGACTGAGACTTCGCCAGTCACGTCATAAAGCACCGGCAGGTTGAAGGCGCGCGCTGTTTGGCAAATTTCACGAGTGATCCGCGCGTCGTGGCGGTGAACCTTGACTCCAACAAAGCCGTACCGTTGCACCGCTTCCTGAACGAGAGAATGAACACGTCCTCGATCCCGTTTGGCATGCACAAAAGCAAATCCGTAAAAGCGATCCGGACGGCTGGTGACAATCTTGGCCACTTCACGATTTGCCTGACGATAGTCTGAATGAAACGCCGCAAGGAGAACAGTGCGGTTAATTCCGGCATGAGCAGCGCGGCTGAGATATTGGCCAAGCAACGCGCGTGTGTCCCACGGGCCGATGAGGCCGTCACCTTTCCCGGCGTGGCAATGGCAGTCGATGATCATTCACTACCTCGATCGATGCGCCGTAGTCTCGGCAAACCCGCCACGGCACAAAGTCCGCCATCGCATTGCGCCTTCATAGCGACGACATGAAGGGGGTGTGCCTCAACCTTGCCAGCACCTTTCGTGTGATCAAGGTCGTATAAGTCACCAATGAGCTGCTCCCTCGTTCGTGGCCGCCTTCGACAATTCCCATCAATTGGCGCTGCAGTTTCCTGACCTGGCGGCGCGGGTCAACATGACATTGTGATCGGCATCGACCGGCAGCCGCAACGCGGCAAACTCGAATTTCCGGGTGCTGACCGGCCAGCACACCTGATCGGCCGGATATCCGGATGTGCAAAGATTTGCGCCCCTCGAAGCCAGGACGGCGCGTGCCAGAGCTTCCGGTTCCTTTTCATCTTCTGCGGCAATCGATGCGTTCATCTTGCTGATCGAGGACCAGCTATCGGATGGCGGACTGCCGCCGATCAGCGTTCGCGCGCCTGTCAGTTTGACGGCCGCGTAATCATATTCTGGGAGCCAACTACGTTGGTCTGTGTCATATGTGGTGATCCACTCGCTCGGCACGAAGAAGGCGGGTTGATTACCAGGACCATTCCTCCTGATTTCGAAGGCGCCGCCTGCGAGCGGCGCCATGTCGCCGTGAAATCGCGGACCACGCCTCAGTCCGGGCAGGACAATAAGGCAGTCCGGCACCCTGATGATAGTGTGTTTCTTGTCGAAGCCGTAGAGCACATGCGCCGAGGTCACCAATGTCCCGGAGTCGAGCAGGAAACCTGTCGCCTCGCCGGTGGCGATGTGAGCCTTTTGCGGTCCAGACAGGAACACCGAGAAAATCTTGCAGATCCAACGGTAGGGAAGCTGATCCGTGTCTGTTACGAGGAAACGATCGTCTTCTCCGGCAAGTGGAAGCTGGCGCGCTTTGCAAAGCGTCCACAGGAGATAGTGAACTTCGGCCGCGCCGATGTTGTTCCAATTGAGTGCGGTGCCCGCCATCGGAACGGTGAACAAGGAAGGAAACGAACGCGGTGAAACATCGGCCGGAGTAACCGCAGGCGGGATCCAGATTCGCGCGAAGCATTTTTTGTCCCCGCGCCCTGCAAGACCCTGATCGCCTCCACAAGAAAAGCGAGCATTGAAGGAGATGATTCCTTCCTTGAAATACTTACGCTCGAAGGCATTTTCGGGCGGCCGCCAGAATTTCCGGTTCAGCGGGTGATTGTTAATGTCTTGCGCCCGCTTCAGACGTTCCGCGCCCGCCTTGAGGCCGTAAGCTCGTCCGGCCGTTTCCAGAAGACCGCCTTGCCCATACTTGATCTTATAAAAGCTGCCGGGAGCGGGTGTGTCGCTCATCAGCGACCGGTATTCTTCGAACTCTAGAGTCTCGCTTGCGGTCTGCAGCCAGGCGGGCACCAACGAGCCTGACCCCGCCTCCATTTCGCCAAACGGTAGTTCGAGGTCGAATTCGAAGGGCTCAGGCCTGAAGATTAACGACTGTCTCATAGCAATCTCTCCAGCATATCTCGTCCAGGACACTTATGCGCTAAGCAGGACAATTTTGTCGCCACGGCGGATCCATCGGCCTTGTTGCGTTGCGCCGGGCATGCCGGATCGCTCAGCTTTCCTGAGCCGGAAATGAGGCAGGTGTGTCCGAGCCGCGCTCACAATCGCTTCGTTCACGACGACTTCTGCGTCGACATCCGGCGGTGCCATCGCCGCCTGCTGGGCAGCTGTCGACGCCATCCTGACAAAACGGCGAGCCATTTCCAGCTCCGCTTCTTCCGCATTCACACCGCTGAACTCAAGTTCGAGCGCGTTGCTGACGGCCGTCCCAATCGCACCACCGATGGCGGTGCCAACGCCTGGAATCGGAATAAACGAGCCCGCCACTTTCCCCACAATCGGAAGCGCAACCTTCGCGACGGCTCTTAATCCCTTGCCCAATGCGGGTAGCACTTTTCTCCCAACAAAGCGACCCACCTTCTTGAGTCCTCTGCCGATTCCCTTGAACAACTTGCCAAGAAACTGATCCATCTCCTCTTCGCTAGAGACTTCCAAAAGCTCGGCGGCCAGTTCGAGTTCTTCAGCCTCACTAAGGAGACTTTCGAAGCCAACCTCGCCGTATACTTCTCCAGCACCTGGGAATTCCGCCTCATTCCATTCGAATTCGTTCATTGTTTGACATTTCGGGCAAATGCAATCTGATCTATGCATTGTGTTCCTCCCTACCGTGATAAAAGTTTCTCTACCTCCGACGCTCACCCGCGCGAGGGACGAAGACAAAGAGTTCAGTTGGCAACTTAAGCAATAACGTATCCTTTACATTGGGGTTAACTCCCACTTGGGATAGGTCTTCGGGGTGAGGTATAAGGTGTTTGCCCTCGTCGGTACTCGTACACCTGGTGCCCGCTGAGGTTTGGCACCATATGCCCTGCCCAATAAGTAGACCAACGGTGGAGGCAATACATCTCTAACTGAAACTGTGTCACGTACTGGCTGTACAGCAAAGGGCTTGCCGTGCTCCGGCAACTTGAGACCCGCCCGATACAGTAATCGTGCGATGGCATTCTCGATCATTTCAAGGACACCGGCACCACTATGCCCACGAGGAATCGTAAATGTTGCCAAGTAGAACTTTAAACCAGGTCTATGGCCTAATTGCTCCATGTTCCGATAGCGCTGGTCAGCATAGGGGTTTATTTTGAATGACCTGGACTTTCCGATTTTTAGAATTTGATGGCCTCTGCGGGTATCCACGGCAATATAAATCCCGCCCTCTTGGACATTACCAGTCTCCGTTCTCGTGAATAGGTAAGGTTGAAGAGAATTGTTTTGATTTCTTAACCAGGTAAGGGTAGCGCTCACAGGACCGAGTTCTGACTCTTCCCCAGTATCTCTACCACCAGCGCACGCGGTCTTCAGAGATGCTTCCGTATCCGGCCCAACAATACCGCTCACACGAAGCCCTTGCTGGCGTTGGAAGCTCCGCACGGCGCTCCGGGTTTCCGGACCCATCACCCCTGTGACTGGGAGTTGGAGCCCCAAAGCCTGGTTCAGACAGTCCTGCACCCAGCGAGTATGCTCCGTGCCGGTAGAAGGATCTGACTCGGTACCAGAGGGTTCACGATAGAGACCTGAATCTTCAACAACCGGCCCAGATAGCCAACGCCCTCGGTATGGCGGACGCAACCACGGTTGTTTTGGACGGCCGGGAGGTGGACGGAATGGCTTCTTCATAGTCCGCGACGGCGCTCTGAAGGATCGCGCACGAGGGCCAACGCCTCGCGTGGAAAATCGCCGTCCGCCTCTGAACTCCTCTTCCGACTCGAACTCCGCTGTGTCCCTACTAAGTTCGTGGGACTGACATCCGCAATTCGCCTCGCCCTTTAACGGCACTGGTTCAAAATTGAATGGATTGTTCATAGTGCTTCTCCAAGAAGAGTCCTGGTGATGTTGCACGCTGTATCACGTCCTTCAACGCGTCTGTCGCATGGTCAATGTCTTGAATGCGATGCCGGGCGGTGATGAGAAAACTGATCTGTGCCTGAAACCCATGGCGGGCTCGGTGCAATACGGTCCTAACCCCTCGTTGCAACAACGCGTTATGGATCTTTGCAGGGTTACTCTCTGGTGATGGTTCCCATGTCTGGACGGGAAAGTCCCCACCATGTGTGGAGAGCCCAGCCTCGGCTAGCCCCTTCTTGAATCGACTGACGAGCTGCCACAATCGTAACCGCAAGCGTTCTCCCTGTTGCCGATTGACCGACAAGGCATGGTCTGCGGCATGGACCACCGCGTTCGGCGGCGGACTGCAATGGGTCCTAGTTCCACTCGCCTGCTCGAACCGCCTCACCATCATCTCACTACCCGCCAAGACTGCCACTGGCACACCAAAGCCTTTGGCCAACGAACTGCCAACAATCACATCCGGACCGCCGACATGACTCCAACGCAGTGAGCCTCCACCGCCTTTCCCGTACGGTGCGTTAGGTCTTGATCTCTGTCCAAGGATGCCCAGAGCTTGAGTATCATCTAGCACCAAGTACCCGCCATAGGGGCGAATCTGTTCGAGATAGGATGCAATCGGTGCCGGACCACCGCAGGCCGGGCAGAGCCCATCCGCCACTACGACCGGCCGCAATCCTTGCCGTGCATCACGCTTCAAATGATGACGCATGGCATCAGGATCGTGGTGCCGAAAGGATCGCACCAAGACACCGCGAGCGGCTACTCGCTCGACCCCCCATTTCACAATTGCGTAGGCTCCAGTATCCATATAGATCGCGATCCTTTCGCTCGCGAGGATTGTGAACAGATCCCAGAACAGATGCAGCGTCGAGGGAACGAGCGTGGCCCCCTCACAACCGAGCAACGCGGCAAGCTGACTGGCTACAGCCGCTACGCCAGGTGATGAACCTAACGCAGCCGGCTTGCCGGCCGTGAGCTGAGCCCACGGCCGCAACGACCTACTCGAATGGTACAAGCCTAAGTACAGTGCCGAGGTAAAGTCGGACACGTTCGATGTGCCTCAGCTCGCTCGTTGCTGTAGCATCAGCCGCTTCTTGAGTAAGACTGACGGCAGAGTGGCGTCCACTTGCGCATCCACAGTTTCAGCCGCAAGGTCCACGCCAGTGACCGCCCGATAGGCATGGATGTACCCCTGCACTTGAGGCCGGAAAAACCGCGCTAGATTGAACGCTTGCAGCGGCTCTTGCACATCACTCCAGTGTCCCCACCGGATCGCGAGCAAAATTTGCTCGCCAAAGATGCCAAGATTCCGGAAATGCAATACGCTCGTATCGGTCCAACCCTGCAATCTTTTCATCGCATCAACTCGATCCATCCAGGGTTCAGGATAGGCCACCATCGTCCTAGTCGGTAACGCTTCCCTAAACTCTGGCCTGGCCAGCAGCCATTCTTGCATTAACATTTCGATGCGCGCAGTTGCAGGTAGATCCCCAAATTGATTATGTGCGCCTTGAGAAAGAATCAGGTGCGTTTCCTTCAGCGCATTGAGTACGGGGAAGGCATCAGCCTTCACCGTTGTGTCATCATCCTGCTTGTAGAAGACTGTGCAGAGACGTAACAGATGGTGGAACGCTTCCAGGAGCTTCGATCGCGTGTCAGCGGGCCTGAACTGCTGAACTGCTTGCCCTTCCAACCGCAACCCATAGTGATGATCATACTCATAGTTCCGTCGCGCCACCGTCAGTCGGTGCTGTTCATCTTGTATATAGCCCCACAGTAGATTGTTGAGCGGACGAAGCGGATCCAGCTCCAGATTGGCCAGTGGATCCCTTGGTGAGGCACTCCGACGGTTCTGGAACCTCCACGAGATAGCGTTTGCGGTTTGAACCAACATTCCTTCCTCGTGCCAATAAGACCAGATCAGCTCTAGGAGACAAGGATTCGCAAGTTTCTCCAGCAAGATTCCATGGCATGTTGCATTTTCATCCTCTGATCCCTCCTCATCAAATCCTTTGAGCTTAATTGCGATATCCGGCAACTTGGATCGGATCAGCGCGAGATACGGTAAAGTTCTCCGGTCCTTTGGTAGTCCCATGGCATCGACGAGATAGTCGCTGCCCAGAACTGTATCAAGTGACCCAGGATATGGAACTGATCTCCTCGCAAAATAGTTACGGTCCCTTGTATCATCGAATGGGCGGGGGGTCGCGAGAACCCCACAGTTCACCATGACAAAAGCCTCTGTCGCGGCCTTGACGACCCGGTAGGCATCGGAGTCAGTGAACGGAAGCAATCTCTTGTCTTTGAGGACTTGATACTCAGGCTCCTTATGGTCCGTAAACCGTAGCCGTTCAAACTTGGGCAAGCCATTCAGATTGGTTTCACCGCAGAACAGCATGTTCATGTAGCGGAGATAATTATTGAAGGACAACGCCTCGGTGCTGTTCAAAATAGCCTGCCAAAACGCCAGGTCAGGGGTCTCCTCCGTCGCTGTCCGTGATAAGGAGACACCGAGGTTCCCACTGATGGGGATGGTAGGTAGTTCCTCCGCATTACCGTCTTGTTTCTGAAACGCTTCTGCGGGGGGGATATTATTTCCAGAAGCATTTTGCAGGTCTGCTCTTTCTGGATCACCTTGCTGGTATTTTATCGTACTGATGTATGTTTGGTGGCCGGACTTCAGAATTGTCCGCACGAAAGTGATTGACCCGTCTTTGTCATCACTCTCATGAAACACAAAACCTTCAGGAGGAATGACGTTCTCAGGACATAAACCTGTACTGCATATACGGAGATGGGCTATGTCATGAAGACGTGCTGGTCGGCAGTTGATGGGCCTACAGGACGAGTCCAGATACCACACCTCAGATTTCAATTTCCGCTCCAGCTCAAAACATACAGCTTCCACACAGCCCACTCCGACATAGATACATTGAGGGTCAGGAGGGGTAAACCCATGCGTCACGACATAACAGCCGTTACCAAGCAGCTCGAAGGCAACTCTTCCTTCGTCATTCGTTTGTTCTCTCTTGACACGGTTTTTCTGAGTTGCTTTCCACTCATCACGATCAAAACTCGTGTAATCCTGAAGATCAGGAACGCGATAAAGACTTATGACTGCTTTTGATATGGGCACTCGACTTGTTTTCTCCAAAATAGTTACCAAGATCGTGCCTGTCCCAGACTTTCCTTTGTCACTATTCCTCTTCATGTCTTCCATTTCATCCTCCTTACTAAATCATCAGACTACCTTCATATGTAGCTGCACGCTAGAACGTCGCAGTCGGCGCGTCGGTTTGGTCGCACAGTGTGCTGACATATCCAACGTACTGCGCAACGCCCAGTGGGTCAGGAGCTTTGCAACTAACGTACTTTCTGATTCGGGACTGATTTTCCCGTCTGCCCGTGCTTGCCCAATAACTGCAAACACGAGGGACGGAGCCGCCTGGTACATCGCCGCCGGCGTCCGCCTCCAGAGATGGAAAAGCGCCGCAAGGCGGGCAGGTTGCCGTTGCCCCACATCCAGTGCCTCAACGAGCGAGCGGCCTCGCAAGGCTTTGGGACGATGGTGCATGAGCAACGCAATGAACCCCGGCATGCTCGCCTGGAGTCTTGTGAACAATGCCTTCTGTTGTGCCTCTAACTTCTCAAGCGGATAGAACGATTCCCACAGCGTCGCAAGCCGTCCCCATTGTGGATGTGGGTACAGGGCGTTGCCGATCGCTGCGCTCAACTTGACGCGAATCCAGGGCGCTGGGTGCGGATCGTCCAGGTTCAATCGGAACACGAAGGCGCGAGGCAGACTGACCACGCCCATCAGACCCATCGTCGACCCAATCCCCACCCTGGCCACCGACCAGAAGTCGGCAACAATCTCTGAGATCCATCGTTCCCAGATCTGCCAGATGAGGCGCTCTCCTGGAGCTCCCCGCTGGAGCCCGCAGAGCAATGGGCGTAGCGAGTTCACGAGATCAAGCAGGCTCGACGCCTGATGTCCCACCTCATGAATCAAGGAAGAGGCAATGCCACTCCCGACCATGCGCTCACGTGGTACACGGATGATTGCGACGGGGTTTTCCCCACCGCCTGGCATTCGCGTCCGTGCCCGCCTGATGGCCGCGCCCACCCCGCGATCCAGATAACAAATCACGGGGGGCGCCTGATAATAGTCACCTGGCAACGCCAGCGCGTCGGTGGAGACGACATCGAGACCGGATAACCACACACCGGTCTCGTTTTCGCTCCGCTGCGTGAGCACATCACTGAACGTGTCAAACTGTGTGAGCACGATGTTGAATTTGAGTCGAAGAAATGTGAACCGCCGCTGTGCTTCAGCCGGACTGGCCTGGCGACCCTGCGGTCCCTCCAGCCATCGAAGAAAGTCGTGAACGAGCCCATGGAGTTCACGACGTCCTCTCGTCAGATACCGCTCAATGGCAGACTGTGCCGTGGGCAATATCGCCGCAGCTGGCAGCATAGGTTCATGCAGCGCGAAAGGTTTGACTCGGGCAAGCCTAGTCAGCAGTGCCCGTGCCTCCTGCGCCAACATCCATGAAGCGAACAATCCGGTGCTCATGACAATTCACACTCCAAACAAGATGATTCGATTCCCCCGACGGACCCAGCGTCCACTGGCGCCTCGCCCATAGGCCATTCCGGATGGTGACATTCCAGCTCCCGCTGGCCCCGCCAACAAGCCTGGAGCAAATTTCCTCGCAGCAGCAGCGGCAGCCGCGTTAGCGACAGCCCTCAAGTTAGCGGTGGGTGGAGCGGCGGCGGCATTCTTCACAGTTTGACCAGCAAAACGTACAAACTGCTTGGCCCCTTCGAATTCACGATCTTCCGCACTCAATGCCTCAAGCTCGAGACCGAGCGCCTTGCCAGCTACGTTGGCCAATCCACTCCCAATCTTGGCGCCAATGGGTCCTCCCACCCAGCCACCAAGAGCCGCACCGGCGATGGGCAATGCCTTCTTGGCGGCACCTTTCAGAATCCCGCCAATCGCTTGACCGACCGGCGATTTCACAACCTTGCCAATGGCGCTTCCTGCTCTTTTAATAAGGTTGCCAAGAAATCGATCCAGCTCTGCCTCGTCTCGGACTTCAAGTAATTCTGCGGCAACCTCCATTAGCTCAGTCTCGCTAAAAACCTCCCCCCACTCTGCTGTTTCGCCATACTCGAACTGCTCACCTTCAAACTGCTCTTGGCTGGTTTCGAATCCGGTCTCAGGGTTGTATTCCATTTGTGTCCGATCGATATCGTGCATGGTCTTTCTCCTCATGATTGTGAATGGTCCTTACCCGTTGATGCAGAACTCCCTTCTAGCTCCTTTGCCGCAGTCGAACACTTCCTCTCAGAAGACATTCGTCGAGCTATGCACCACAGTCCTTGTTCAGCTCTCTCCACCTACAACTCGATAGACCCTTTCGGTTGACGCTTGCTCTCGCACTCACTTTCAAACGCATCGGCTAGCCGTGCCATGTCATATGGCAAATGTGATGCCATTGAAAAATGCGGGTTTCCGCACCTTGTGCCGAACCTTGTTTCGGATTAATGACTCAGCAAGGACTTTGAGACGAAGTGACCTTCGGCTTGGCCCAGTCAGTCGAGTAGAGCTGCTTAGGAGGAGACAGACCAGCGTCTATTCACAAGCCGAGTAGGAATGACAAAGTGGATAGAGAAGGGGATATGAAGCTGCCGTCAGGTTTGAAGAATGGAAAGAGACACTATGCAGAGAGGACATCGAGAGGCTTAGACTTTCAACTCAACCACTGCAAACTTTCGTCGACCAATCTTCAGGCGATGCTGCTTGCCCTGGACAACCTCAAGGGTGGCATTCGCATCACTCTGTTTCTGTCCGTCGATTTCAACGCCGCCTTGAATGACCAACCGGCGCGCTTCGCTTTTGCTGGGAACCAACCCTGTCTTGGCCACAAGATCCACTAATCCAATCGCCTTTCCATCTCGCAAATCAGTTGTGGTCAATTGCACTCGCACATCCGGCTCGTCGGGAAATTCTTGCTTCTGGAACTTCTGTGTAAACTCCGCTCTAGCCTGCTTCCCTGCCTCTGCCCCGTGATATTGAGTCACAACCAATTCGGCAAGTGTCTGTTTGGCTTCCATCGGATGGAGTGACCTGGCATGCCCGATATCTTCCGTTGTCAGCAGCTCATAGTACCGATACATCAGGGTGTCACTGATCGACATCACCTTGCCGAACATCTCACCCGGCTTGTCTTCCAATGCGATGTAATTCCCGACGCTCTTGCTCATCTTCTTTACTCCATCTGTTCCCTCGAGCAAGGGCATCGTAATGACGACTTGGGATTCCTGGCCATAGTCCCGTTGTAACTCGCGTC
>JAOUHD010000108.1 GCA_029865345.1 Nitrospira sp.
TCCGCGTATCACACCTGCAATAATCGCGAACAATTTCCCAGCATCGACCATTTTTACGGGTTCTTATGCGGATCGGCATAAGCCCCTCCTCTGATAGCGATCAATCGTGTACTTCTGTTTTGGGTCGCTAACGGTAGTCCGAAAATCTACCCTCTGTGAAACGTCACGGGTGCAGCGTCGCATGGAAGCGCCGCACGCCTTTGATTTCCTTCTCCCGGCGGCGCGTCTCGGCAATGTCATAGTTGGATTGCATCTTCATCAATGTATCCATTTTGACGCCGAACGCCTTTTCGATCCGCAAGGCCATATCGCCGGTCAGGTCGGCCTTGCCGTTTAACAAATTCGAGAGGGCAGGGCGCGACACATCCAGCACGTCGGCGGCAGCGGTCACGGACAGGCCAGCCGGTTGAATAATTTCAGTTCGGATAAAATCGCCGGGGTGCGGCGGGTTCTTCATGGGCATGGTCTGGTACTCCTGTGCTAGTGATAATCCTCTAAATTCACGTCATAGATTTCTTGTTCCGCTGTATCAACGCGGAACGTCAAGCGGCGGTTGCGTGTCACGCTCAAGCTGACCGTGCCTTTCCGGTCGCCGGTCAACGTGTGCGCCTTCCATGAGGTGAGGGCGCGCACTTCGTCAGCACTGCTCATCACCTCCAGAAAGGCGAACATCTTCCGCAGCTTGTCCACGGTATCTGGCGGTACACCCTTGGCGCTGCCGTCCAGATAAAGCCGTTGCAAGCCTTTATGAATAAAGTTCCGTATCTTCACCTGGAGACTGTAGCTTGTAACGCAACACTTGTCAAAATAAACATCTAGACAGAGCGCGTAGCCCGATAGTGGCGAGGATTGAATTATTTTGCTACAACGCTGACCGCTTATGAAAGCGTGTCCAGCTAATTGGACGGGGCGCGCCAAAAGAGTTACGCGTCTCAGGTCTTGCAATCCAACATTGCCAGGCATGATATCGTCCGGGAAAGAATATACTTGGCCACGGATAGTTTATGAGCGACGCTTACAACCTCCACCGCTTTCTCGCCGCGCAAGAGAACGTCTACGACACAGTCCTCGATGAGCTACGGGCCAGGAGAAAGTCTAGCCACTGGATCTGGTTTATCTTTCCGCAGATCACAGGGCTTGGTCGCAGTGGCATGGCGCAGCAGTTCGCCATTACCTCACTCGACGAAGCCAAGGCTTATATGCAGCAGCCTACCCTAGGTCCCAGGCTCAGAGAATGTACGCAGCTTGTTCTCGACGTGAATGGGCGCAGCGCTGAAGAGATCTTCGGATATCCCGACCATCTCAAATTCCGGTCCTCCATGACCTTATTTCTGACGGCGTCCTCCGACAACACTCTCTTCAACAACGCCCTGCTCAAGTACTTCGACGGCAAGCCTGACCAAATGACTCTCGACATCCTGGCACAGCAACCGTGTTAGCAGGATGCTGAAAAAGTCCGCCAGCGGCCATTTTGAGCATCCTGGTCACCCTGATGTGTGATCTCGCGATCGTCCATTGCTGTGCAATGATGCCTCGCTGAAATAGTTTGTCCGCAACCTGTTAGAACAGATACAGGTGTCAGGAACCATTCGGCCAGGTAAGCGTTCGCACGATCGGCGCGCAACATTTGCACCCGTCCAACCCCCAGCGTACGGAGACACGCTCTTGTCCAAGGCAGCTGCTCCTATCGTGCATGTTCTGTGAGTAAGAAGGGGCCAGGCCGCTCCCTTTCCCCCTTCGGAAAGCTACTTGATTTTCCACCTACTGGGGCTTAGCCTAGTGCTAGTCAAACAACGTATCGGATACCAATGGCAAAGGTTACTCAGTTCAAGATCGAGTTAGAACAAGAGGAAGATGGCCGCTGGATCGGCGAGGTCCCGTCACTCCCTGGCGTGATGGCCTATGGGCAAACCAAAGGTGCTGCACTGGCGGCTGTCCAAGCCTTGGCTCTTCGCGCAATGGCCGATCGCCTCGAACATGACGAGGTGGTACCTGAGGAGCTGCTGAACGTCTCCTTCATTGCGGCATGAGCCGTTGGCCGTCGACTCAAGCTTCTCGTGTTCTCTCCGGACTCCTCCGCATCGGTTGGCAGATCAAACGAACCACTGGTTCTCATAAAGTTCTACAACGGACTGGGTGGCCCGACGTCGTCTTCGCTTTTCACGATCGCGACGAGATCGGTCCACGTACGTTGGCCCGCCTCTCCAAGGTGACAGGTCTTACACCAGAAGACCTGTGACAACGCCTTCGAATTAGATCCTGTTTCTCCCCTGAACCGCACTTCAAGTGAGTGGTCAGGTTGTCCTTGACTGCGCGCGTTATCCCAATCCTCTACTTCATTTTCAAGGATAGCCTGGTTGATCCTCGATTGCGCGCGTCGAACGAGCACATTCCTATCGTGCGCGTTCCACGAGCAGGAGGACGACCAGGCTACCCATCCCTTCTCCCTGCTGATTGACAATCCTCCATCAGAGACTTATCGTCCTCCACGCTGGGCAATGCCCGGCTCGGAGATCCAACAATGGACAATTCCCCTTCTTCGCCTTCTTCCAATTCTCACAACGCATTGGAGCAGATTACCCTCCAGATGGCGTCGAGTCTCGACCTTCAAGAGGTGCTCACCACCATCACGCAAGGATTGGTCGACGAACTGGACGGCGCCTTCGCCCGTATCTGGCTGTTAGGCCCCGGCGATCTCTGCGCTGAGTGTCACAAAGCGGCAGACTGCACGAATCGGGCTCGTTGCCTGCACCTTGAGGCGAGCGCGGGGCTCTACACTGACCTCAACGGGGAATATCGTCGTATTCCGCTGGGGGCGCTCAAGATCGGAAAGATCGCGCAAGGCTTTGGACCGATGCAGACGAACGACGTGCTCGGCGACGATTGGCTTCCGAATAAGCAATGGATCAAGGATCACGGACTCCGGTCCTTTGCCGGGTATCCATTGAAATTTCGATCGGATCTGCTCGGCGTGATTGCGATGTTTGGGCGACGGCCCTTGAGCGAAAAAGAGTTCGAGCGCTTGGCAGTCTTTGCCAACCAAGCCTCGATTGCGATCAAGAACGCGCAGCTCTTTACAGAAGTCGCACAACTCACACATCGACTTGAGGCGGAGAATCTCTATCTCCGAGAAGAGATCAAACTTGACCATAATTTTGAGGAGATCGTCGGTGAGAGTTCGAGCATCAAGGCTGTGCTCCGACTCATCGAACAGGTCGCGCCGATGGATTCGACGGTCTTGATCCGGGGAGATACAGGGACCGGCAAAGAATTGCTGGCCAGGGCCATTCACAACCTCAGCTCGCGAAAAACCCGTTCGTTGGTGAAGGTCAACTGCGGGGCGATCCCTGCGAACCTCGTCGAAAGCGAGCTCTTTGGCCATGAGAAGGGATCGTTCACCGGAGCAGTACAACGCCGCATCGGCCGATTTGAGTTGGCGGACAGTGGGACCATCTTCCTGGATGAAGTCGGAGAGTTACCGCTGGACGCACAGGTCAAGCTGCTCCGGGTACTACAAGAAAGGGAGATCGAACGAGTCGGAAGCGGCCATTCGATCAAAGTCGATGTCCGAGTCATTGCCGCGACAAATCGGGATCTTCATGCAGCGGTGAAGGCCGGTTCCTTCCGGGCCGACCTTTTGTATCGACTGAACGTGTTCCCAATCGAAGTGCCACCTCTGTCCGCCCGTGCCTCTGATATCCCGCTCTTGGTCAACCGATTTGTCGCCAAATTCTCACACAAGATGGGCAAGAAGATCGACGGCGTGTCTCAATCAACCATGGATCGCCTCATGAAATACTCCTGGCCTGGTAACATCCGGGAGTTAGAAAATGTCATGGAACGGGCCACGATCCTCGCGAACGGACCGATGCTTCAGATCGACGAGGTGATGCTTCAGGGGAACTCCGCCCCACTATTGCCGGTAGCCGATTCCATGGAAGAAGTGGAGCGAGCTCACATCCTCCGCATCCTTCAGGATACAAACTGGGTCATTGAAGGAAAACAGGGTGCCGCGACTCGACTTGGTTTCCATCCCAACACCCTTCGATCCCGAATGCAGAAACTCGGCATCAAGAAACCTCTCCCCACCACATAGCAACGCATCTCACCTTCTACTCCCACGAGATATCGTAGCTCCACGATATTTCGTGGAGGCGTCTCTCTTTTCTTCTGCTTCATCTTGCCGCGAATAATGCGGCAACTGCCTGTTTCTCCAGCGCTTTCTCTTGTTTCGCTGATCGTCGTGACGCGTGGCACTGGCCTTGCCATGACGGATAGATATCGTGATCGATCCGTAGGACACAACAAGGCAAACAGACATCCACAATCTCGTGAGTGTCATTCCATCCAAGGAGAACCCATGAAAACAGCGATCATCATTCTGTCCGATCCGAAGAGTGGTTCAGAGGAAGCGCTTGGACGAGTCTTTAACGCGTTGGCCCTCGCATCCGAATGTAAACAGAAGGGCGATGACGTCGCCGTCGTCTTCAATGGCGCCGGAACTCGTTGGCCGGCTGAGCTCACCAAGCTCTCACACCCAGCCAATGGTCTCTACAATTCGGTGCGTGATGTCGTGCAGGGCGCCTCATGCGGCTGCGCGGAGGTCTTTGGGGCGACCGAAGGCGTCAAGGCTTGCGGTGTGCCGGTTGTGAAAGACCATGCCCTCGCTGGGACAGCGGGGCTCTTGAGCCTGCGCCGGTACGTAGCCGAAGGGTGGAATACGATCGTATTCTGAGATTGAGCATGAGAGGGCATGCGGCGTGACCCGTCGTCATGTCCTCTCGGCAGGGAGTACACAACCATGGCATTGAAATACTTGGAGCTGGCGATGACGGATGCCGTACATCGCGCACAGACGCAGTACTACGGACGAGCCGTGCACATCCCAGGGGCGCCCGAACGAGATCCCCTGGGTCAAGACGAGGCTGAGTTTATTGCAGGGCGTGACAGCTTCTATCTGGGTTCGATCAGCGAAACCGGATGGCCCTACGTTCAGCATCGTGGTGGGCCCAAGGGGTTCTTGCGGGTGGTCAACGAGACGACGTTGGCCTTTGCCGACTACAAAGGCAATCGACAGCTGCTCACAACCGGCAACGTGTCAGTGAACGATCGTGTGGCGCTGTTTCTCATGGACTACCAGAACCGAGCACGCTTGAAGATTCTTGGTCATGCCCGTGTGGAAGATGCTCGCGCCCATCCAGAACTCGTCGCACAGCTCGCCGACCCCAAGATGCAGCAGGCGGTGGAGCGGCTGGTCTTCATCGACGTCGTGTCGTTCGACTGGAACTGCCCGAAGTACATCACGCCACGGTATTCGGCGGAAGAGGTCGAAGCCTATGTGGGTCCGCTCAAGAGCCGGATTGCCGAGCTCGAAGCCCAACTGCATACGGCGAAATTGTCATGACATTCTCAACGGGAACGCTCGTTTTCTATCAAAGGAGTTGAAACCATGAAGGTCGCTCAGATTTGGCGATATCCGGTGAAGTCGATGGCCGGTGAACAGATAGATCACGCACGCATCGGACCACTCGGCATCGAAGGAGATCGCGTCGTGCATGTGGAAGGCGAGGACGGTCGTGTGATCACGTCCAGAACACACCATCGTTTACTCGGTCACCATGCCACGCTCAATGAATCCGGCGAGCCCGTGGTCGATGGGCTGTTATGGAGTAATCCCAAGGTCCGCACAGATGTTGAGGATATCGTGGGGTCTGGTGCCAAGCTGGCACGCGATGATTCCAGCGATCGTTTTGATGTGCTGCCGTTGCTGATAGCGACGGACGGAGCCATTGCGGCGTTCGGACGTGATGGCCGGCGCCTCAGACCGAATCTGGTCATCGGCGGGGTCGAGGGTCTGGCTGAGCGCTCATGGCCCGGGCAGTGCCTGCACATCGGAGACGTCATCATCGGGATACAGGACCTCCGTGGGCGCTGCATCATGACGACCTTTGAGCCCGATACCCTGAAACAAGACCGGCAGGTGCTCACAGACATTGTGCGGAAATTTGATGGTACGCTCGCCTTGAATTGTTTTGTGATCCGGGGCGGAGACATTCCAGTTGGCGACACGGTTACGCTGGCTCGACACCGTGAATGCGAGGCGGTCCATGCGTAAAGAGACCAACGTTTTACCATCACCTGCGTGAGAGCTTCTGGCTTTCACACTTTATAACGCCGCAAGGCATAGAGGGAGGAATCATCATGAGCAAATCAGTGAAGGACACATTGGAAGAAATGTTGGGTATTTTGAAGCAGGGTCAAATGACCGAAGGTCAGAAGATCTACTTTGCGGATTCGGTCGTGACACAGGAAGGCAACCAGCCACCCGTCGTGGGCAAACAGGCCTCCATTGAGCGACTGGACAAATTTAGAGAGACGATTGGAGTGGCGGCATTTGTCAGCTACGCCATCGGTGCCGTGGCTATTTCTGGAAATACCAGCTTCTACGACTCGGTGCTGACCGTGAAATTGAAGAACGGGGAAACCATCAGTCTCGAACAAGCCGTCAAGACTGACTGGCAAGACGGCAAGATCGTCAAAGAGCGTTACTATCACGGGTGATGTTGCGTGGGAGTGGATGGTCAATGCCATTCACTCCGACATCGAATCTCAATCCAAGAAGGTCATCATCGTGAACAGTCTCGAACAACCTAGGCCGCCATTTCCCCCATTCGATGCCGAGTCCGCGACCCAGAAAGTACGCATGGCAGAGGACGCATGGAATACTCGAGACTCTCATAGGGTTTCGCTCGCGTACACACCTGACAGCCTGTGGAGAAACCGTTCGGAATTCCTGGCCGGCCGGGAAGCTATCGTTCAGTTTTTAACTCGCAAGTGGAGCCAAGAGCTAGATTACCGCCTCATCAAGGAATTGTGGGCGTACCACGGTAACCGCATCGCCGTGCGCTTCGCCTACGAGTGGCGCGATGCTTCAGGCCACTGGTTCCGATCCTACGGCAATGAAAACTGGGAGTTTGACGACAATGGCCTGATGCGGCGGCGTCTCGCGAGCATCAATGATCTTCCCATCACAGAGCCTGAGCGGAAGTACCACTGGCCACTGGGCAGGCGTCCTGATGGTCACCCTTCCCTCTCAGACCTTGGCCTTTAACTTTGATTAACCGGTGATCCTGAAGTGGTTCACCGAGAGGATCGCCTATGGCCGATACGACCATAATGTCTAGTTTTTCCTCGAAGAGTCTTCTTATCTACAGATCAGCCGCCAGACGATTGGACGGAATCGAATTGCAAACCGCTTGATCCTTCGCCTCGCCCCGGTTGTTTCCGTCGACCCATCCAGAGATAAGTTGATCCATCGATCCAGCGCGCATATTGATAGGTCCTGGTGACGCGCGCACCTTCCCGTGGCACTTCTTCCTCATAGAGCAGCAACTCGCGAGCTGGTTCGAGCAATCGTCCCTTCGGAAGTTGCAAGCCCTGCATGCCTCCCTCGCTGAACGCCGGCAGGACGCCACGTTTGAGCCGCAGGGTCGTACCGTCTTTGACCGGAAGCAACGGAATCCAATAGTCCGGCACGGTGGTGCCGAGCCGGTACATCAACGGTGCACCGTCTGCGGCAGTGGATGGCGGCTGTTCCGCCAAGGTCTCTTGATAGGCTTCATGACGGTCTAACGGACGACCGGCGGCGCTTTCAATAACTCGCTCAACGGCCCAGGCCACATTGGCCATTTCATCCCTCAACAACGACAGGTCTTCCACGGGCTGGCTTTCCAATAGAGGGCCTAACACAGGTGGCAAGAAGAACAACTTCTGGGTATCGTTCGTGAGGCTGAACATGCGCCAGGGTGAGGTCGATCCATCCACTTCGGTCGTGTGGGGTATCAGGAACCGTTCGCCGAACGTGTTGGTCACAACGAGCGCGCGGATCTGTGAGAGTGTCCCGACAGGGAGTTCAAGCGGCAGGAGGAACCAATCGTTGCTGTATTCCAGCGCAAACTTCACGAGCAGCAGGCGGGCCAGGTCCTGCGGTGCGGCCTGGACGCTCGCAAAATTCACGGCGCCGTCTTCGAATTCCCACAAGCGCGCGGAGGGCATGCCGCGAAACGAGACCGGCGCCGGGAGAAAAGCCTCCGTGGCTGAGGTGCGGCTTTCGATGGCGCCCAGACCAGTCCCCGAACTCGTCGTGAACGAAAACCAGTCCAATCGCCCATCCAGATATTCCGGCGCGGTCAGCACCACTTCGCTCGACGTCGTCTTGGCAGAGACACTCAGGGCGTACTCCATCCGTTCTGGAATCCACGCGGAGGGAGCGCTGCCTTGCTGGAAGAGGCCGTCGATCCAGCTCAGCCAGGTGGTCATGATGGCGAGGAGCTTTGGCCGATCTACCTCGCTCACCTGATCGAACGGCGCTTCTCGAAACAATTCCGCCAACGTGTTGCCGACTTGCAACACTCTCAGGCGCGCGGCAAACCGCAAGCCGTCGATGGTACGGGCGCTCAGCACACGGATGAAGGACAGGCTCGAGGCATCGATCTGCTTGGCCTGCTCCGCTGTGGGGGCGGTCAGGACGTACGTACTAGCCAACCACTGTGCGCGTGTGGGCCCGAGCCTGGCCGTTTCCAGCAGACGGAATAGATGCCGTCCCGATTCGGCCGCGAGCCGCCAGTTGGGGTGTGAGTCGTCCGTCACCGGTTCCGCTTCCACCAGCGTTTCCAACGCCAGGCCAGCAGCTGCGTAGGGCCTCGCTGGATGCGGGCCAGAGCGTGGGCCGGGTTGATAGCGAGTGACGGCGGCGATGTCCACGATCACCTGCGCGGCGGCAGGTGAACCCGCATCGGCCCCGTTGAACTCGCCGAACTGCCATTGACGGCCCAGCATCCAAAGCGGATCGTGGATGCGCGCTTGCAGCCCGTCTTGCAAGTCCGGGTTGTGGGTGCTGAGGTCGAGTCTGATTTGAGAGGGCATGCCTAGGCTCCTATTGCTGGATCGATGACGCTGGTGAAGTCGAGGGTGCCGCCGGTGAAGAACAGCGCCGGGGCCGACGGGTCCTGCTCTCCGGAACCGACCGGCTGCAGCGCACGTTTGCCGGAACGATCCCACGTGGCCATACCGTCGAACAGGGTGAAGGCCATGCCCTCCACGATCCGTCCTTCCAATCCCACGGTTTCGGCAGGCACTTCGAGCCGCACCCACCGGCCTGGCGGCGGCAGAGGCCCCATGTACTGACGGCTGACGGTATTATCTGTACCCCAGGGAATGAGGTTCTCACCCCAATAGACGCGGTGATCCCAATTGCCTGCGTGCCACTGCAACATGACTTGTCGGGGCATACGCGCGGGATCGAGATAGACATGCGCGAACAGCCGGTCTCCTACACTGACGAACATGGTGAGCTTTGCGCCTTGGAAAAAGTGTTGGTGAATGCCGGCGGCAAACACCGATTGATGGGCACGTGTACCGGAGAGCGGTTCCGGTTTCGCGCGCACCCAGGCCCAGCCTTCACCATCGCCGAGCGGCGTGGCGCCTTCCGGCAGCTGATCCTCCACCCAAATTAATTCCTCACCGCTGTCTGGTGCCACGGCGCGGAGCCTGGCCAAGTCCATCGTCTCGTGCATGAGGGCTTCCAGGCTGTTGAGGTCCCAGGTCGTCCGCTGGTCTGCAGGCACAGCGAGCAATAGCGCCTGTGGAGGCGCGTTGTTGGGTTGATCATAATGAAAGGCCAGGCCGGTCGTTTCCTTGGGACTCGGCACCGTCTCCACCCACTCATCGATCAGGAGCCCGCAGAAGGCTTGATCGAAACGGAGCAGTTGTGCCGCCGCCACCTGCGCCACCAGCGAGAGGCGTCCGCGCGGGAACGGCTTGTCCGGCGTCTGCGGCAGGGCCACCCAGCGATCCTGTGTCTGAAAGGGGAGCTGTCCGACATGGAACCGGAGTGCGGCGCTCCCCACAGTTTCGGCATAGAGCATGGCTTCGTTCAGCCGCGTCGCACCAGGGCGGACGTAGGCAGCACGCTGAAACCAGGTCACGGCTGCCATCGGATCTTGACCTTGGAGCGAGAGTCCGGCGGCGAATGTCTCGTTTAACTGTGTTGCGTTCGCTGCGATCACGCGGGGCAGCGCCAGGAAGTCCTGGCCGAAGATGATGCGGAGACGAGCCAGGTCGTGATCGCGCCGTTCTTCCGGCATGGCGTTCGCGCGCACAAAGTCCTGTTCGGATTCGGCCACGCGGTTCAGCCGACGTTGCGCTTCGAGGACGACCGACCGCGCCTGGGTCAGCAGCAACGACCGCGCTTCCGGTCCCGTACCGCCGATGTCCGTTGGGACGGCGCTCGGTATGCCGTAGTTCGCCAAACCGAACAGGGCGCGGCGCACCTCGTCGAGGTTGGCAGTCAGGTCATCCGACGAAGGCGGAGGCAGGAAGCCGTCGAGCCTAGCGCGCGCATCAGCCAGGGCTTGCACTGCGCGGGTGGCGCGGTCGGCAAACTCGTCATGGTTCAGCCCGGAGTCGGCGGGTGATTCGGGCAATGACAGGTCACGGCCGTCCAGTGAGCGGGCGTTGCTCAGCAGACGCCTCACCGTGGTCGCGACCTCGCACCATTCGCTCACGCTGACGATCTCTGCGCTCCAGCCGTCGTCTCGGCCGAACTGCAATCGAATGATCGCATCCGGCGGGACCGTCGTGGGACGAGTCTGCTGCAACACGAATCGCCAACGCTGCTCCAGTTCGGCTTGCTGTGCACGGGTACTGCCTTCGGCGAGATAA
>JAOUHD010000226.1 GCA_029865345.1 Nitrospira sp.
GAGACCGAGTGAAGGCTGCGACAGAAGCTCTGCGCTTGGCCAAGACGTTGGAAGAGGGCGAACGAGCTCGGTTTAATATGGGAGCAACGAGCGTCCTCTTCGTCAACCTGCGCGAGCGTACCGTGGTCGAAGCGGCCTATGAACTCTACCGCGCCCAGGCCGATTATGTAGTGTCTCGAGGAGGAATGCTGTGGGCTAGAGGGGCGTTGTCGAAAGCTGTGCCTGACAACATACTCGCCAAATACGGTGATCAATTACACGCCGCAGGGTCCTCAGGCCGTAAACTGCCGGGACGTGACTAAGTCGTGCGTAGGGTCGGTGGTAGAAGATAGTTCATTCGGTGGATTGGAAATAAACTCGCGAACATGATCTAGTTGGTGAGGGGTATAAGGGGCCAATGATTCACATTTTGACTTATTACTGGGGGTGGTCATGAAAGAACCTCAGGGCGAAGGTTCCAAGGGGCTGTTCGAAGCGCTGATGAAGCAGCTGTCCGTGGCCATGAAGGCTGAGAAAAAAATCATGAGTTTGATTTTTTCTTATGCGCTGGCCGTCGGGTTCTTCTCTCTTATCATCCCGTTGACCGTGCAGGAATTGGTCAGCACCTTTTCCTATGCGGTTCAGCCGCTCATGATCTGGACGTTGACCGGCATTATGCTGTCGGTGCTGTTGTTTGTCGGCCTGTTCAAGACATTCCACTTCTACGCGGTGGATGTCGTGCAACGCCGCATCTTTGCACGAGTCACGGTTGCGATGGTGGACCAGCTTCCTCGGAATCGTTTTAAAGGTGCACGGCCTGAAATTACGAACTACTTTATAGAAACGGTCTTCATGCAACGTGCCCTGTCCACGCTGCTGATCGACCTGATCAATGTTGTGGTGGGTGGTACGGTCGGTATGGTTGTGTTGGTCGTCTACCATCCCTATTTCCTCATGTACAACCTTATGCTTATGGCTGGGTTTGCCATCACGTTCTTCGTGTTGTCCCGTGGTGCTCTCAAAAAGACCCTCGCCATGTCTCACGCGAAATACGACGTCTTCAATTTCGTTCAAGAGGTTTCAAAGAATGCACTGCAGCTGAAGGCCACTGACAGCCGCCCGTTTCTCATGAACAAAACGAACGATCTGGTCAGTCGGTATGTTGAAGCTCGGAAGGCAAGGTTTGCGGTTCTCGTGCGGCAATATATTGGATCAGTGGGCGGACAAGCCATCGCACAAGCCGGAGCGCTTGGCATCGCAGCCTCACTCATGGCGTCAGGGCAGTTGACTCTAGGGCAGTTAGTCGCTGTTCAAGCGGTCGTGAGTGCACTCGTCATCAATTTCGACTCCCTGATCAAGAACATGGGGTCTGTGTACTACTTCTTCGCCTCCCTGACCCACCTTGATGAGGTCTTTAGTCAGGAGCAAGATCAGGTCTCAACCGAATCAACAGTGGCGTTGCCCAAGCACTTGGCTCAAGGAGTTCGGGTTACCTGCAAAGGGGTCAGTTTGGTTCATAGTGGGGTGTCGGTATTCGATGGCTTCAACCTGGATGTCGCACCAGGTGAGAAGCTCGGTATCTACGCTCGGACCACGGTGGCCAAAACAGCTTTGGCCAGAGTATTGGGTGGCCTGGAAGTTCCAACGAATGGCGTCGTTCAGTACAATGGGGTCGACCTCCGGTATATTGACGGCAATGCCATCAACCAATGCCGCAGTGTCATGATCGACTCCCAATTGTCGTTGGTGAAGGGAACGGTTGAAGAAAATATCGTGATGGGACGTTCCTATGTCACGTATGACGACCTCAACTGGGCGCTCCGCTTCACCGAACTTGAAGAAGATGTCGAAGGGTTGCCACGCGGAGTCAAGTCTGATATCTCGACGCTGGGAGAATCACTTTCGCCAACGCACATTGTGCAGATTCTCCTGGCCAGAGCCATTTTAGGACGTCCGCAAGTTCTGGTATTTGATGGCCTCATTCACTCGTTTGAGCCGTCGTTGCGTGAGCGTATCTTGCGTCGGCTGTGCTCGAAAGATGAAGCCTGGTCGGTGATTTTCGTCTCGACGGATCCCAATCTTACGGATCATGCGGATCGTCGCATCATGCTGCATCATGCTCATGCGTAAGCGATTGGAACGGCAAATCAACACCGGTAAATTAATGGAGGCTCCATGGCTAGCCTAGGTCGCGGTCTGGAAAACAGTGGAGAACGTGCGCTGGTCCGGCGAGGGATCGGCTTAGAGGCGATCTCCATCGATCAAGGGTCGGCATTGGCCAAGATGCCGTGCTGGGAGGCAGTACAGATTCCTAGCGGCATGTTCACGGCTTCTCGCGCCATTCTGACGATTCTGTTGCTCTTCCTGATCATCCTCGAATTCGTGCCCTGGACACAAACGATCCAGGCGTCTGGGAAAGTGTCGGCCTATACGCCCTATGATCGACCACAAAAGATTGAGTCTCGGATTACAGGCCGTATCAAGTCTTGGCATATTTATGAGGGTGTCAAAGTCAAAAAAGGCGAACTTGTCGGCGAGTTGGAGGATTACGATCCAACCTTTATGGCGCCCGAGATTCTCCCCCTCTTCGAACAGCGTAAGGTAGCGTTGGAGCAAACTCGCCAGGCAGCCCTGTCCAGGGCTGATCAGCTGACGAAAAGAATCGGGGAGATGAAAAAGTTGGTGCAGGCTGCTGTGCCCTCAGCTGAGGCCCGTGTGGTGGAGGCAGATAATAGAGTGCGTGAAGCTCAACAGAAGGTCGAGCAGTACAAGATCGATGTGCACACGGCACAGCTCAATGTCGATCGTCATCGACAACTTGTCCGGGACGGACTGGTTTCCCAGCGTGAACTTGAGCTCACGATTCAGACCGAAATCGGCACCAAGGCCGGTTTGCAGGCAGCTCAGGCCGCTTTGTTGGGTGCCGAGCAGGGGCGGTCTGCCTTGAGCTTTGGTCGTGATCAGGTGTCGGCAGATGTGAATCAGAAATTGATGGACGCCA
>JAOUHD010000169.1 GCA_029865345.1 Nitrospira sp.
TGGGTCATCTGCGTGGAAAATCTCATCACTCAACAATCCGACGAACCGCAGCAAGCCAAGGTCCTCGCAACGAACCTGTTCGAACTTATCGGCGATGAGTGGCTGATGATCCATCACCACGGGTCGCCGGTGATGGGGTGAGGGGAGGCAGGCCGCCTGGTTATCTCCTCTGCTCGCGCACCGCGCGGCCTCAGAAGGCCCTCGGTGCATGCGCGCAATCAGGAGACAACCAGGCGGCCTGCTTGAGAAAGGAAGTAAAAGAGGAATGCCGGTGCTCGCTCAACGCGCGCAGGAGAAAACCACACCGCCGCCCACCTTGGAGAAGGAAACGATAGGAGTGAATCCTCAACGCGCGGCCTCAGAAGGCCCTCGTTGGATGCGTGCAGTGAGGAGACCACCAGGATGTCCGTTTGAGGGACATGGGCAAGATAGATGGGAAGTACGAACCCACCGCGAGGGAGAAGTATGAGCGCCGGATACAGAGTCGAAGCAGATGAATTCGATGTCGTCATTGTGGGTCTTGGGCCTACTGGCCTGACGTTGGCCCACCTGCTTGGGCGCCGAGGCTTGCGCGTCATCGCTCTTGAACGTGAACCAACGTTCTATGCCAACGCACGAGCTGTTCACACCGACGACGAATGTTTGCGTATCTTCCAGGCTATCGGCGTGGCCGACGAACTGGCAGCCGATATGGTGCTGAACAGTCCGGCGCAGTGGGTATTCGCTGACGGTTCAGTGCTGGCCCAGTTCGTACGGACTGAGGAGCTGAACGGGTGGGGGAGCACCAACTTCTTTTACCAGCCTAAGCTAGAGACTACGTTAGAGACTTTGCTTTCACGCTACCCGAACGTGACTGTGGCGCGGGGGCGCGAGTTGGCTCGATTCGAACAGACCCAGCATCACGTGATTGTGACCCATATGGCTTCTCAGGGCAGCAGCCACGGCAGGGTCGAGACAGACGCCACTCGCCTGGACGGCACCAATCAGACTTGCCGGGCACGCTACCTGGTGGCGTGTGACGGGGGCCGCAGCGTGGTCCGCACGCAACTGAGTATCGGCATGATCGGCCGGAACTTTCCGAATCCGTGGCTGGTGGTGGACATCAAGGTGAAAGACGGCGAGGAAGCCCTGCGTCATCTCCCGTACTTCAACTTCTACTGTGACCCCGCGTGCCCGACGGTCAGCTGCCCGCAACCCTACGGCCACCATCGCTTTGAATTCATGTTGATGCCGGGGCAGACGAAGGAATACATGGAAGATCCGGCCACCATTCGCCGGTTCCTGTCGCAGCATGTCGACATCGATAAAGTCGAGGTGCTGCGCAGCTTGGTCTATACCTTCAACGCACTGATGGCTGAACGCTGGCGGAAGGATCGGGTGCTGCTGGCCGGTGATGCGGCGCACATGATGCCCCAATTCATGGGCCAAGGCATGAGCTCCGGTGTGCGTGATGTTTACAACTTGGCGTGGAAGCTTGCCGCTGTCTTGCGCGGCACGTGCGGGGATGTCTTGCTGGACAGCTACGAGCGCGAGCGCAAGCCACACGTCCAGGAGATGATCGACGCCTCTGTGCAGATGAAGGATTTTGTCTCGCAGGCCAATCCGGCCAAGGCTTTCCTGCGCAACGCCATCGTCAAGGCGATGCTGGCCACGCCGAGGCTTCGGAACTATATCCGTGAATTACGCTTCAGGCCGCCGCCAACCTATGCGCTGGGCAGCTATCTTGGCCTGCCGCGACGACGGCGCAGCAGTGCGGAGGGCAAGCCCATCCCGCAGCCGGTGGTGCGAAGTTTCGTCGGCCGGCGCTTGCGGCTCGACGATGTGTTGGGTGAGGGCTTCGCACTGATCGGTCACAGCGTCGATCCTCGTGACCGGCTCACACCGGATGATCTTGCCGTCTGGAAATCACTCGGCATCCGCTACGTGACGGTGTTCGCGCTCGGTGAGCGGCCTCAAGGTTACCGGGGTGTTGCCCGCCAAACTGCTCCAGGGCTAGCCGAGATTGAAGACGAATCTGGAGTCTTGTTGCGATGGTTCAAGCAGTCCGGCGCGCGGCCAGGTTGGGTTGCCGTAATCCGACCGGATAAATTCGTCTTTGCGCTCGAACCCGTGGACTCGCTGCCTGTCGTCACGCAGCAAGTGCGTCAACAGCTTGCCCTTCAAGCGGGAGAACTCCAACCGCTGTCGGCAACCATTCACAATTAGGGTCGATTAGGATTTGGGGACGGACTAAGGTTTCAGGAACTATCGATTCAACAAGACGAATAGCTATCATTTGGCTCATGACCGACACCATCCGTCGAGCCACGTTGCAAGATCTCGATCAACTCGTCCCGCCCTTTAATGCCTACCGTCAGTTCTACGGGCAGCCTTCTGATTTGAGCCTTGCGCGGCAGTTCTTGAACGATCGTCTTGCTAGGAATGAGTCGGTTGTGTTGGTCGCTGAAAATGGCGGTGGAGCGGTGATCGGGTTTGTACAACTGTATCCCATCTTTTCTTCCATTCTTGCTGCGCCGATGTATCTGCTCAGTGATCTGTTTGTCGTGCCAGAGGGCAGGCGACGAGGTGTTGGAACTGGATTGCTCAGATCTGCTGCCGAGAGCGCTCGTATGGCTAGTGCCGTACGTTTAGAATTAGCGACCGCGATCACCAATGTTTCAGCACAAAGGCTCTATGAGTCGTTGGGGTGGCAGCGGGATGAATTCTATCAGTACGGTTTGTCACTGTAGCAGAGTGATGGGAGTTAAAGCTTCTGTGCGGCAGCAGGCACGTCATCCGTCCTGATGGTTTTCACCCATTCGGCGGCAATGGTATTGCGCTCCTCCATCGACATGCCGGCGTAGGTGTGGAACATCTGAGTGCCACGGCGACGGCGCCAGGTCAGAAAACTGAGGAAATGGTCTTTGCAGACGGAACGCGTACCGGCCGGAGCATAGGGTCTCTCCAGGCAATTGGGCACGCAGCAACTGGTATCCAACATCGTGATCTCCTACGAATGTGTTCAGTATGCCGGTCGGCTATGACGATTATCAAGCCTGCAGTCTCGCTCCGCTGCTTGACCTCAAGAGCGGCATAGGGTAGGACTGCCCGATGCACGCGTCTTTTCTACCGGCCGGTATTCTACTCCTGGTCTCCTCTCTCGTCGGCTGTCCTGCTTTTTCACCTGAGCGTGTTCGATCCAGCAGCTCGTCTCAGGGAACGTCTTTCATGGGCTCAGATTCCTTGTCCCACGGTGTTGCAGTCGGCGATGTCAGTTCACAAAGTGCGTTGCTCTGGCTGCGGACCGACGGTCCGGCTTCAGTTCAGATTGAGTGGGCTACGGTCTCGGGATGGGAGCGGGCCTCGAAGCTTGCGACGGTCGTGGCCTCGGTGTCGAGCACAGCGTCCATCACAACGACTGCGGAAACGGATTATACCCTGACTATTCCACTCGAAGGTCTGAGCCCTGCCACGCGCTATCGTTATCATGTCTTGGTCGGCTTTGCTGGCCAGGACACGAGGCAGCTCCCTACGAGTTTGGCAGCCAAGGGCGAATTCACCACCCTGCCGGATGAGAAGACCTCTGCAGCGGTGACGTTTGCCTGGAGTGGAGACCTCGGCGGTCAAGGACGATGCCGCCAGGGAGTGAGCGGCTATCCCATCTTCGATGTGATCCAGCGACACAATCCAGACTTCTTCTTATTTCTCGGCGATACGATTTATGGCGACCATGTGTGTGCTTCGCCACCGAATGAGCCGGGTGCTGATTTCAAGGCCACCACACTGCAGACCTATCGGGTGCGCCATCGCTATCAGCGTGGTGCCGAGGCGCTCCAGCAATTTCTGAAGACAGTGCCGGTCTATGTGATTTGGGACGACCATGAGGTCAAGAATAATTTTTCCGGCCCGTTTGAAGAACAGATGCCGGCCGGTCGGCAGGTGTTGCGAGAGTACTGGCCCATCGCGTCTCCCGCAGACGATCCGCATCGGCTCTATCGACGTGTGCGCTATGGTGCCGACCTTGAACTCTTCATTTTAGATACCAGGCAATATCGGAGCCGCAATGCTGATCCAGATGGTCCTGCCAAGACCATGCTTGGAGCGACACAATTGGCCTGGTTGCTCGATGGGCTGCGCGCTTCAACCGCGACATGGAAAGTGATCGTGACCTCCGTTCCGCTCTCGATTCCAAAGGGTGGCGACGCCACTGTGCCCGGCAACGATGGCTGGGCGGGAGGGCCGGACGGTACGGGGTTTGAACATGAGCGACAAGTAATTGTGGATGTCATTCTCCATGACACGATCAAGAACGTTGTGTTCATCGGGGGCGACGTGCATTGGGTGCAGGCCAATGCCTATGATCCTAATCAGGATGGAGTCATCGATTTTCACGAGTATATCGCCGGACCGCTCTCTGCTCCTCCAGGAAGGTTCGCACCAACTCGTCAGGAACTGCACCCGACGCAACTGTTCTATGAGGTTGGGTATCATAATTTCGGTCTTGTTCGTGTCACTAAGGACTCGTTTGAGGTGACGGTCGTGGACGAGGTGGGCAATAAGCGAGTTTCTCACGTCGTGTCGGCGAGGCCGTAGGACTCTTTCACCGTGCAAGCCCCTTGCAATTATTGCAGATGGCCGGGTACCGTACGGTTCTCGATGTCAGTAGTCAGATCCACTATCAACGATAGAGAGGGAGTACACGTATGTCAGGATTGATGTCCGCCGATGATATTTTTTTGAAAGCGGAAGCGGCGGCCGTAGCGGCGACCGGGCCAGATGAAAAGGCTCTGCAAATCGATTATGACGCGCTGAAGGAGAAATTTCGCAGGGCATTGGGTGACCGAAAGGTTTCGCTCTACCACGTGAATAGATTTTTACCGGAAGGGTACGAAGATCAAGGTCGGTTCAATCTGGTACTACTGACGGCGGGGAATGTTGTGTTTGACATCGTCATCGGCGATTCCTATTTCCGGTACGACGTCGTGTCGGTTGGCCAGCTGGACAAGGTGCAGTTGATCGACGCGATGTGGGACAACAAGGAAAAACGCCGTGAAGAGCCCTTCTTAAGCCTGCGCTTGATGCACGGTGAGGAAGTCCATCTACTGTTGGCCTTGGACGACGAGGAACGGGCGAGTCTGCTCAAGTTTGCCTCCGCGGTCACAGCGGCACGTAATCCGGAGCGCTGAGTTTGCACTCGGATGTAGCGCGGCGGTGTTCTTCTTCCCTACGGGACGTGTGATTAATTCACGTTTGCCCTGAGATAGCAGCTCCTGAGTTGGTCGATAAGGGCAATTCGTATCAGAACGGGATCATCTGAGAGCATCTGATCGGGGTTCGCCCGCGACCCCGGGCGCATATCCGCCCGCCAGGCCACCGCCAACAAACACAGTCAAGCCACGTACGGATTTCCCAAACTTCAGCTCACGGACGGTCAATGGCCGTGGTCGGTTCCGCTCAAGGTACGACGTGGTTCATCTCGTCGAGAAACCGCTCCCGTCTGGTGGGCTTGCGAGACTCATCACGCGAGATCTCGGCCCCTGTCGATTGCTCCAAGGGTGGGACTCCTGATCCGTGTTTCGCTCTCCGTACCACATCGCGAGCAGAGAATAGATCAGACCTTTTTTAGGGTTGCTCATTCATCTGTTGCGTTGGGCTTGAATTGCTCGCGCAGTATCATCACCATCAGTCTCCTAGTCTGGGTCCTGCCTGACTGAGCCTTCAGATCCGCTAACCTGGTCAGATTGTGGCTCCTGCGTCGATCTGCCGGGAACTAACTAATGGATTTGCCACGACTGAACCTGTGAGTTGGGAAGAACAAAGACAAAGAACTTGAGGGTTTCAGTTGCTTCGTGATGGTACTGATTGCTAACGGACCACAAAGGCCGCTATCTGCATAAATACAACCCACCATTGGTGCAACTCGTCAGGCGGCCATCCCCACTGCCCCTCCAAAGCAGCATATCCAGGACATCAAAGTTGTGGCACGGTTGAATCCAACGCCAGGGAAATGAATCAACAAGAGCCGTGTTGTGCACGTTCCGCTCGCTGATGTTTCCTGGCGGAGACGGATGGTCTAGGGAAATTGTGGTGAGAGATGAGTGTGGGAGTCAAGGGGACGGCCATCCTGGCCCTCAACTTTCAAGTTTGAAAAGCGTTCTGATCATCATGCTTCTGGCGGTGCTGAACGATACCCAGCTACGGAGGAACAATCCATGTCAGATCAGGTTTCACTGGAGTACTCCACGAATCATGCAATTCTTGATCAGATCACTCTCCGGCATAGCATCGATGTGCAAGGCACGAATATGGATGGAGAGACGGTACTATTGGATCTGAGCACCGGTCGGTACTACACATTGAACCGGGTAGGGAGTGTCATCTGGGAACATTGTACCGGCCATCACACAATCAGCGACAT
>JAOUHD010000109.1 GCA_029865345.1 Nitrospira sp.
GCGGATTTGTCCCAGCATCATGACGATCAATACACTCGTGATACCCGCCACGGCTCCGATAGCCACGATAGCAGCGCCCCATTTAAACCCCACGACGCTGAGCGCTTCAGCCACTGGAGCGTGTATGTCAATTTGGCTGAGGGGAATCAGGCCGGTGAGGACCGCCGCCACGGCAATATAGAGCACGGTGCACACAGCCAGCGAAGCAAGGATACCCAATGGAACGTCTCGTTGGGGGTTCCGAGCCTCCTCTGCAGCAGTTGAGACCGCATCGAACCCAATATAGGCAAAAAAGATGATGGCAGCCGCGGCACGGACCCCTTCAAATCCGTTCGGCATGAACGGTGTCCAGTTGTCAACGCTGACAGACGGAGCCCCTACGGCGATGAAGAAGAGAACCACCGCAAGTTTCAGCAGGACGATCATGCCAGCGGCACGGGCACTTTCCTTGATTCCTATCACGAGGATGGCCGTGACCAACAAGACGATGATGGCCGCTGGAAAATTAGCGATACTTCCCTCTGGGCCACCTGCCCAATGCGGTGGATTCGTCGCCCAATAGGGCAATTCCAAGCCGGCGAGCCTCAATAATTTGTTGAAATAGCCGGACCAGCCGATCGCAACCGCGACGCAGGCCACACCATATTCCAAAATTAGATTCCATCCTGTGAGCCAGGCCAGAAACTCACCCAGTGTGGCGTACGAAAAGGTGTACGCTGACCCTGCGACCGGGATCATCGCTGAAAATTCGGCATAACACAGCGCAGCTAACGCGCAGGTGATGCCGGAAAGAACGAAGGAGAGGACAATCCCTGGTCCCGCTCCTGGCCGGTGTGCATCACCGACGATGGCGGTTCCGACCAGGACGAAAATGCCGGTCCCAATAATCGCGCCGATCCCAAGCGCCGTGAGATCCCACGCCGTCAATGTTCTCTTGAGACGATGCTCTGGATGTTCGGCATCGGCCAGAATTTGATCGATGGGTTTCGTTCGGAGAAGTTGGCTGCCCACAGTCCCTCCCAAGCTCAACGTACCGGAATTCGCTGTGATGGGGTCACGACGCTACGGCTCCATCTGAGATCAACGTATGGCCAGAGACCAGGGAACGAGTTGGCGGTGCTTGCTGGAACGGTCCGGAGAGATCATGCACGCGTCCGGCGGGCCGCACGGAGCAGGGCTTCAAACAGCCGCCGATGGACCATATGCCGCTCGAACAAGAATTCGGGGTGCCATTGGATAGCCAGGAGAAATCGATGTGCGGGGGATTCGATCGCTTCGATGATCCCATCTGGTGCCATGGCACTTGCGCAGAGCGACGGAGCGACTGTCTTGACCGATTGGTGATGGGAACTATTCACCATGAAGGTTCTCTTTCCGACCACCTTGTTCAAGAGGCTCTTGGGTGTCACGGTCACCGAGTGAGCGACATGGATCGCTTTCGCCTTTTGACGATGATCCAACGCACTGGGGACTTGTGCAGGAATGTCCTGATACAGGCTCCCTCCACAGGCGACATTCACGGTCTGCATCCCTCCGCAGATTCCTAGGAGGGGAAGATCCCGCTTCTGGGCCTGAAGGACTAACTCCAGCTCAAAGTTGGCACGGCGTTCGCTCACCAACGGAAACTTGTAGCGCTGCCGCTCTCCATAGAGACTCGGCGGAAGGTCTGGTCCACTGCCGGTGAGGAGCAGCCCATCAACACGGTCAAGAAGCCGTCGCCGGGCAGACGGTTCCGCTACGAGAGGAAGGATCAGAGGAATACCACCGAGTTCTTCAACAGCCCGAATGTAGCGAGCCCGCAAAAAATAGGTCGGCTCGTGCCCGCCCATGTCCTTCCTGTCACCGGCATTAAAGTCTGGGGTCACGCCAATTACAGGCTTCATACTCAATGCGCAGGCTAGTTCGTCGGAGCAGGTGCGACGGAGGTATCCTCATTTTCGGCACCAACACCGAGGAAACGTACCGGACGATCGCCACTGAGATGCTCCGGGGTAATGAGGTAGGTCCCATACATGCTGGGAACCCAGATACTTTTCGCCGTTGGCTCACTGAATCCAGAAAACACATAGGCGAGACCACCGACGATTCCACCGCCAACAGCAAATGCTGCTTTAAACGGGAAATACAAGATTGTGGCGGCAGCTGAAGCAGCTCCCATACCGGCCCCGGAAGCCGTCCCTTGCTGTATATCAGAGGACGACGACTGACTCCAAGCCGGAGCGACAAACATCGAACAGTAGGTGATCATGACGACGAGAACCACGATTGGGAGTCTCATGTGAAGCGCCTCCTTCCTTTTCAGATCCACAACGACGGGATATCCAAATGATCATACACTAGTCCTCGCGTGCGTTATAACAAATTCTCTCCCGAATGCAACCCCCGAGGGATCTCGACCTTAACAGGATGATGGCCCCGAATGATCAGGGGTCAGATCCAACTCTCCCAAGATGTAAGCGAGCACATCGTCTGCACGATTATTGGCCTCCTGATCTAATTCGATGGATAACTCATCAACGTGGATTCGCTGATTTTCTTGGACCACACCCGCTTGCAGTCTTAGATCCAACTTACACCAGCAAACAGCTTGTGCAAAGCAATCCGCTATACGCTCTTGATAGTGAGGACGCTCTTGGGGATCAAGAGCCATCAAGCTCTTCGCGAGTCGATCAGCAAGGCGCATCTTCTGTTGAAGCCCCGCCAGCTGGTCGGTTCTCATCTCGACGGAGATCTGAATGCCTGCTTTCCAACTCCGTTTTTTCACATTGAACACACAGGCCAGCACATCAGGGCGCCCCTCGACTGGCTCAGGCCCGAAGAAGAACGTGACTCGATACAATGCGACGTCTCGATGTGATCCTAGAACCATAGGAGCGCCATTGTACCATGATTCACATAAAGACCCGGAGCTTGATTGACGCACCTGTACCCCGAGGATAAGATGGAAACCCATGAGCGACGTTGCCCACCAAACGCGGATCGCTGCAATCCAAGACGCACTCAGAGACATAGGCTCTCTTGATGGATGGCTTTTCTACGACTTTCGCGGCAGCGACCCATTAGCCTATCGGGTCTTGCTCCTTGATCCGACCCAGCATGTCACTCGGCGCTGGTACTATTGGATCCCCTCGTCGGGAGAACCGGTTAAACTCCTTCACAGGATCGAACCACATGTGCTGGATGAGTTACCCGGTCAGGTCCAGCAGTACGTGTCATGGGAACAGCAACGTTTGCTCTTGGCCTCGCTGTTGCAAGGTCGACGGCGAATCGCCATGCAGTATTCACCGTTCAACGCCGTCCCGTATCTGTCCAGAGTGGATGCCGGCACCATTGAGTTGATCAGAAGTTTTGGGCTTGAAGTGGCCACATCAGCCGATCTCGTCCAACAATTTGAGGCAGTCTGGACAGATGAACAACTGGAATCCCATCGGTATGCCGTGACAGCGCTCAGAAACATCGTCGACGAGGCCTTCGCCCATGTGGCGTCATGCGTCACCAACGAACGTCGATTATCCGAATATGATCTGCAGCAGTTCATTCTCTCACGTATTCGCGATGCTGGCATGACGACGTCCAGCGCTCCAATTGCAGCGGTTGATGCCCACAGCGCCGATCCCCATTATGGGCCGACTGAGTCAAGCTCCTCACTCATCACTCGAGACAATTTAGTTCTGATCGACTTATGGGCGAAACAAACAGCCCCGGGATCGGTCTATGGGGATATCACCTGGACGGGCTATACCGGTACGGAAGTGCCAGCACAACAGCGCATGATCTTTGAACATGTTCGACGCGGACGCGATGCGGCACTGTCGTTTGTCCAGGATCAGGTGGCCACCGGCCGATTTCCTTGCGGATGGGAGGTTGATGATGTCTGCCGCACGACGATTCGCACGGCGGGCTACGGCGACTTCTTCATTCATCGAACCGGCCACTCGATCGGTGAAGAAGTTCATGGTAATGGAGCCAATATCGACAACCTGGAAACTCAGGATAGCCGTCGGCTTCTGCCGAGAACCTGCTTTTCTATCGAGCCAGGCATCTACCTGCCAGGAGAGTTCGGGATCAGGAGTGAGCTTGACGTCTATATATCGGACCGCGAAGCCGTGGTGTATGGGCTACCACTTCAAACCGAAATCGTGTCTCTTCTCTGACATTTCTGTCTGAGCATCCTGCTTCGACCCTTTCTTGACACCATGTCTACGGGGCGGCTAGATTCAGTCATCCCACAAGGGCACTCTCCGGATCATATGCGAGGCCGTGCATGTTCGGCACAATGGGTTTCTCTGAACTCATTCTCATTCTTGTCATCGTGCTCATCATTTTTGGAGCAGGCCGTCTGCCACAGATCGGCGAGGGTGTCGGCAAGGCGTTGAAAGGCTTTCGAAAAGAAGTCACCGACGTGCCTCAACCCGCTTCAGACCCGGTCCAACAAGAAACCGGACAACCACAGTCCATTCAGACTCCGGCAAGTATCGCAGCAACAGTTCCACCACCGGCCACAGGATCATCGACAGCAACAACGAGGCCGCAGGCCCCCTATGTCCCTGGTCCGGAACTGACACCCGGCACCACGGCTTCCTTGCTCTACAACACAAGCCTTCAGACTCCGCAAACAACCACGCTTTCCCCAAATCAAGCATCTCCATCTGCCTCCAGCCCCGTGCTCTCGATGGAGGAACGGGCTGCAGCTCCCCCTCCAAGAGCTCACGCGTCGTATCCACCGTTGCCGGCTGGTTCTCAGGCAACACCGACCGCCAAACGTCCTTCCGCTATTGTGAACAAAGATGCAGTGGCCCGCGTACAGGCGCAACAGGCAGCGCTCAAAGCTACACAATCAGCAGCAGTATCGCCTGATGACCTTCAGCATTTCGGTGAAGGACTCGGAGAGGTCGTGCGAACATTCCGGCAAGCCGTGACCGATGTCCGCAATAGCGTCGACCCTCAAATGAGTACGATTCAGGCCGAACTGGATGCAGCCAAAAAAGAAATCCAACAATCTATGGATGCCGCTAAAGAATTATCGCCGCCGCAGGAAGATCCTCAGAAATCTGCGTGACCCTCATCCATAGAGCCTCCCCATATTTCACTCCCATTCTAGCCGACTGATGTTTGCCCTCTTCGCACCACTGGCATGAGGGATCGCTATCGCTGTAGGCGTTACCAAAATACTCCAGCACCCGACCCTGACGTGACCCTTGAACAGGCTCAGTCGAACAGTTAATGAGCCATTGATGCTTTAGAGAAAACGAGGGTTAGTCAGACGGTGCTACATATACTGGATCGGCTATGGGATGAGGCGGTCATTTTCTTTGTTCTGACGGGAGGTGCCTACAGGCTTGGGGGAAGAGATCCATATCGGAAAAATAGCAGCCGTTGGCCGGCAGAACGATGGTCTGGATGTTACATGCTGATTCGGAAAAGCTTGCTCGTTACTCAGGAGGGATTTCGACTTCGATTCAGGGCCTCAACCAGTCCAACCAATTCCTCTTGTACCGTCTTCTCCAACTCCACAAACTGGATGCCCATGCCTGGAAATAGAAGGTATCGCTCCGGCTTGTTGCGGACCCAGGCAACCTTCGCCTTCGCTTTCAGCTTGTCCCATGGCCGATCTGGCAGCGCAAACTCGACCGTCAACTCGGTGCCCGGACTGAGAGGGGCACCACTCTCGATAAAGAGCCCGCCGCCGCCGATTCCCCCGGTGAGACTATCGAACTGCTTTCCTTCTGGCGTCGTACACCGGACCTTCAGGGCGAGAGGCGCACGGGGCTGCGCGCGACAATGGGCAAACCGGCCATCCTCACCACTGACAACCACGTGTTCGATAATGGCACCCCATGACATGCTACCCAATAACTCTCCAGAGGTGTCGTGTACGTTGATCGTCTCTTGCTCAGAATCAATAATGAGAGATTTCCCACGATGCCCCATAGTGGAAACGACTGGAAACGTCATATAATTATCTCTTTCCCGAGCAGCCTAAGCCAGGAACGGGGAATCATGCTGCGTGGCCCATGTTCTGAGTTGATTTCACGAGCTCATGGATTTGTTCGCGAACACTCTCGGCTATCTCCGTGAACCGGATCCCCATTCCAGGGCTGAAAGTATATTGATCAGCTTTTGGACAAACCCAGGCGACGGTTCCTTTTGCCGGCATCCATTCTTCGGATTTCTCTGGAAACGAGAACTCCATAGCCAGTCTGGTCCCTACAGGAAGAGGAGTCTGGCTTTCAATAAATAATCCTCCACCGCCAATACCACCGGCGCGACTCTCACATCGTGGTCCTTCTGGGCTGTTGTAGCGCACCCGGAACGCGAGCGAAATCCGAGGCTCTGACCGGACTTCTTTTTGAGCACCCACAACATCCACCTTGCGGTAGGCGAGTATTTGATCAATGACGAAGTCCCAGGGCAGGGAGCCAATTGCCTCCCCCTTAACACCCAACAAGACAACCATTTCACGGGCCGTGTCAAGTTCAACGACTTTGCCTTTGTGGCGAAGACTCAAAGAGACAGGGTATTTCACAGGCCCTCCATCTGAAACACGCACGAAGCAAGTATAGCGCGGCGTTTCTGATTGTCGAGGGAAATGAGGGGGTTAGGAGAAGCGAGGGAAGGAGATAACGGCCAGGGGGGAAATATCAATTTCCCTCCTCTACGAATGATTAGCTAGGCCTATCAATCAATAGTAGAAATGTGTCAGTTTTTATGCGGTCTTAGCGTCATTTTCCTGTTCAAATATGCGCATCGGTGGGTTTTTCCCCAAGATTGCATCTTCCGTAATCACCACTTCTACGATCTGCTTCTGAGAGGGGGCATCATACATGATGTCAAGCATCACTTCTTCCAGGATCGCCCGAAGGCCTCTGGCCCCAGTCTTCTGCGCATAGGCTTTACGTGCTAGGGCCCCCAACGCCGCTTCGGTGAATCGGAGCTTGACCTTTTCGAACGATAGCAGTTTCTCGTACTGCTTGGTCAACGCATTGCGCGGTTCAGTAAGGATACGGATCAAGGCTCGCTCGTCTAACTCCTCTAACGTGGCCACGACGGGTAATCGTCCCACGAATTCCGGTATCAAACCGTACTTCAGAAAATCCTCTGGCTGTACCTTAGACAGCCAATCCCCCAAACGAATGTCGCTTTTTCCGCGGATTTCAGCTCCAAATCCAATGGATTTTCGATTCAGACGCTGTTCGATGATCTGTTCTAAACCAACAAACGCTCCACCACAGATAAACAAAATGTTGCTGGTATTGACCTGAATAAATTCCTGATGCGGATGCTTTCTCCCCCCCTGGGGTGGGACATTCGCGACCGTGCCTTCGATTAACTTCAATAGGGCTTGTTGAACCCCTTCGCCAGACACGTCACGCGTAATAGACGGACTATCGCTCTTCCGGCTGATCTTATCTATTTCGTCGATGTACACAATCCCGCGCTCAGCCCGCTCCACATCGTAATCCGCAGCTTGCAGGAGTTTCAGAATGATATTCTCGACATCTTCACCCACGTAACCGGCTTCGGTCAGCGTCGTGGCATCAGCAAGAGTAAATGGGACGTCAAGATATTTGGCCAAGGTCTGGGCCAAGAGAGTCTTCCCCGTACCGGTCGGACCCACCATGAGGATATTGCCCTTTTGGAGCTCGATATCGTCAACCTCTTTTTCCTTTGAGGAGATGCGCTTGTAATGATTGTGTACGGCCACAGACAAAATGCGTTTAGCCCGCTCCTGCCCGATAACATATTGATCGAGGTGATGCTTGATCTCCGCTGGTTTCTTGAGTTTAGACGAAATTTCTTCTTTGGCTTCTTCCCAGTCCTCCGCAATGATGTCATTACAAAGATTGACGCACTCATCACAGATATACACCGTCGGTCCGGCGATAAGTTTTCTTACCTCATCACGGCTTTTCCCACAGAAAGAACAGCGCAAGTGTCGGTCCATCTTTTCCTGCTTGGCCATGTACCCTCCTGCGTTACTTACCTTTGATCCCGTCGCCGGATTCTACTGCCTTCATAAGTTTGGGTGGTCGTGTGATGACCTCGTCTATGAGGCCGTACCGCTTCGCTTCTTCGCCGGACATGAAATAGTCCCGTTCTGTGTCATGTGCGATCTTCTCAATCGGCTGGCCAGTGTGTTTGGCCATGATTTCATTGAGACGTTCACGAATCTTGAGAATTTCCTTGGCATGGATGTCTATTTCCGTCGCTTGTCCTTGGAACCCACCCAACGGTTGATGGATCATCACCCGAGCATTGGGCAGGGAAAAACGCTTGCCTTTTGTTCCGGCGGTCAATAGGAGCGCACCCATACTGGCAGCCTGACCGAGGCAGATGGTGTTGATCGGGGGCTTCACATATTGCATGGTATCGTATATGCCCAATCCGGCAGTCACGCTACCTCCCGGAGAGTTGACGTAGAGATTAATATCTTTCTCGGGATCTTCCGATTCAAGAAAGAGAAGCTGCGCAATCACCAAGTTGGCAAACACATCATCGATTGGAGCTCCAAGAAAAATGATGCGATCTTTGAGAAGGCGTGAGTAGATGTCATAGGCTCGTTCGCCTCGATTGGTTTGTTCGACTACGATCGGAACCAACATATTGTTCAATTCCTTTCCCGGGCAACTCCGTACCCAACAACCGCCACGCCTATCCTTGAATGACCGCTTGACGATAGACAACATCCAGCGCCTTATCGGCCAAGATCCTCGCGCGTAATTCCTCAATAGAATCCTGGCCACCTGCCTGGATCATTTTCACGAGATCGGCCATCGGTACCCTGAGCTCCGTAGCTAGTCGAGTCACTTCATTATTCAGATCGTCCTGGGTCACCGACAAGCTTTCTTTCTCCGCGATGGCCTCAAGAATCAACCCTGCTTTCACACGACGATTTGCGTCCTCACGGTGCTCTTCGCGAATCTTCTTCAATTCTTCCGCATCTGGCGGAGGAGGGGAATCGGTGACGTTGCCGCGCTGTCGTGCTTGTAATTTCTGCTGCACAATCGTGCTGAGCTCTCGTTCTACGAGTGTATCAGGGAGATCAAAATGATGGGTCTCGATAAGGCGCTTGAGAAGAGTATCTTTGTAGGACTCCTCAATATCCCTCTTGAGCGCCTTTTCCATTTGGCCACGCAACTTGTCCCTTAACTCGTGGAGCGACGCGTATGGTCCGCAGTCCTTGGCGAACTCATCGTCAAGGGTAGGGAGCTTTTTCTGTTTAACTCCCTTTATGACGAGGCGGAAGCTGACAGCTTTTCCCGCGACTCGTTGATCTGGATGGCTCACCGGATAGGTCTGAGGAATTTCTACCATATCCCCTGCCTGTCTTCCGATCAGATGAGCGTCGATTTCAATCCCCAGCAAAGCGGCTTTTGATCCCACTTTATGGAGCTGGCCTTCCTTCTTTGTACCTTCGAGAGGAGCTCCTTCCAGAAATCCTTCGAGATCGACGATGGCATAATCCCCTTCGGATAAAACCGTACCAGCTTGAGCCTCGTCCAGCCGAGCCTGTTGTTCACGCAATACTTCCAGAGCACGGTCTATCTGTTCCTCTGCAACCGTGCGCTTGTCGGCCTGGAGCGAAATGGGACTGGGGGACTTATAGTCGCGAAGTTCGATCGTCGGTTTGATTTCGACGGTCGCCGTGAACGTAAACGGGGCGTCTTTTTGGATTTTGACCCGATCCAGAGGGGGAATATCCACCACTACTGGACTAATCCCGGCCTGTTTGATGGCCCGACCATAGAAATCCGGCACGAGCTTTCGAATGACATCTTCTTCGATTGTTTTGGCATAACGCTTTTCTAAAATAGCCACCGGGGCTTTCCCTGGTCGAAACCCTGGAATCTGAACCTGACGGTTGAGTTCCAAATAGGCTCGTGAAAATTGTTGTGTCACCTCATCGGCCGGCACCTCGATTTTCAAGGCGCGTTTCATCGGTCCTAACTCAGTCACTTCCATCTTCATCGTCGAAATGAGACTCCCTACTCCATAAGTGTTCGTTATAGTGGTGCGAGAGGGGGGACTTGAACCCCCACGGTTGCCCACGAGATCCTAAGTCTCGCGCGTCTGCCAGTTCCGCCACTCTCGCATGGTAGAGGATACCGCAGAGATGCCACCCCATAACTATAGATTAACTAACCAAGAGTGGCTAAGACTGCAAAAACACGCGATGTCGTATAGCGTTGTACCGTTGGACACCTATAATGTCAACCCATACGACCGAGGGTACCCTACTCCTCTGTATGGATGGTCCAGCTTGGCTATTTGCTGATCTACTCTATCCCCGTTACCCACCGAAAACTTCACCCATACATTCACTCACCCATACATTCACTGTGGTACACCTCAAGGCGACCGCCCTGCTACCGCGGTTGCCTCTTCATTTCGAATAGCATCGACGAGGGCCGGTCACCCGCACTATTCTCCGTAAATATCCGACAGTCCGTCCTGTTCTCCATCGCTTTGCGACAACGGTGGCCGCATCGGGGATAACCCGAGATGTGGTCGATGATAGTGATACCGGTCTAGAAACGCACG
>JAOUHD010000128.1 GCA_029865345.1 Nitrospira sp.
CTAGCCATTCAGCCTGGCTTCACTTCCTGCACAGGGTCCTGGTTTTCGGCGGTAAGGCGGTCGCTGAACCTGCCAATCACTCCGTTGGACGTGATTGAACGGATCGCACCCCAAGGAGCTGCGTATCCCTACAGCCAACCGATGAGTCACTGATGGCTTGCTGCGGCGACTGGCCTGAGGAGGAGGCTCCATCTCTCCTCAGGCCGAGGCAGTACGAATGACTCACGCGCAGATCGCTGAGTTCCTCATGGTCCCGTGATGATATGCCCGCTCGGTTTCTCTTCCCCTTCACTCCATTCCGCCACAGCCTGCGCCATTTCTTCCAGCCGCTGAGCGGCACGGCCAAAGACGCTGTCGGACGGGTAGGTCCCATCAAGGTCTCGTTCGCCGGCTGCAACGCCCGTGAGCAGTTCCAGCGCTTCTTCGATTGTGTTCACGGCATACACGGAGAAGTGTCCTGATTCCACAGCCTCGACGACGTCGCGCCGAAGGGCCAAATGCTTGGTGTTGCGAGCGGGGATGATCACGCCTTGTTTGCCGGTCAACCCCCTGCGGGAACAGGACTCGAAGAACCCCTCGATCTTTTCGTTCGCGCCCCCAATCGGCTGGATCTCGCCCAACTGGTTGACGGAACCGGTCACGGCCAGCCATTGATGGATCGGCAGATCGGCGAGGCTGGAGAGAATCGCGGCGAGTTCGGCCACCGCGGCGCTGTCCCCTTCCACCTCCGAGTAGGTTTGCTCGAATGTCAACGAGGCGCTCATGGCGAAGGGGTAGGATCCGGCAAATTTCCCGGCAAGAAATCCAGCCAGTGTCATGACTCCTTTGCTATGGATCATCCCGGCGAGTTCCGCTTCGCGCTGAATGTCGATCACGCCCTTGGTCCCGATGTAGGTCCGAGCCGTAATGCGCGTGGGGCGTCCGAACGAATAGTCGCCAAGCTCATGGACTGAGAGGCCGTTGACCTGGCCGATGACGTCGCCGTCGAGGTCGATCATCAATGTGCCTTCTTTGATATCATCCTGGATCCAGTGTTCCGCCAAATTCGAGCGATGGCGCTTATGTGAGACGGCGGCATCGACATCCGCGCGAGACACGAAGGAATGGCCTTCTTTTCTAGCCCAGTACCCCGCCTCGCGGATGAGATCGCTCACGAGGCTGAACCGCAACGACAGTCGGTCGTGTCGATCGGCGAAGCGAAGCCCCTGCCGGATGATTTCAGCGACCGCATCGACGTCGAAGTGCGGCAGCCCTTCTTCGCGGCAGAGTTTGGCGATGAACCGGGCATATTGGCGATCCTGCCGCTCGCTTCTCTCCACCTCGGTGTCGAAGTCCACCTTCACCTTGAAGAGCTTGCTGAAGTCTTCTTCGTACGCTTGCAGGAGATGGTAGAGAATGGGCGGCCCGACCATGATGACTTTTACATTTACCGGGATCGGTTCCGGCCTCAGCCCCGCCGTCGAGAATCCGTAGAATTCTCCGGGGTCTTCGATCTTCACCTCTCCTGTCTTGATCACGCGCTTTAACGCATCCCAGGAAAACGGTTGGCGCAGCATGTCCAAGGCATTCACGATCAAGTAGCCACCGTTGGCCAGCAACACGGCACCCGCGTGGATCTCCGTGAAATCGGTGTACATCACCCCCATGTGCGCCCGCCGTTCGATCTTCCCGATCAGGTTCGTATAGGTCGGGTGAGATTCGTCGATCACGGGAGCGCCGTCCGTCGGGTCGTGCTGCACGATGAGATTGACGAGAAAGCGCGACAGGTCCGGACGTTTGAATTCCAAACCTGGGATGGCGAGGGTGGGTCCCTCGCGAGGAAGAAAATCCTTGTAGTGCTGCACGATGTCGTCACGAACACGCGCTAAAAACGTCGAGGTTGCCGGGATGTCTTGGTAGGCCTGCCGCATGGTTTCGTAGCGGCCCTCCAAGACATTGGTGACCAGCTGACGGTCGAGGTGGCGCTGCTGGTGTTCAGCTTCCTTCTCAAGGCCGTGGATGCGGACATGGAACTCGCGGATTTCTCCTTCAAGGGTCTTGCGTCGTTCATTCAGGTCCCGCTGCTCCTCCTCGGTCATCGCCTCCATGTCGGCGTCCGCCATGGGCTTACCGGCCTTGAGCGGCACAATCCCGAAACCCACTGAGGTCTCTTCAAAGCCGAATCCACGAGTCCGGGTGAATTCCGTCAATTCCTGGAAGAGCGATTTTTTCTTCGTATCGATATCGTCGTGCAGTTTGGCCTTGGCATCGAGATATTTCTTGCTCTCAAACGCCATGGGAATGTCGCGTCGCAATCCGTCGATGAACCCAGCCATTTCTCGTTTAAACGAGTCCCCCTGTCCAGCCGGAAGAGCCAAACAGATCGGCCGAGAAGGGTCCTGGAAGTTATTGACATAACACCAGTCAGACGGGGCGAGTGCAGCTTGGGCCATGCGCTTGACCATCTGCCGAACGAGCGTACTCTTTCCCGTACCGGCGGGACCCGAGACGTAGAGATTGAATCCGGGACTCTTCATGTTCAGCCCGAATTCCATGGCCTCGACAGCCCGTTCCTGTCCAATGATGTCAGTGAGGGGCTCCAGCTCGCCGGTATCCTCGAAACCAAGCTGCCCAGGGTCGATCACAGGGGCAAGCATCGAGACAGGAACTTTGAATTTGTCCATTGTCATCTAGAGCACCTTCGCTATTGGTGGCAGGAGAGTGACAACTGTTGCCTGTGGACCTTTGTCACCCTGTTCAAGGCCGAAGACGACTTCAGTACCGTCCTCGAGTTTCCTGAACGTGAGCCCCTGCAGGGCATTGGCATGAAAATACACCTCGCCGCCTCCTTCTTTGAGGATGAAGCCGTATCGTTCCTTGGGGAAGAGCTTGCAGATCACGCCGCGATGGGGCGGCACGGGCGGCAGGCGCACATCGGTTTTCGCTCGTTTTTCCCGATACTTGCGGAGTTCGATGCTGATTGCCTGAAACGCAGACCGAATGGCCTCCTCAAACGTCTTGTCTTCCTTTCTGGCCGTCAGCGTGTGGCGTCCCGGCAGGGTGACAACCACGAGCGCTTCCGCGACATTTGCGAGTTTCTTGTGGTGCCGGTTCTTGATCAACGTGACTCGACCGTGAATCAAATCGTCATGTCCTCGTCGGAGGTCATCCATCCGAGCTTCAATCTCTGTTTTCCAACGGGGGGTCATGGCGACATTACGGCTTTGTATTTCCAGTTCCATTGTGCCTCCACATCGTAATAGTTCAGTCTCTTTCACCGACCGGAAATCGCAAACGATATGCCGACAGGACAAGGGCTAAGGGGTATCGGTAAATCAGCAAGGGCTGGATGTTTTATGACCCCGGTCATTTCGACCGATTCCAATATGGGGCATTTGTCCACAGTGCCACTCTGACCGGTGGGGCTCAATGCGACAGCGTGCTTTCATTCAGCGGCCTTCCCAAGCATTTGGAAGAGTGATGGCGGGAACGTGAATTGCGAGGGCTTCATGCATGCCGGTGTTAACAAAACCAGCCCTGGAGCGCTATCTCAAGACCCGCTTTGGCCCAACGGCGCGATTGTTGTCCTACGGAGTCATCGGGAAAGAGAGTTCCAAGGGAGAGCAAAAACGGTATGGGTACGGCACACCCGTCAAATTGACGTTCCGAGTCGGGCGGCGTGTTCAGTCCGCGGTGTTCGAAACGATGAAGCCTGGTCCGTTCGGGCACGAACATATGGCCGATCGTGCTCAGGCGATGCTGTGGGACTACGATTCGTATGGGCGCCTTCCGCGCCATGTGAAGGCCCTCGATGTGGGGGCGTTCGACGCCGACCAGGCGCTCTTTTCCCTCGCGGAGGCCCGTGAATTCTTCGTGCTGAATGAATGGACCGATGGCGCAAGCTATCATGCGAATCTTGCACGACTGGCGAAAGGCGCGAGGTTACGAAAGTTAGACCGGCAACGCACTGTCGCGTTGGCTCGTTACTTGGCGCAAATCCATGCCAAGAAACGACGAGACGCCGATCTCTATAAGCGCCGGCTGCGTGAACTGATCGGCCACGGCGAATGCATCATGGGATTGACCGACAGCTATCCCAAGCGTTGTGGCTTTATCACGGGCGATCTGTTGCGCACGGTGGAGGAAGCCTGCAACCAGTGGCGGTGGCGCCTTCATGACAAGGTCAATCGTCTTTCCCAGGTTCATGGGGATTTCCATCCCTACAATGTGCTGTTCCGTACCGGGACGGATTTTGCGGTGTTGGATCGATCACGAGGGGAATGGGGCGAGCCGGCGGACGACGTGACCGCGATGACGATCAACTATCTCCTTAACTCATTGATCAGCCGGGGCAAGCTCCAGGGGTCGTTTGAGATCTTGTTCCGATTGTTTTGGGACACCTATGTGGAGGTCAGCGGCGACAAAGAAGTTACGGAAACGGCTGCGCCGTTCTTCGCTTTTCGCGGCCTGGTCGTGGCCAGCCCGCTCTGGTATCCCAATCTGTCGATCGACATCCGACGCAGCCTCTTCCGATTCATTGAAAACGTACTTGATGTGCCGCGCTTTGAGCCAGAGCTGGTGAATGAGTATTGTGGACTATAGAGTCCGTTACTCGCTAGCGGTCTGCCTCAACCGACCGACCGAACGCCCATGTCTATCTTACTAGCTGACCCATGACGATTGATGCCACATCAAAGGCTTTCGCCATCTGGCTCACGGGGCTGCCTGCGTCCGGAAAGAGTACGATTGCAGCTGCGCTAAAGCCAAAGCTTGAAGAGATTGGTTCTGTCGAAGTACTCGAATCGGATGTGGTCCGCAGAATCTTGACACCTCATCCGACGTACAGTCTTGCAGAACGGGATCTGTTCTATCGTTCACTCGCGTTCATGGGTGCAAGGCTGGTCGCTCATGGGGTCACCGTCCTCCTCGATGCAACAGCCAACAGGCGGGCGTATCGCGACTTTGCCCGCAGCCTGATTCCTCAGTTCATCGAGGTCGCCGTGGAGTGTCCGTTGGAACTGGCTATGCAGCGTGACTACAAGGGCACCTATCAGCGAGGCCAACAGGGAGAATCCTCGACCGTGCCGGGGTTGCACGATTCCTATGAAGCGCCGGTCCATCCCGAAGTGGTCATAGATACAACGAAGCTTTCCGCGAACGACGCAGCGAGGAAAGTGCTGGAAGTTGTGAAAGAGAAATTCAACCAACAGTATTCCTGAGCGCTTCTACGGCCACCGCCCCTATGCAGCTGCGCGAGCAATCATCCAACGCTGCTTGATGAGGCTCTATCCCGGTCGCTATAGTGTCGCACCATGAGGAAGACACCTGCGTCCCGTCGCAGAGGGGGGGGGAGCCCCCTTTCTGACACGAAGGAAAGCCCCTTCATTCCTACTCCCGCCTCGGCAGCCCTTGTTGCCGCATTTCGCGCTCTCGCCGTCAACGATCTGTACACGATGGCCCCTAAAGAGACAGCGCTCAGGGGATATGACTATTACCAGCAGCAACGGCTTCAGCACTATGTTTGGGGTAGGGACGGGGCGACGCTCACGGCGCAGGTGCAGGGAACCAGCCTGTATGAGGTTCTCTTTTCTCTCGACGAGGCGTTTCTCTCTTCGTTCTGTGACTGTCCGGCCTGGGATTTTGATCGGCTATGCAAGCATATCCTTTGCGCCTGCTTTACTACCAAACATCTGCTGTCGCCCGAGACGGTCTCATTGTCGGATCGGCAACAAGTGCACCTGGCCGCGCTTCGCGTTGAGTTGCTCGGAGACCTTGCCGAGACAGGTTCCATCAAGGGGGCAACCCCCTCGTGGAATGGGGACGGTCTCCCTGGGTCGAGCTATGAAATCGTGATCAACGCCGGTCAGCCGTATCCGCAACTTGTGATCCATCGGAACGGTGTGCGGCTTCCTGCAGGATGGACCCCCGCGTTACCGCCCGAGCTGCGTCCACTCCTGAATGCGTCCTGGTTTTCGTCAGGGTATGGGGACGAACCCTTACAGCGCTATCTCCGTGTCTCCAAGCGACGGTTCCCGATTGTGCTGAAATCCGGCCTGGAATCTATCGCCCTCGAATGGACTCCGTCGGTCACCTGTCGGAGCAAGACAGAGATCGCTCTTGCCGGTGATGACGTAAAGATCCGCGCGGTCTGCATAGCCGACGGCACGGCGCTCGACAGAATCGTCCGGTTTCGCGACTTCGTGGTCGACGTGAGTGGCCGCCGCTTGCTCTGCTTGGAGGACGAAAGCGGGTGGACTTCGTTTCGTGCGTTACGCAACGGTTTCCAAGGTTCCAACGCTGATGATCCTGGGGGCGGACCGGCCGGGAGGTTGTGCGCGGTGACTTTACCGGAGGACCGGGGCCATGGGCGATGGCAGGGCATTCACCAGGAAGTGGAGTTCACCGTCTCACGGAAGGAGTTCCGGTCCGCGCAGATCGATCTGATCCAGAAACGGGCCGACAAGACCTTGCGCGATCTTCTGCTGCGCGTGGATGGGGAAGAGGCGCCGGTTCATCCTTCTGACCCGATGTCGGTGGGCGAGGAGGTGTCGTACGCGTTGATTCTAGCGCCTCTCCCAGACGAGGCCGGCGCGCCGACCGCCGCATGGATGTTACAGACGGAATGCCGGCGCGGTGACGCCCGGTTTGCTCCGAGTGCCTCGACCTTTTCCTTCATCCGGTCGTTGGAGCAGGGCCGCACCATATCGGCTCCGTTGCGGGCACAGAAACGCAAGGGTGTGCTCTACGATCTGTTCTTCACGTCCCTCACGGTCGGCGAGGCGAAGGAACGAGATCTCCGCATCAAGACAGCGCTGGATCAGAGCGATTGGGCGAGGAGCATCCGTCTTGAGGCCGCTCAATGGCTGAGACACCATCTGTCGGTGTATGCTGGTCAAGATGTACGGTTGCAGGTCGAAGGGAGGCGATGGACACTTCGCGCGATCGACAAACACCGCGAAGCATTGCTGTACCGGATTCCATTCGAGGTCTTCGGTCTGGACGCGTTTCACGGCATGCCCTCGTATGACGCGATGAGAATCGATTCCCGCATATTGTTTCAACGATTGCCGGAGCTGCTGGAAAAGCTGACGGCGGCTGGGATTGCATTGCTGTATGAAGACAAACCACTCCGGCCCATTCGGTGGGACTGCGCGGTCCACGTGGACCGTCAGGACCGTGAGGGGACCGGGATCGACTGGTTCGAGATCCGGCCGGAGATTCGCTGCGATGGGGTGGTGATTGATGAGACGGAGTGGCGGGCGGCCATCCGGCAGGGCGGAATGATCGACACTGGGAGCGGTCTGCGGGTCTTGGATGGCCAGACCCTGGAGCGGCTGCGCGCGATCATCGGCCTTACGGGTGATGCGCCGGAGGATCGGAAAGCAGCGCAAGTCGTTCGTGTGACCCGGTTACAGATCCTCGATTGGCTAGCGCTGCGTGAGCAGGGCATCCCCGTGTCGCTGCCTGCCGAGGACGAGGCGGTGCTGGCACGCTTGCTGGGATTTGAGCGGATCGAGAAGCCACTCTTGCCAAAGGGTCTGCACGCGAAGGTGCGCCCCTACCAGCATGACGGCTACGCCTGGCTGGCATTTCTCTACGAGCATCGATTCGGTGCCTGTTTGGCGGACGATATGGGATTGGGCAAGACCCTCCAAACCATCTGTCTGCTGGCCGCCATCAAGGAGGGACGTATCAAGACGGCTCGTGGGGTGAAGGGCCCCCATCTGGTCGTCGTCCCGACGAGTATTCTCTTCAACTGGGAACAGGAGCTAGCGCGCTTCGCGCCCGGCTTGAAGGTTCATGCGTATAGCGGGAGCGAACGGACATTCGACGCCGGGGACGGCGAGGTGGTGCTCACGACCTATGGGCTGGTCCGTCGGGATATCGACATCTTAGCGCGGACGGCCTTCCATGTGATCGTATTCGACGAAGCCCAGGCGGTGAAAAATATTCAGGCGGACACGACGGGCGCGGTCCGCCGGCTCCAGGGTCGGTTCAAGATCGCCTTGACCGGCACGCCGCTCGAAAATCATCTCGGCGAGTATTTCTCCATCATCGACCTGTGTGTGCCGGGGCTTCTGGGCGAATACGATCGCTTCAAGACCGACTTGAAACGTGTGGCGGGTCACACGCTCGATCGGGTGCTGCGACGGACGCGGCCCTTCATTCTGCGTCGGACCAAGGCCGAGGCTCTCCAGGACCTGCCGCCGAAAATCGAGCATGAGGTGTTCCTCGAGTTGACCGATCGCCAAAAGGCGCTCTATCAACAGACCGTCGACCAGGTGCGCTCAACGATCGACGACGCCTATCGCACCAAGACCTCCGGGCAGGCGCAGTTTATCGCGCTCACGGCCATCCTCAAACTGCGGCAGGTCTGTCTTTCGCCTCGCCTTCTCACGAATCAAGCCAATGAGACTTCGCCTAAGCTCAGCTTTCTGATGGAGCGGCTCCAGCTCTTGCGTGACGAGGGACACAGCGCCCTGGTCTTCTCCCAGTTCACCAGCTTTCTGGATCTTGCGCAGGAAGCGTGCATCCGCCATGGGTTGCCATACCATCGCTTGGATGGGTCTACGGCACCGGCTGCGCGCAAGGCTCGCGTGACGGCGTTTCAGACCGGTGAACAGCCGAGCGTGTTTCTCTTGAGTCTCAAGGCGGGAGGGCAGGGGCTGAATCTCACCAAAGCGAGTTATGTCTTTCATCTGGACCCCTGGTGGAATCCGGCGGTGGAGCGTCAGGCGTCGGACCGGGCGCATCGTATCGGGCAACGGCAGACGGTCTCGATCGTGCGGATTCTCATGCGCCACAGCATCGAGGAGAAGATGGTGGCGCTCAAGCAGCGCAAGCTCGAGTTGTACGACGCGGTCATGGCCGGCGTAGTGCGGGGCTCCGGGCAAGGCGTCCTGACGAAAGCCGACTTCGACTTCCTGCTCTCGCCGAGTGCGTGACCTCGTATACAGTCGCCCTTCCGGCTCAGAGAGCTGGCGACTGTTCCTTTCCAATCCGCAGAACAGTGGATCGCACTTAAAGGGGTTCGACGACGGTCCAAGG
>JAOUHD010000110.1 GCA_029865345.1 Nitrospira sp.
CTAACTGTGGGTGCTACGGCGTGTTCTTCCCTCTGCCTTTGCGATGGTATTCTCCGCTTGAAGATCTTGTGTTGGTTGGCATCTGCTCTGTGTTACGCATCGGTGCCAAGAAGCGTCAGGGCACTCTTGACAAGGTTTTCTAATGAGCGTAGTGAGGACAGTGCGGCCCATCTTTTAACGGAAGTTCGAGAGATCGGGTAGACCGCGCGGCTACCATCCAGGTCTCTCGGTGACTTCATCGCGAGAGGAGGGTGGAAATGGACGACACGACGCCACCTGGCCCATCAGGCCCACCGATTCACGGGTGGGTTTCTCGTCGGTCTTGCTAGCCGATTCTTCGCTGGCTGTGCCAGAATGGCACGCATGGCCCTCGTACATGATGGCCAGAGCCATATGAGCGGAGAGCCCTTCGGAAGCAGGAGGAACACAGGTACCCGGAACTGACGAGGTCTTCCCCGACTGGAAACCTTGGACAACTTGTCTCGTGTGGGTCTTCTGGGCCGCAACAACTGAGAGCATCATATTCCGGCGTCCTAAGCGCCGATCGCGGGCGACCTCCCACCGTAGTGCAAGGTCGCCCGTGCTATTTCAGGAGCCTTTTTCAAGGCGGATGGTTGCGTGGCTTTTCAGACAAGGTCCGGAAAGTCAGAGATAATCCCATCCACGCGGAGCCTCTTCATCTTGCTGACTTGGGCAGGCTGATTGGCGGTGTAGGCGAACACGATCAGGCCTTGGTCGTGTAGAGCATTCACGAGTGGTTCGGTCACGGTATCCAGGCGCAAACCTACGTGGGTGGCGTGAAGCCTGACGGCTACGATTCCTGGATTGGCAGGCAGCCTCGTAAAGAGGATCATGGTCTGTGCGTGTGGATTTGCCCGTCGGACATGTTGGAGCTCTTCCTGTAGGAATGAGGCATAGATCACAGGTTGAGTGAAGCCGCTGTCACGGACAATCGCGCAGACATCGTAGGCTGATCCCCCGGTCTTCAGCTCCAAAATCAAGCCGATTCGACCGCTCGCGGCTTTGAGCACGTCGTCTAACGTCGGAGGGCTCTCACCGCCGCCGGCATCCAGCGTTCGAATATCTGGAAGTGTCAGGTCAGCAACGCGCCCACGACCGTTCGTTGTGCGGTCGACCCGCTCGTCATGCAGCAGGACCAGCTCATCGTCTGACGTTCGTTGAATATCCACTTCAGTCAAGGCGCATCGGAGTACGATGGCCTGCTCAATGGAGGCCAACGTATTTTCCGGTGCGTGTCCGCAGGCGCCTCGATGTCCAATGCGGAGGATCGTACTCGTAGGGCTTTCTTTTGTCATGGCTCTGTCCTACCATATCCCAGTGGCTGAAAAGAAACCCGTTGCCCAAGGGGGCGAGACGGCGTCGGAAACCGGTTGGAGCCTCGACTGGCCTGGTTGCCGGTGAATTACAAGCCGCCGCACCGCCTGGTGCCGTGGCCGAGTTGCATTAGCTGATCGAGGCGGATGGAGGGAAAGTTCTCTCAGTCTATCGTGACCCATATGGGGGACAGTGGCTGGTCCAGGCCGCCTTGCCGATCGACCTGGTTGAGCCGACACCCTACCAACGGAATCTCTCCGACCCCCACGTCCGAAAGCTGGAAGCGGTGATTGGGGAGATCGGTCGCTTTCTCGACCCCATCATTGCAGTGCGCATCGCCAAACCCGACCGTCACGCAAAGTATTGGACACCGAGCGGCAACCATCGTCTATCTGCCATGCGGACTCTGGGAGCGAAAAGTATTATCGCGATCGTGGTTCCAGAAGCTGCCGCCGCCTATCAGATCCTCGCGCTAAATACGGAGAAAGCCCATAACCTGCGCGAGAAGGCGCTGGAAGTCATCCGCATGTACAAGGAGCTGGCTCACCTCGACGAGGCGACGGAAGAGCAATACGCGCTTGAGTTTGAAGAGCCGGCATTCATCACGCTTGGTCTCTGTTATGAAGATCGCCCACGGTTCAGCGGCGGCGCCTATCATCCAGTATTGAAGCGGGTGGAGGAATTTCTGAAGAAGCCGATGTATGCTGCTCTGAGCGTCCGTCAGCAGCAGGCGAAGACTATTCTCGCGCTGGATGATCTCATTGTCAAACAAGTCGAAGCCCTCAAAGCGAAGGGGCTGACCAGTCCTTATCTCAAGAGCTTCGTGGTGGCCCGCGTGAATCCTATTCGGTTTCGTCCCAAAGATGCCCCGGCCTTGTCGTTCGACGAGGCGCTGGATCGGATGACGCAGGCCGCAGCAAAATTCAACCCGGATAAAATCAAGATGGACGATTTAGCCAAATCTGGCGGGGCTCCGGACGACTCTGAATAGCCCGCTTCGTACTCCCCTCCTTGTTTCTGTACGGATTACCCATTTAGAATAGTTTTTTTGTTACTCGTGAAAGGAGGCTCTTCATGAGTCTTGCCGATAATAAATGTATTCCGTGCCGTGGTGGAGTGCCATCTGTGGCGAATGATCGTGCCGAGGCCTTGTTGAAAGAACTGGGTCGGGGTTGGGCCCTCAATAGCCAAGGGCATCTCGAACGGTTATATACCTTCAAGGATTTTGCGCAGGCGCTGGCTTATGTGAACAAGGTTGGGGCGATCGCAGAGGCGGAGGGCCATCATCCCGATCTCTATCTCGCCTGGGGCAAGTGCAAAGTCGAGATTTGGACCCACAAGATCAACGGCCTGACAGAGAGCGATTTCTATCTGGCGGCAAAAGCTGATCGGGAGTTTGAACCGTTTCGGGCCGCCGCTAGTTAAGCACCAAACAGTTACCTTGTCATGAACGTACGAGGCGGTAGATGAGCGAAGGAACCCAGATTGCGCTCGTCAATATGCCGTTCAGCTATGCCAAGTACCCCTCAATCCAGCTTGGCACGCTCTCCGCGCTCCTGAAATCCAACGGCATTCCTGTCGATTGCCACCACTTGAACGTCCGGTTTGCTCACCTGATCGGCGTCGAATTGCACGAAAGCATTTGTGAGAAACGCGCGCTCTTCGGCGAGTGGCTGTTCTCCTCCCTGCTGTTTCGGGACAACCAAAAACGGGCCGAGTATCCTCGCACCTTCAAGCCGGTTTTCGAGCAACTGTCTCATGAGTGCGGTAAACCGATCGGGTACTTCGAAGAGATGGCGACCCGCATCGCGCCGCAATTTCTCACTTGGGCCCTCACCTCCATCAATTGGGGACAGTATAAATTGGTTGGGTTTACCTCGACGTTCGATCAGAACGTCGCGAGCCTGACGATGGCCAAGCTCATCAAGGATCTGTACCCCGACGTGACGATCGTCTTCGGTGGAGCCAACTTCGACGGCGAGATGGGGCTGGAGCACTTCCGGGCGTTCCCCTTCATCAATCACGTGGTCGTTGGGGAGGGAGAAGAAAGTTTCTTGCCGTTAGTTCGCCAGGTCCTAGATGGGAAGAAGGGCGACTATCCAAACGGCGTGACCTCTCGGCAGGGCGACAAGATCGTGCTTACGCCGAATGAATCACTCTTCTCCGATTTTGCGAAGACCGGTCCGCCCGATTATGACGACTACTATGCGTTACTTGCTGAACTCGGGCAGACGGCGCAAGGTCTCGATCGAATCCTACTGTATGAGGGGTCTCGCGGCTGTTGGTGGGGCGAGAAACATCACTGTACGTTTTGTGGACTCAATGCCCAGAGCATGAAGTTCCGAGCGAAGGCGCCTGGGCAGGTGTTACAAGAAATGGCCGACCTCTCTCAGCGCTACGATGCCGTCCGGTTTCGTCTCGTCGATAACATCATCGACATGGGCTATATCGACAACCTCTTTGGCAAGTTGGCGGAGGACCACTGCGACTTGGATGTGTTCATCGAAACCAAGAGCAATCTGCAGAAACGCCAGATCAAAGCCCTGGCTGCTGGTGGTGTGAAGTGCATGCAACCAGGCTTGGAAAGCCTGAGCCTCAATCAGCTGCGCGCCATGGACAAGGGCGTCACGCCGATGCAGAACATCGTCTGCCTCAAGTGGAGCCTCTACTATCACGTGATGGTGTCATGGAATATTTTGCTGGGATTTCCAGGCGAGACCAACGAGGACTATCAGCGTCAGCTCGACCTGATTCCCTCCCTGCTGCACCTGCAGCCGCCTGAAGCGACCGGCAAGTTCTGGCTGCAGCGCTTCAGCCCCTACTTCACCAGGCCGCACGAGTATGGTATCCACATCACCGGGCCGGGGATGGCGTACGAGTATGTCTACGACACACGGCAGGTGGATCTAAAAAAGATCGCCTATGATTTTGAGTATGAACTCGACAATTGGCCAGTCGATCCTCACCTGTATCAAGAGCTCGTTGCTGTAATCGAAGGCTGGCAGCGGATGCATCGTTCAGCTGATCGACCATTTCTGTATTACTCCAAGGCGCCGAACTATGTGACCGTTTACGATGGCCGCAATCCGAATTCGCCGATTCGACGACGGTACGAGGGATTAGCCGCGCTGGTGATTGAGGTCTGCAATGAGGCGGCGAAGAGTATCGAGCAGATTCGAACAGCCGTGGCAGAGAAACCGAATTGCGACGACGCAATCCTATTACCAATCCTCAGCGAGCTTACGGCACAACGTGTTTTGTATGAAGAGCGGGGCAGGTATTTCACACTGGCGATTCCGGAGAATCCCTATCTCTGATTCTCCTTAAGCCGACTACATTGACAGCTTCTCCGCCACGTTCCGCATCTGGACGCCATGGACAAGTGATGCGCCGCCGCGGATGGCGCAGGCGACGTGGACGGCCTCGGTCATTTCTTCTACATTTGATCCCTTTTCCAGCGACGCCTGCGTGTAGGCGTCGATGCAGTAGGGACATTGCACGGTATGGGCGACGGCCAGGGCAATGAGCGCCTTCTCTCGCTCCGTCAACGCGCCCTCCACAAACACCGCGTCGTAGTAGTTCTTGAACTTCTCCCACAGGGCTTTGTTACCCTTTCCGATGTCAGCAAACTTGCCAAGATCATGCGAATGGTAATACGAGTCCATGAGGAACCTCCCAGGTGATTCGATGATATGGAGAAGGAAGAAGTCGCGCGATGAAGCGATCAGGCATGGCCCGGAGGGATAGGCTCGACATTCGCCAGAGCTTCGGAGAAGCGATTACCGACGATGTCGGTTACCTGTGTCATGAGATCTTTTACTTCCTGCCATTCGGTAGGCAACAAGTCCTGCTTCAACTGAGGGTGGATTGCCCATTGGGCTTCGACTTGTATCCCTTTTCGGCTGACGAGCACGCGGAGCAATTCCACGTCCCAGGCCGGATCAGCAGGTTGATCACCGGAAAGACTCTTATTCGGTTGTTCTGGTGGAGGGACGGCACGCGCCATGCGAAGACTCCGGTTGATCGATATTCACAGCATACCGTATCCACACTCGTGTTGTACATTGGTGAGGGAGCTTCACGAGGGACACCTCTAGCGTGTGTTCATGTTCGTGGAGCATCTTGCTGGAGAACCTGGAGCATCGCCTCGTGGATTTGTCCATTACTCGCGACCAGCTCTTGTCCGTAGATGGAGAGGTCCTTTCCGCTGAAATCAGTCAGCTGCCCACCGGCTTCTTTCACAATGACTGATCCAGCCGCCATATCCCAGGGATTGAGCTGGACTTCCCAGAACCCGTCGAAGCGCCCTGCTGCCACATAGCAGAGATCCAATGCCGCAGAACCCGTTCGCCGAAGTCCCTGTGCCTTCATGGCAAACTTGGCAAAATGATCCAGGTTGTTGCGCGGTGTGTCTCGGATGTCGTACGCGAAGCCTGTCACCAGCAGGCTGCTGTTGAGTGTCGCCGTCTTGGATACGTGGATGGGGTGACCGTTCAACTGAGCGCCACGATGTTCAATGGCTGTGAAGAGTTCGTCCCGCGAGGGGTCAACAATCACGCCAAGAATACAGCGCCCCTCATACTCAAGACCGATAGAGACGCAGTAGGTGGGGTAGCTGTGAGCAAAATTCGTGGTGCCATCGAGTGGGTCGATGACCCAGAGATAGGGTGACGGGACCTCCTCAATACGGCCACGCTCCTCGGCCAGGAATCGATGGGTGGGGAAGCGAGCCCGGATATGGTCGATGACGCACTGTTCAGCGGCACGGTCCGCGTCCGTCACTAGATTGATTGGATTCTTATACTCGATGCGGAACCCAGAACTCGCATAGGTCCGGAGGAGGGCGCCCGCTTCTTTGCCGGCGGCAATCGCCGTGTCGAGCAGGATGTCGTGGGACGGGTGGTCATGAAGAATCGGCACGCCGGATTGTAGCATGCCCTGCATGTCATCGAGCGGGTAACGGTAATTTTCAGGGAAACAAGCCTTTCCTACAATGTACAGGCAAGGAATACATGTGTGCAAGAGTATGTTTATTGAGCGAACATATTATTTGAATCAAGAAACTTGACAGAGATTAGAAGCAATGCTATAAAGCAAGCATGCTTTACGAGAGGTGCTTATGGAGGAATTAAGAGACATTCTCGTTGGGCTAGATCAACGGATTAACGCCTACAAGAGTCGTTTCCAGGACCTAGAGAAGAAGCGTCGTCGTTTGGATGATGAAATTGCGACGATTAAGAAGTATCTCGAACTTGCTGAAACTCTCTACCGCGTCGAGGCCGACAAGGCCAAGCTTGCCAGTCTCTCCAACCAAATTATTCCCGCAGACGACTCCAAGGGTATTCGGTCTCTACAGGTCATGGACGTGACCGATCAATCGCGAGAAATTTTACTTGGCCGAAGTAAGTACGTTGGGAAAAGCGTCCCGCAAGCGGCTTATGAGATCCTCCGTGAATCAAACCGCTCCATGCATGCGAAGGAGTTGGTGCAGCGTCTCATCGAAGGCGGGTTGCAGATCAAAGGGAAAACGCCGCTGACATCGATTGCCACGTCGCTCAAGCGTGACAAGCGGTTTAGGAAAGTCGGTCCCAACACGTTCGAGGCGTTAGACGATATGTTGATTCAGGCGGTGTAGCGATCAGTTAACGGGCCTAACGTGGTACAGCGAAGGGGGGTGAGACTCTTGGCGACAAAGAAAGCAGCAGCAAAGAAGAAGAAGAAGTAATCCCCGCTCTAATGCGATACGCCGGGGGTGAGGCCACTCACTCCCGGCGTAGCATACTGCGATGTGTTGGGATAAAGAGCTCGCCCTGCCAGAAGATCAGTAATTAGCCAGATAATAATCTCTGCAGACTACTAAGAAGCCTGAAGTGCGACAGCTGGATGAAGGTGAAGCGCGTGTGCGATCGATCGCTTCCCTTCTCCTGCGTGGTCTGCGTTGAGAAGCACCCACTTCTCTGGTTGGATCAGGATCTGCTGGACCAACCGCGTGTGGAGTGCATGTCCTGACCGGTCTGCAACGATGTGACCGATGAAGGGCATCCCCATGAGAGAAAAGTCACCGATCAGATCAAGGATTTTATGGCGGACAAACTCATCGCCGAATCGGAGGCCGGATTCGTTGATGACCCCATCATCCGACAGGACAATGGTGTTGTCCAGGGTTCCGCCTTTGCCGAGCCCACGAGCCCACAAGGCTTGGACTTCGTACAGAAACCCAAATGTCCTGGCTTCGGCGATCTCATTCTCAAACGCACTGGCGGAGCAATCATAGGCATAGGTCTGCGTGTTGATCAGAGGATGTTCATAGTGAATGGAGTAGGTGATCTTCGGGGTGGGGGAGGGCTCGATCCGAACACGCTTCGAACCCTCGGCCACTTCGATCGGCGCCATAATCTTAAGAAACGCCTGCTTCCGATTCTGGGGGACAATACCGACGGATTGAATCAGCCGGACGAAGGGCGCGGCACTTCCATCCATGACGGGAACTTCGCTTGCCGATACATCAACGAAGACATTGTCGACATGAAGGCCTGACAGCGCCGAGAGCAGATGCTCAATGGTCTGAACTTGGAACCCATTGCCGCTGATGGCTGTACACAATTCGGTTGGGATGCGATGTCTAATGGAGGCCGAAAGATGCGCATCAACGCTCGTTTTGCGATTGACAAAAACCACGCCGGTGTCAGGGGGGGCGGGTCGTAGTGTAATCGACGCCGACTGGCCAGAATGGAGTCCCACACCAGAACAGGTTACTGCCGATGCCAAAGTTTGTTGATTGCGCACAAGTCCTCCCCTATAGAGACAAATGCTTAAACACGATCATCCTGATTTACGTCAAAGCAATTCATGTGCCTGCGCGAGATATATGTAAGGTATTGTTATCACGGTACAATATAATAAACATTCAAAAATGGAGCTGTATCTAAAAAGGCACAACTGTGTATTTCTAGGGATGGCCAGAACGGGAATGAAGATTCTGTTAGTTCAATTGCACAAGAAATAAGAGACGTCCCATCGGGTAGTACTATGCGAGCGCTATCCACATCATTCAGAAAAGTCGAAAACGGTCGGTTCTGTCCCATGATGTCACGGACATCGTGATCGTCTGCGTGGTTAAGTTGTTAGGGGAAGAGGCCGCTAGGAACTGGACGGGTTACTCGGAGAACGGGACGCCACCATGAGAAGGTTCTTCAGGAACCAAGCCGACGACTGTTGTGTTGGTTTTGTCTAGCCTCACCAGCCTTCCCGCGATTACAGATACACTGCGAAGGGGGCTTGGGAAAGTCGGGCGGACAAAGTTGTGGAGGAGCGCTGTGTGATCAGCATGCCGACTGTAGTGGGGAACAGCATGTCAGAAAAGCAAAAATACTGGGGATAGTCCGAGCCTGGGAGTATCATAACAAGAAGTTGTTGACCACTGCAGCTGGTTGGTGTGCGATTTGCACAGAGCTGCGTCTGAAACCTGGAGGCGCAGTCCTGGTCTCAGGCTGTGAGCTTCCTCGTCGTGGGGTCCGCATGGAGGTGTATCGATCGGTTGTTCGCAGTAGGTTTGGATGCGGGTGAGCGCGAGCCACGAAAGCGCCAGATGTATGAGGAAGATGACTAAGCGAACAAGGAGTGCCATCAGCTGGGTTGGGTGTTGAACGCTTCAATATAGAGCGTCAAGCGGCAAGAGATACACACGACGTACGGGAAGTTATGCGAGTGACACCCTTAGTCTGGATCAGTTTCGGCTTGGTCAGCTTGACGATCAGCGTGATGTTGGCCGGCTCTTCACTCGTCGATCTCGTGCCCAATCATGATCGTCAGGTCTTCGAATATCGTCGCGATTTGGCGGAAGCCCTGGCCGTTCAATACTCCGCATTAGCGGAGCGGAAGCAGGTTGAAACGATTCAATTTTCCATGGAGACGTTGGCCAAGCGGAATCACGAGATCTCGTCACTGGCGCTCCTTCAAAAAGACGGCAGCATCGTTGCACAAGTTGGCGTGCATGCACAGGTTTGGGTTCAGCCGCTGGGTGTTCAATCGACGCTTCAATTCCTTCAAGTCCCGATCTTTTCCGGAGAACAGCCATGGGGTGTGCTCCAATTGGCGTTTCGCGAATCTGAAGGCTCAGGAATAGACCGCTTTCTTTCCGATCCATGGATACGCTTCCTTGCGTTTGTGAGCGTGATGGGGTTCATCGGCTACCTCTTTTTCATGAAGCGCACGCTCCGTCAGCTCGATCCATCCGGCATTGTTCCGACACGTGTGAAAGCGGCGCTCGATGCCCTGACGCAAGGTGTGGTGATGATCGATACGCAAGACCTGATCGTCCTCGCAAACGATTCGTTCAGTCGCGCTGTGAATAAGCCCGTGACATCGTTGATTGGCTCCGATCTCGGGACGCTTGGCTGGAAGTCGGTGACTCCAACGGATTCGCTCATGGTGTATCCGTGGACCAGGGCCATTATGGACCGGCAGTCTCTCGACAATATCCCGCTCATTATGAATCTCTCCGATGGGGAACAGCGAAAATTCATCGTCAATACGGTTCCGATTATGGACGGTGGGTCCACTATCAGAGGGGCGCTCGTTTCGTTTCACGACGTCACCGAACTTGATCGAGCCAATTCTCAACTCAAGGACGCGAACAGTGAATTAGAAGCATCACGTGTCCAAATTATACAGAAGAACCAGGAACTCGAGGTCACGAATACGAATTTGCACGTCGAGATGGATCAGCGGAAAAAAGCTGAGGCGGAAAAGGAAAAGCTGTACCAGCAACTCATGAATGCCTCGCGCCAAGCGGGTATGGCGGATGTGGCGTCAAGCGTGTTGCATAACGTAGGAAACGTGCTGAACAGCATTAATGTGTCGACGGATACGCTTCTCAAAACGCTCAAAAAGCCGATGGTGGGCGATGTCTGTCGGATAGCATCGATGTTCAACGAGCATCAGGACAATCTACGGGAATTCTTGACGGTCGACCCGAAGGGCAAGCAGATCCCGTCGTATCTGGGGTTGGTGGCCGAGTCTCTGAGTGGAAGCCATCAGACGATCCAAGGTGAACTCGACTCGCTTGTGAAGAAAGTCGATCACATCAAGCAAGTGATCATGTCACAGCAAGATATTGCCCGCGCAGGGAATATCCGTGAGCCTGCGTCC
>JAOUHD010000111.1 GCA_029865345.1 Nitrospira sp.
CAGAAGATCAAGTGCATGGCCTGCGGCTTCCGCAACATCGAGCACTTCAAGACGGCGATCTACTTCCACTGTGGCGGGCTCGAGCTGTACCCATGCTAAACCCGGAAGCGCCAATTAAACTTCGTCGGAAACTGTTTCACCAAGGCGGCCGTGAGGGCATCGGCAATCACATAGACATGATGTTCCATCACCGGCCAGGTTTCTTCCTCGTCAGCGTAATCTTTGTCTTGGAACTTGTTGATTTGTGCCGCATGATGGTCAACATTCGTGGCAAATAGATTTCGGACCGTCTCTTTGGAAAGGGGAGGATTGATCCCACTAAAAAAGGTGGCCATTTCGTCGGTGATCGAGGCAAATTCGACTATGGCTGCATCCTGGCGGCGCTTATTCCCGGCCACAGTGGCCTCGGAGTAGGCTTTAATCATGCCATAGTGCTTCGTCAGCAAATTGCGGAACCGTTCAGAGACCGCATCCCCGTAGAACGGAGCAAATGTTTTCGCCATATCTCTTGTGTTGGTCGCCACGGCCTTCTCCGCAAAATCTCGTGACCTCAGATCACTTTTCGCGTTGTCCAAGACAACGTTGCGAATCCAGAAGAGGTGTCGAGACCATTCATCACGCAAGACGGCTTGCATATCCGCCGCAGTGACGGGATGTGGGTCTGACATCGAGGACCACTCGTGCGCGCAACCCCCAAGGCCGATAACGGTGAAGACCAGTAGTGCCATGGACCGACGTATTATGTTCATACCAAACCCCTCCTTCTATTTAAGTGGACTCAGCTCTTTCCCCGCAGTGAAACGATGGGGTTGACCTCCAGGCGTGTACACATGTGACACATCTGAACCTCTTATGTAACGCATTCTCATATCCATTATGTAACCAGCATGTAAACAACGAGTAAACTATCGCTCTGTTCATAGGGAAATAGATAAGTTGCATTGAACCTATCTCTAAAATAAATGCTGAGATGGGCCAGGGCAGTCATCAGCACCGAGGTTCTGGGCGAGTGGGTTAGACAATATGCCAAAGAATATTACATGGACATGACTCGCTGTCTGTTCTGCGGGATGTACATCCAGGCTTGCCCGGTCGATGCACCGGCCATGACCCGGGAATTTGAATGGCCGACCTATGATAAGCGGGATCTCTTTCTCAATGAACAGCAGTTACCAGCCATCGGTGACCGCAACCTCTCGGTTCGGGAAAAGTGCTTGGGTTGCAGCACCCAAACGCCCCCTTTTTCAATGTCTCGTTTCCGGTGAGTCCACAGAGTACATCCTAACTTGCGGTTGGAGGTCTTTTTTTCGAGAGAGAGTCGGACCGCAAATTTGAATCCTTCCGTCGATCGCCTTCCATGATCAAATTGACGTGGAAACAAGTTTTTCCTATGATGACCGTGTGGGGGTGTTTTTAGATCCTGCACTGGTTCTCGCTCGTTAACGGCGTTCTCATGAACGACAACGGTGGTTCCGCAAGAAGTCTGTCTCTTGACCTCGGAAGGGAAGTCCGCTCTCTCGTTCACGGTGAAGTCGGTTCGGACGACATCGCCGTCGACAAGCTCGTCACTTCAGCCAAACTCCAATCTTGGGAGGGGGCTCAACTTCCTAAAGGATGGAGGTTTTCCGCGCGTTTGCCGATCACTCTGGTCCTATTTTTTCTGCTGGTCATTATTTTCGTCCCGTGGACCCAGACGGTAACCGTGACTGGGCAGATGTCGGCCTATACTCCCTACGAGCGACCGCAGGACATCGAAGCTCAAATTACGGGCCGTATCAAGAAATGGCACGTATTCGAAGGTGACCAGGTCAAGGAGGGAGATCTCATTCTCGAATTGGAGGACAATGATCCCAATTTCATGTCCCCCCACCTGCTTGCCTTTCTGGATCAACGCAAGAAGGCTTTGGAGAAGGCCCAGTATGCAGCTTTGACGAGGATAGACCAGCTCGACAAGCGGATCGTAGAAATGCGGAACCTGGTCAAAGCCGCAGTTCCGTCCGCAGAGGCTCGTGTCGTTGAATCTGGAGAGAAAGTGCGTGAAGCGTACCAGAAGGTAGAGGCAGCCAAAATCGCCGCGACGACCGCGGCGCTGAATGTCGAGCGGCACAAGCAACTGTCCAAGAGAGGCTTGGTCTCTCAGCGAGAATTGGAATTGACGATCCAGGCAGATACCGCGAGCCAAGCAGAACTCGAGGGGGCACGCGCGAATCTTCACGCGGCCGAAGAGGCGATGAAATCACTCGGTTTTGGCCGCGACCAAGTCAGCGCAGAGATGTTACAGCGGTTGCTCGATGCGGAGGCGGGGCGCGATGCGTCGGTGGCGGAGGCAGCCAAAGTCGGCGACCAGCTGGCCGATGTGTCACTCCGGCTGTCAAACGCCGAGCAACGTCGTCTAGCCAGCAAGATCTTGGCTCCAATCGACGGCACCGTCGTCAAGATGTCAAAAGTTGGTGTCGGCGAGACCGTGCGCCAAGGTGATACGTTGATCCGACTCTCTCCGACCAGTACGGACAAGGCGATTGAGATGACAGCGGACGGGCTGGACGCCCCCCTGTTGAATGTGGGCCGGAAGGTTAAAATCCTCTTCTACGGTATCCCCGCCATCCCTCTACCGGCATGGCCTGAACTGATGGCCGGCACCTATTCCGGCGTGATTAAGGTCATCGACCAAGTCGATGACGGGAAAGGGAACTACCGCTTTTGGGTTGTTCCTGATCAGGACGATCGCATCTGGCCCGAGCAGTCCCACGTGCGGCAGGGTACGAAAGCGATGGGGTGGGTCATCTTGAACCGTGTTCCCCTCTGGTATGAACTGTGGCGCCGCTTCAACCTGTTTCCCCCCGACTACGAGGAACGATCACACACGGTGCTCGATATACTTCTCCCCAAGGCGGGACGAGGCTCAAAGTAACTCTTGTCTCCTGTCTACGCATGATCCCATAGACGCTCGGCGATTTAGATGAGCGGACACTCATGTCTTCAGGCCGGTAACAGCGGCACCGGGCTTCCCAAATCACCAAGAACGATGCGGCGATCGACATAGGGTGTGAGGCCAGGGTCATTGGAGACAAAAATGACCGTCCACGACTGATCTTTCGAACAGAGTCGTCGCAGGATGATATCTCGCAAGGGCGGTTGCATGTCGTGAATCATACCGTCGAAGATCAGGAGTTGCGGTCGACCCAGAATGGCGCGTGCGAGGAGAATGCGCAACACTTGGGCCGGTGCGGGAATTTCCCCAAGTGTGCTGATGTCGGAATTGAGACCAAGTGGGAGGGCCGCCACCTCTTCCTGGAGCTGAGTCAACCAGAGTGCCCAACGGACATCTTCGTAAGAGATGTAGGAACGGCGCCACACGATATTGTCTGCGATCGTTCCGTCGATCAGAGACAGGTGTGAGTCGATCATGAAGCCACGACATTGATTGACGACGCTCAGATCGAGATGCCGAAGTTCCACGTCGTTATAGGAAATGATACCGGTGGTCGGCGGTTCAAGACCAGCCAACACCCTGGCCAAGGCCATTCTCGTCGTTGTCGTCGTCGTGTAAATGGCGACCTTCTCGCCAGGGGTAACGTCCAAATCGAGATTGTCGAACGCAGACGCACCGTTGTGAATCAGACCGAGTCCTTTACATGTCACGCGGATGCCATGAACCTTAGGGTCAGGGAGGGTCACCGATGATGTCGGAGGGGGATGGAGCTGATCTTTCGGCAGAGAGAAGAAGGTATCCAGCTCCACCAGGGCCGTGAAAAAGAAATACACCTGCCCCATACTCTTGACCACCGCATCAAAGTTGATCAGAAGGCTGCCGACCACCACCTCAACGGCGACGAGTTGGCCGAGGGTCAGTTGCCCGATGGACAGAAGCCAGCCGGCAAGAGCCAGTGCACCACTGTGTGCGAGGGCTTGTCCTCCCACCGAGGCGATAAATTGGCGCAGCAGGACAGCGAACCTCGCTCGTCGACAGTCCATATACTTCTTCGCAAGTTGGTCGGTTTTCTCCATGAGCAACGCACGGCTGTCGGTTGCCTTGATGTGCAGCAAGTTCTGTGAAATTTCCTGGATCCAGTGCAGCACGTCGTACTTGGCATGAGACATTTCGACGGTGGTCCGCAGTCCTCCACGAGACAGGACGAAGAAAATGAGGGCTGACCCGATAAGCAGGACGAGGTTAAAGAGAATGAAGTAGGGATGATAGAAAACCAAAATCATCATCCCGATGACCCCACCGACGACAACGTGGATCAGATCCACGAGTAAGACCGACAACGCACGTTGCATGAACGCTGTTTCTATGAAAACATTCGCGACCCTCGGTCTGAACCCTTGAAAGTGGATAAGGGGGAGCTTCTGGGCCATCGCGAAAGCGGTCCTGACAAAGAGCCGACGCTGGAGCACCTCGACCGCGTAGTATTGCAACGCTTTGAATGCGCCGACCACCGTCAGCACCACGACCATGATAATGGCCAGCGTGGCGATCATGATTGGTTGGATTGCAAAGGAGAACGTGTTGACCAATTCTTGAACGGTTAAAGGGACGATGAGGGAGAAGAGTCCGATCACCAGCGCATAGGAGACCACGAGGGCCAAGATCCTACGTTCAAGCTGGAAGAAGCGCCCCAAAAGCCTCAGCACGTGAAACAGATTAGGCTGATGAGTGCCGAGTGATCGCCCCATTTGTCAGGGTTCCATGATCATTCTGGTCGCGAGAACCTACAAGCGGTTGTAAGCCTGCGACTCACAAATAATTCAACCAGCCCGCTGCCACGAACTCATGTAGACCCTACCACGCTCTCGCCGGCGAGTCACTTCAACGGTAACTCACCCGCATGGCCTCGCTCGGGCTCTTGGCCCAAGCTCCGATGGCCCACTGATACAGTGCCAAGGCCTTGTAGTACTCGGCCTTCGCGCGAACAACTTGACTTTGGGAATCGATGGTGTTGCGTTCCCGAAGATTGACGAACAGTACACTGCTCGTACCAAGGCTGAATCGATACCGCTCTCCTTCTTCGACGATTTCCACCAGATGGAGTGCCTGTGAGGCCTCTTCTATCCGCTCTCTCGCTCGCTCAATCGCAGAGAGTGCATTGTCGACATCGACAAGGACTTGGTTTTCCCGATACTGTTGCGCCATTACGAGCCGCTCGGCCTGGCCCTGGGCTTGAAGCACTTCACCGCGGCTGCGACGTTGCAGAAGAGGGAACCTCAGTTCGACACCGAATCGATACCCCAACCCAAGAACAAATTTCTCCGGAGAACGGGCCGGTGCTGCCTCGAGGTCAAGACTTGGAAGGAGGTTGTTCTTCGCCAGCGCAAGGTCGATGTTGTTGATCCTGGCCTCGACTTCCAGTTCTTTGACCTCCGGTCGTTCTTTCATCGCTTCGAGCTTATGCGCGGTGACTTCCCCCACCGTCAGAGTTTGTCTCGCGGCTGGAAATTCCGGAACGCGATCGATCGGCGGGATCGTCGGAGAGCCATTTTCCCAGAGGAACATGGATAACTTGAACTGCTCCTGCTCAAGTAATCGCCGGGCAGCGATGGCAACCTCCCGTCGACGGTGCACCTCCTGACCGGCTTCCGTCACGTCGATTGGAGCGATCACACCGGCCTTGGCGCGCTCTTCCACCTGCTTGTAGCGTGCTTCGGCCACGGCGACCGCTCGCTTCTGAATGTCGACCAGTTTGGCGGCCGCCACCCACTCCCAGAATTGATGGGCCGCCGCCAAGAAGAGACCTTGCCTGGTTTGGGCGATCTTGATTTCTGCGAGGGGGTTGGCCAGCTCTGATCGCTGTAGTTCTGCACGTTCCGGGTTGATCATCAGACCTCGTAGCAGAGGAAGGTAACCGCCCAGGACAACTTGCTGATTCCCATTGCCGAACGACAGGTCTGGAATTCTCGCATCGCCGATTGCTTGGCGGAACCCGGCGCTGCCTTTAAAACCCGATGGGTGTAGCGCTTCAACCAGCGTGTCGTTATACCCCACCGTCTGTGTTCCCCTGCTGGGGGCACTGCTGGAAATAAAGCGTTCAAGCTCTGTGTCATTCACGAGAGTCGGTTCAAACGCGCCGAGCGCCTTCAGGATTTTCCCGCGGGCGATCGTTTTTTCAGCTCCGGCCCCCCTGAGAAGCGGATGAGTCCGATCAATCCTTGAATGAAGTTCGTCCAGACTGAACGGAATGGGGGGGAGAGATTGTTCTGCAGGCATTTCCCTGGCCTGACCTGCGTAGGTGACTAACGGCACCATGAGGAGGCAGCCGAGAATGAACGATAAGACCTTCATGGGGAGACTCCTTTCTGTGTAGGCAAGTTCGGTTGGAGTGGAGTTTCGAAAAGCAGCGTACCGTAACGGTCTGATCGGGCAAGTTTGGATCGAAGAGCATAGATGTCGGCAGAGAGGGCGATGACTAGAAGGTCGCTCCCAATCCTATCATCTTTCTTATGCCAGTTTGTTGAATGCGTCCAATGCGGCGACCTTATAGCATTCAGCCAGAGTCGGATAGTTGAAGGCGGTGGAGAGAAAATAATCGAGCCCGCCCCCCAATCCCAACACAGCTTGGCCGATATGGATCAGCTCTGTCGCACCAGTGCCAACCGTGTGCACTCCCAAGAGACGACGGTCCTCCCGATGAAACAGCATCTTGAGGAATCCACTATCATCACCCATGATCTGGCCACGCGCTATCTCTCGATAGCGGGCGACACCACTCTCATAGGGAACTCTCTTTTCTGTCAACACATGTTCCGGCTCTCCGACAGCCGACACTTCGGGGATCGCGTAGATCCCGATAGGGAAATGAGGCGCCATTGGCTCTGTGTCGATACCGAAAGCCGCGCAGGCAGCCAGGCGCCCCTGCTCCGCCGAAGTGGTCGCCAAGCTTGGAAACCCGATGACATCCCCGGCGGCGAAGATATGCGGGACGCTCGTACGGTACTCTCGATTGACCGTCAATCGCCCACGATCATCTGCTTTGAGCCCCGCTGCCGAGAGGTTCAATCGGTCCGTCGCACCCTGCCGTCCCGCACTGAAGAGCACCAACTCGGAGACGAGTCGTTTACCTGATTCTAGATAGATCACGACGTGCCGGGATGGCCTCTCGACAATCTCCAGCCGCTCGACCGCTTCGCCGAGTCGAAACGTGACGCCCATATTCCGCATTTGATGGAGTAACTCGTCGATCAGTTCTCCGTCGAGAAACTCCAACGGTCGTACTCGCTTGTCGACGACGGTCACATCGATGCCCAGGGCGGCGAACATCGAAGCATACTCGATTCCAATGACGCCGGCCCCTACCACGGCGAATCGTCTCGGCAAAGTCGTTATTTGGAGCAACTCATCGCTCGTAACGATCAGATTTTGTTCTGCAGGCATGTTGAGGGGCGGTGCCGGTACCGTGCCGACGGCGATCAGAATATTGGCCGCCTTCACCGCTCTGGCTTGGCCATCTCTGGTCACTATCACTGTATGAGGGTCGTGGAAGCTGGCTTCGCCAGTGAAAACGGTCACGTCGTTGCGTTGCAGTTGATTATAAATTATCTCGACTTGTTCCTGTTCCACCTCGGCGACTCTGGCCAAGAGAGTCTGTGCGCTCGGACGATGGCCGGATACCAGAGGTCGAAGCTTCTGATCAAACAAGGTTCTGCCCGTTTCCAGGAGAACGGCTTCTCGAAATGTCTTGCTGGGAATAGTTCCTGTGTCGACGCAGACACCTCCGATGAGGCGACCGCGTTCGACCAGGGCAGTGCGCTTCCCGATCTTGGTAGCTTGTACAGCCGCTCGCTGCCCGGCAGGGCCGCTCCCGATGCAAAGCAGGTCGTAATCAAAAATGGCCACTATTGTTCCTCTTCTCCTCTAGCGCGTCACGCCCTACCAAAGGTCGATCCGGGACGGCGTTCAATGTCCTGTTACCTGGTTATTTCGACAATCAGAAGTCCGGAGTCTAGATCAAACCGACTTTCCCTGTCGCAAGATCATACACCGCAGATTCAACCCTTAATTTACCGGCCTTGGTCGTCTCCCTGATCACGGTGGAGGAGGCGCGTAGCAACTCAGCCTGAATCCTTGCATTGGCTTGGATGGCTTTGTCGATATTGCCGCCTGACTTTTCTATTGCCGGATGAATGCGTTGGTATAACACGCTGATTTGGCCGGGTACGGTATCGGTTGTCATTGCGGCTCTCACGGCCCCGCAGCTACTATGGCCGATCACAAGAAGCGCTTTGATTCCAAGGACCGCTACGCCAAATTCGAGACTGGCAACAATCTCTGGGGTCACCACATTGCCGGCCACTCGAGTCACAAAGATGTGGCCGATTGTCTGATCAAAGACCAGTTCCACTGGGATGCGAGAATCGGCACAGGCCAGTACCGCCGCAAATGGTTCCTGCTTATTGACCGTCCGCTCTTTCATGATGATCAGATCGTGCGCAATCGATGTCAGTTGATTCGTGGCAAAGCGTTGGTTGCCCGCAAGTAATTCATGCAAGGCTTCATCGGGACTGAACCCAGTTTGGGCATGAAGGGTTCGGGGGGAGGCGAGGTCGATTCCCACTTGCGTGGCTGCTCCAAGGACCGCACCTGAAAGAACCGTTTGAAGCAATTGCCTCCGGCCGATACCTGAGTGATTGCTCGCATGATCGGTCATGTTGTGTCCCTCCTTACATAGAGTGGTCTAGACCCGGACAGGTAGATACTCTCATAGTCACCTTGGGTCAACCTGCTTGAGGGTCGGTTCGTTGGACGTTCCCTCTGGGCCCATCCCAAAAGTCGGCACACTTGCCAAAGGCCAGCTGAACATCAACGCGACGCCGTCCGGTGCATTGAAGCTTCGGTAGGAAGCAGGATGATGCCGCTCGCTGCCTAGAAGGTAAGTTGTATCGGTATGGGTCAGGCTAAGCCGATTCCATGACGGCTGCTCCGTGCGTTGGGACAGGCCCTCGCTCCTCAAGACAGGTCCGATAAATTCCGCAGGTTCGGGAGGCTCAAGCGACTGTCTCTCGTCTTCTGGTAGAGCAAGCATGTGCCGATGCGCTTGAGACAGATCCGGAGTGACATATCCAGCGATGACAACCAGGCTCAGAATGATAATAACCCTGTTCATGATCATGCCTCCTCTTGTTCCATGCGGCATGCAAGAGCTGAATCGCTCACGCTCTTCCCGATAGGCCTGATAACGATCGATCATGAAGTTGAAGCCGCGGCGGCCGACCTGGTCTGTACTCAGGTAAACCGCCGCGGCTCCCATTCAGTGGCGCTCTTCCTGGGTGATCTCTCGCTCGGCCTGTAACCAATCCTCTACTTCATGCCCATTCATTCCACTGCGCTGGAGGTATAGCTCGTACGCTCGCAAGGCGATCCTTTTCTGAAGCAAAAGGGCGTCTCCTCCTGGTGCTATTCCGTTCACCTTCTTTTTCTGTTCCTTCTGATTCTCCAGCTTCATGGCTCCTTCCTTTCTCTTGCTACGAAAGCTCCCGCCATATCCGGTATCACCGAGGAGAAACTTGGTGCCGCTCTCCTCAGATTCCATGACCTATCAGCGGTTCATCGGCTCCATATACGGGTGCACGTACTCCACGATGATCTTTCCATCTTGTGCCATGACTGGCCCTTTCCCTTGAGCCGTCTTTAGTGGGATGAGGAGATAGGCGTTTCCCATCGAATCGATCACTTCCAAATGGGACACCTGCTCGTCCAGATCCTTTACGTCCACCTTCGCTTGTGGAACGGCCTTGGGCTTTGGCTCTACTTTGCTGCCGCTCATAGACGGATTGTCGCCTGCGAAGACTGTCGATGCCGCGAACATCATCGTCGCAGCAAAGATGGATAGGACACCGGCTTTCGATAGACCATGAGAGTTCATGACGCCCTCCTTGTGGGTTATGGGGTGAACAATATGTTTACATGGTCATATGTATAAGATCGTTCAACTCATAGACAAATAGATAATGGAGTGGAGTTACATTTAGAAAAAGAATGACTTGGGATATGCCTAGTGCGTCAGAAGGTACCGGTGACAGATCTTATTGAAGGGGGGGTATTCCGAAAATGCGGAAGGCCTAGCAGCTATGAACCGGTGAGTGCTCGTTCGGTGTGACTTGCATCGCTGTGGTCACAATGACAGCGTTCTCTTGCTGAAAGTTCCAGGGGTGCAAGCCGCAACGATCTGAATTTGGGAGATAGCCAATTCGTCTAACTGTTCGAGGGACATGCAGTGGAGGCGGTAAGAGATTCTTGCAGCCGAATGATGAGCGTGGTTCTTCCGGCTGACGGATCGAGATCTGCGATGAGGCTGTGCACCTTCGCCCCGATCGCGTCCTCAATTCGCGTACACAAAAGACTCTGACACGAGTCGAACATGGCTCGGTGAAACTGGCGAAGAAG
>JAOUHD010000112.1 GCA_029865345.1 Nitrospira sp.
CGTTTGCCGGGTATGCCAGTCATCGAATCGACGAACAGCACCACGTACGAATCCTTGCCGCCCAATTCGTTGCTGACCAGCGTATCGAGCAATGCCGAATTGCCCGATGTGATCGCAATGCCGCTGGTGGCGGCACGCCCGGCGATATATAACGACAGGGCTTCGCCAACGATGGCACTGCGGTTGCCGCGTACCGTATTGGTACCGGCCTGCGTGACCACACCGTCCACCCGCTGCGGGCCACTCAGGCCCATCGCGGCATGCCCGGTGCCAGTGACCACACGGATCGCCGCGTTCTCACCGCTAAAATCGGTCTTGACGCGCAGACCGAGACGATTTGCGCCCGGATTGAACACTTCCACCCAATTGAATTCGCTGATCAGGTTGGGCAGCAGCGCATTGGCCAGGTCGGTCGGGTTGTTGTGTGTGGCGGCCGCCATGCTGATGTTGTAGCGGCGTGTCTTGAAATTCTTGTCGCGCACTTCAATGGTCACCACTTCAGCACCGGTGAGGGACAACGGATAGGTCACAGCCAGTCCCCTCAACGCGGCCTGCGCCGCATCACTGCCCGGCTCCTCTTGCGGCCCATTCAGCCCGAGATTGGCAAGATTGGAACCGGACTTGACCCGCAGAAAGGAGCCTTCCTTGACCTTGAGGTTGGTGAGCTGCATGCGTAGCTCACCGCCGGAACTGGAACAGGTGACCCAGGGCGACGGCACACCGGGCGTAGCATTAAAGACATTTTGACACTCGATCACCAGCGCACCGATGTCGGCAAAGGTGCCCGTCGGTGCAAAGGTCACGTCCACATTGCGGTCAGTATCGCGCACGTGAATCGTGGCCGAGGTGGTGGCGCCATCGAGCGTAAGTGGAAAACTGCCACTCAAGCCGCTGGTGGTCAGCGAGGCCGCGACGAACGCGCGATTGAAGTAGTCATTGAACGCGCCGCCCATGTTCACCAGCCGATCGGACATCGTCCAGGCGACCTGCACGGTGTCGTAACTGGCCGCTTTCCAGAATTCACGCGTGTTGGTCTCGTAGTCCAGCATTTTGTTGTCGCGATAGGTCGTCAGTTGCGCCTGTGTGCCGGTGTAGCGAAGGTCATTGGTATCCACGAGCACCGAGAAGACATTCAACGGCGGGTCATCGGCCTGTTTGTAGTCAGTCTTGCGCCAGGGGGTGCCGACGTTCAGGTTGTCCTGCGGACATTGCTCGGTGATGAAGGGATCGAATTTGTTCTGATTCACCGTGCTGCCATAAAACCGATAGGCGTGTGGGCCCAGCCCTTCCGGTGGCAATGGTTTGACGCAGGAAGACAGCGTGACAACAAGGAACAATGCCGTGAAGATTGAAGCGCATGACCCTCGAGAAATGTCGCTCATAGTGCCTCCTAGCGTGAATGCGATCACAATTGTGACAATGTCGCGTTACAACTCCGTTTGCAACATGATTCAATCCAACAAAGGTACTAATTCGGTCAGAGGACTCTCCCAAAACCCGTGATGCCTTTCACCTGATGGTCCTGTTGCCGATCCCAACATTCCGCTTCATCCTGACCGCCAATTGTGGTCGTGCGCAGAAAAGTGAACACTAGAGATTTTTAACAGCGTACGGCAAGCCGAATGTCGCGTGTGGTATCTCTGTTGGAACTGAACCATATCTCGTCAACTGCGGCTACGCACAACGAATCGGCTTTGAGGGAGTGTGAGAAGACCCAACGTGTCATCCTACACGACTGCGATTCTGAATGACTCTTACTGTTATCTGACTCAGCAGCAAAAACCAAGCCAGTAATGCAGTTAAACGCTGACCTTCTGACAATCTGCAAGAAATACGAATGTGGTTGGCCCCTTTGACGCTTCGTGTGTATCGGCAGGATGACTGTGGACATAGTCAATGATAGAAAATTGGGGGTCGTGTATCGGAATAGATTCACTGCGTATCGAAAGAGATTCACTGCCAAGTCGTGACACAGGGTGTTTGGGGTCGTTCCCTCCTAAATCTGCATGACCGCCTCCTCCGCCCCTTCGAGCAGCTTCTGCACTTCTTCCACATAGATCTCCGTCGTCGCCTCGTGCTGATGCCGCATCATCTTCCGGACCCGCGTCGGATTGGCGTCATTGAGCAACGCAAACGTGGGCGTCGAATGGCGCAAACTATGCACCACAATGCCCGGCTTCTTCACGCCAGCTAACGTGAGGCCTTCCGCACTCACAGAGGAATACAGCTGGACAAGAGCAGGGCCGTGAAGGTCTCGCCCTTCGTCCCCATCTTCCGGGGATAAGCTTGTGCACAAGTCGCGTTGGACGCACGAGTGACAGCGCATCATGGCCCCTTCAGCATGTTGCCTATTTCTTAGGCGTCCGCTGTATCAGAAGCAGACCACCACGTGTGGTAGGGAACTGGAATTTTCAGAATGTGTCGATGGGCATCATGTGCTCAAAAAGATTATCGACCTGAGGTGCGACAGCACTTTCGCTATCACCTCAGAGCGGCCAGCCCTGATCTGCAAAGCTATAGAGACGGTCATCACCAAGAATGAGATGGTCGAGCAGCCTGATGCCGAGCAAGTCGTCGGCTTCCCGCAGTCGTGGGGTGAGCGTCCGATCCTCCGGGCTCGAATCAGAGCAAAGGGGTCGAGAGTCTTTGTGTGATCGTCAAGAAAAAATAGAGGTCGATAGGCGTGCCATGAGTGACTATCCTCCGGAGGACCTATTAGCGGCAAGAGGGGCTTTCAATGAGCACGACATACGTTCAGTGTGCTCTTTCCGGAGTGCCCTATGAGATGACCACAGTCGCCTGAAAATCTGAAGCACATGGGAGGTCGTGAGGACTACCCTCAAAGAGGGCAAAGAGAGCAAAGAGAGCAAAGAGAGTGGGGACGGGGCGTGCTTACAGAAACTCGACGTGTCCTTCCATCTCGTCAGCATCGAGGACCTGGTGGAGTAACATCAAACCATGAATGGTTTCTCCAATCGACGTTCCTTGTGAGGCATACACGATGCCACAATGAGGATGCCCGGCAGCATGGAGACGGAGGAAATCGCTATCTTGCGTAAAAATCACCCGCCGTTCAGCACGGGCTCGCTGCATATGCGCGGCATCGGGTGCGCTGAGGAGGCCCGCTTCAGTCACTGTTTTGATATCAACGCCTCATTCGCGCAAGTCTTGTACAACGGCTCTGGGAACGTGTTCGTCGAGATAGAACCTAATTTTTCCCGGCATTCAGCTTATGCTTGAGCTTTGAGGGTGTGGCTTGGCGTAAAGACTCAGCAAAGGCCTGGCCGTCAGCCATATCTTTGTCGATATCGGCGCGATGATCAAAATAGTACGCGAGGGCGGCATGGACATCGGCCAGCGTCAGGCCGTAGTTGCTGGCAATTTCATCGACACTTTTTCCCAACCGTTCATGCCAGATGACAATATCGAGCACGGTAATACGATGGCCTGCAATACGAGCTTTGCCCCCTGCTACACCAAGGCTCGTTTCAATGTGTTGATCTAATGTTTTCGTCGTCATGAAGGACCCCCATTATCATTCGCTTCGTGCAGTTCGGTCCGCCATGGTGCATTGTTATTTCCCAGTCTTCTCACCGAGCGTCTTGACCGCTTCCACCACAGTGATCATCACCGTCATCGGATCAATCGGCGAGGCTATAAAACCGTGGCTCTGATAGAACCGCTTTGCCGCGTCCGATAGAGCATGGACCAGGATGGCGCGGATGCCGGCAATCTCTGCCGCCTGCATCGTGCGCAGCACGGCGTCGCGTAGCAGCCCGCTGCCGATTCCGCGCCTGTGGAAACCTTTATCGACGGCAAGGCGGCCTAGAACCATGACGGGTACCGGATCAGGCATGTTGCGCTTCACGCGTCCAGGCGCACCTACATGCGCCACGGCACCCACCGCAAGGCTATAATACCCCACGACCCGCTTTCCCACGCAGACCACGTAGGTGCGTGACGACCCGCTCTCTTCATTGGCGAGGGCCCGCCGGCGTAACCAGTCATTAAGGGCCGGCTCTCCGGAATCAAAATCGGCAAGATCATGTTCTGCTAACAGTTTTTCGGGCGCGCTGATATCAGAAGCCGATTGGCTCATGACTCCCACGGTGCTTTTGTCTGAAGGAGGCGCCGCAGTTTCGGATTACTGGCTGGAGGCTTGTCGAGCATTGCTGTGAAGCGTCTGAACGCATCAGGGGAGAGTCCGAAATATCGACCGTCCAGCAGCACCGTTTCGGCCTCCCGACAGGCCGTTTCCAACATGAAATCAGACCGGGTGCGGCCGAGTAATTCCGCCGCGCGGTCAATCAAGAGTTTCTGTTTCTGACTGGCGCGCAAGTTGATCATTTCGCCTCGCCCGCCCTCTTTTGTCATCGTGGCCATACCCGCCTCCTTGTGTATACGAACACTATACATCTTCGTATATACGTTGTAAATACAATCTATATGTCTGAAGATCAGCTATGTTCTCAAATAGCAGCTTGATTCACATTCTCATACCGCGCTGGTCCATCGCATTCGCTGACGCCCTTTCCGCCAGAATTCCAAAGACAATGTCGTACTCTACTCACCTTCCTCTGCTACCACGCTGCTACCAGGACAGGACAAACTGGCCCCATCTTGCCCTATGTCAGGGGGGTCCTGCTTTGTTGTTTCTTGCGGGGTTACGCTGTCTGAGGTTGGATCTGGTACAGTTCGTAAACCGCAGGTCGCCCGTTCAATCCGGGTCGCCGGCTCCACACCGTATTTCGTACCCTCCTGCCGATTCTTCTTCGTCGTATCGTCATTGACGGTGGGGAATAAACATCTCCCATGGTTCTCATTTGATCTGAAATGAGTTGCCGGTGCCGTGCGTAGGGTATTTTCCTCTGCAGCAAGTCGCAACGATGAAGCTAGGGAGGAATGTGGAGCGAGTGGTCTCCACATTCTTGGAGAAGAAGGGACTGCTTTGGCGAGTAAGACCCAACAAACCGAAGGAACCACCCCTCTAGAGTGGTGGAGGCCTATCCGGGGAGTGCGAGCCGATCATTGCGAGGCTATTGCTCGTCTGATGCCATTGATCAGGAAATAGATCGTCAGCAATGAACGGATCGCACGAGTGAAGCTACTTGCCCTTCAGATATACGATCACACCGCCGATCCCGAGCGCAATAATTACAGCAAAAAAAGTGATGGTATTGACGTCCATGATTTCTCCTTATCATTTAGTTGGATAGTTATCTCATCGACATGCTGACTCCTTAGGGAGCAACCTGTCCGTGCTGAGTCAGGTACTAGTTCAGAACATACGGCCTCGATTCAGTGAGCTACGGTCAGCAGGCATCCACGAGGAAATCATGCCACATGCAGACTGTCCATTAATAGAGCGGATCTTGAGGCCCCCATTGTAAGCCTGCGAGGTCAGGGTCTTCACCCTCTTGCTCCGGACGGTTGACTTTGGCGGCCTTCCGTTGCACACGACGCTCTTCCTTGTCCCGTTGCTTCTGCAGACGCGCTTTCTCACGGTCCCGCTTAGCGGGTGTGGTTTTGCCTGTTCCTCCGATGATGGCCTCCTTTCAGGCGCGACACGCCTAGATCAAGCTATTGCGAGGTGGTACCACGCTTGCGGGGAGCCGCCGACGCCTTGGACCCAGGCTTTTGGCGTCCCTCTTTCTCGCGAGAGCGAGAGAGTGTATCAGCGCTCAATCCCTGACTTGCGGCTGAAGTGATTTGGCGACGAATATCCTCGATCGACGGTGTCAATGACGACTGAGTAGGATCTTGAAGTCCCAGCATCTCCCAACGGACCTTGGTTCGAAGAATAGCTCGCTTCCGCCGGTGCGGGGCTTTGGTCCCCCATGATGTATTCATTGCTTCTCCATCGTCTAAGATTGAAACCTATGAAATGGGCAGTAGGATATCTATCTTTCACTCACTGCGATTTCTCGATAGACGCAGGTACTTTAGACGCAGGCACTTTGCCTCCAGTCGTCACGAACCGATCTTCCGGAAAAACCGCTCGGAGCCGGTCGGTGACCGACCGGCGATAAAGTTCGGATTCACGAGCGAGGAGAACCATATTTTTGTTGTCAACCAGAATATTGAGGTGATCCTCCGTGACGAGCAGTCGTGTACTGTCGCCCACATTCACGCGATACTGAGTTTTCCCGTCCGGGTTACGTTCCGATCCAGAGACGATCTCCGTTAAGCCGTCAATGACCCCATCATAGGCCTCCGAACGATGACGTACTTTCGTACCGTCCGGGATGCGGACCCAGCGCTCAACGGATGGCTGTTGATTCGTTTTAGTGGTACTCATGGACGATCACTTTGATTGTGGGTATTCATCTGTGTCTTCTCCTAGATGCGAGGGCACAAGGTTGCTCAAGTAGGGCTTGTCTAGCCTGCACCGATCCCCAGTTCTTCATATGACAGTGGAGGATCGTGACGACGTCGATGCCGGAGCCTCCGTCGCGTCCACTCATGACTTGAACACACAGGTCGTTGTCCGACAAACTCGCCATCGACTGATCAATACAATCGCGCAGAAACGAAACAGGGAGGGAGGAGCGCGAGGTTCAAGACTCCTATAACCGTACTCTACCATATGCCGATCTAGATTGCGAATCCTATCGCCCCGCGCCGTGCTTCGTTGCTGAACCTTATCGGATGCTGGTTCGCTCTGCTGACTGAGGATTAAATCGGGACGCGGTTGCCATAAAAGTCCACCTTGGCGCACGATCAATGAGCACCCTAAGCCGTTGGTGTGGACCAGGATCGCTGGCGAGAGTCTGCTTAGCCTTGTGCACTGTTGTTCATGTATGCCTGACTTGTCTCCCTGCCAGATGGCTCGTGTGAACGCGTTCTCTCATGCTTAATGAAGAGGATAGGTCACGAGCGCTCTGACGATTGTGGTCCATGCCAGATTAAGTACGGCGGTTTCTTCATGGACTCGGCTGCACGAGGGTAGAGCCGGAGGGTGTAACTATAGGCCTGTTCTTGGGCTGTCAAGCAGGTGGGTGCGGAGAGAAAGTGGCTGGCAATGTTGCGGAAGGCTGTGCGATCCCCCTCCTCTAGGACTGTATAGACTGAGCACGAGAAGTGACCTTCCTTTGAACATTCCGTGCTGATTGCCAAATATGACCCATCAGAAAACGTCATCAGAGGCTGTAGATTCAGACGGCTCATCGGGACTCCTTCCGGTTCACTGCAAGGGCAGGGAGTACTGGGATGTGGGGAGTACGGACCTGCGTCAGTTAGGAATAACCGCAAACGTGCGGCCGGTCGTAAGAATACGACAGAAACGGTTACCGCTAACCAGCTAGCGGATAGGTAATAGCATTCCTACGCCAGGGTATCGATCGCGCGAATGCAGTCTGAGCAAGGGAGGCGCGAAGAATGAGATGCGTATCAATAGTACCATAATAAGAACCACTATAGCGAATCGGAACGCATTGGGCGCACATCGAGAGCGACAGACCGCGGGTATGAAGTGGATGGGGAATGTCTGAGAGAAAGAAATTCAGCGGATGGATTCATGGCCTACACTGATTGGGTGAGAGCGAATCCGCGTGAAAATGGGATGGTTACTGAGCCCGATGGTTACTGAGCCCGGAGGTAGGTGAGAATGGCTTCGACGCGGCCACCGACGGAGAGCTTTTGATAGATATGATGCAAGTGTGTTTTGACGGTCTCGACTGAGACACAGAGCTGGTCGGCCATTTCCTTGTTACTTCGGCCGGCTGCGGCGCATGCCAGTATCTCTTGTTCTCGCTCAGTTAGGCTGGCGATCAAGATGCCGCGTTCAGCATGAGGATGTTTGACGGCACCGGGAACGGCTCGCACGACACGGTCAGGCATCATGGGCGATACGGCCTGCTCTCCGTGAGCGGCAGCCCTAATAATGCAGAGGAAGTCCGTCCAGTCGGTATCCTTGAGGATGTAGCCAAACGCTCCCGCTTGCATAGCTCCTACTATCCGGGCGTCTTCATCGTACCGGGCTAACAGCAGGATTCTGGTATTTGGCAAGTGGTGATGAATGCGTTTTGCCACCGACTCCACGTCGAGATCTGGCATATCGACGTCAAGGAGGGCGATATCGGGTTTATGCTCCAGCGCTAAGCGATAAGCCTCATGCCCATCCGTCGCCTCAATCACACTGGCGACATCTTGCTCTCGCTCCAGAAGGAGTCGCAGGCTTTGTCTGATCAGTCGTTGAGTTTCAGCGATGAGCAGTCGGATGGACCTCGGGTGTACTTCACGATCGATACGAGATCTGGTGTTTCTTTGGCGGCGAAGAAGCGCCTTCATTTCGCCTGTCATAGGAGTGACCTCGCGGCTACTTCATGGTTTGCCGCCTCGTTTCCGAGTTAACTTGCCTCTTGTCCCGCAAGTACTTCACGTGACCCACAAGGATATCGATGGTGTTGTAACGGTAGGACATAACGACCTCCTTGCCATAGCAGATAATCGCAGGCATGCGATGTCACATCGGAAAGAAATAGGGTCGTGGGGCTCACACGCCCGATGACAGTGCGTGAGAAGAGCCTCGTGAGGCGAGTGGCAAAGGACGAACTGAAGAAGAGGATATGCGTACCCTCTCCATATTAATCGGATTTCATGTCGACGGAAGATCATAACGTACCACCTCCAAAACGAAGGCGGTCGGGGAGTACAGCACTCACCCTACGCCCTGATGAGAGCCTGGTCAAGGCTAGGTGCTTCCCGTCTTTGTCTCCGTTGACAGAGCCTGAGTCTGTCTTGTAAGTTATTAAGATGACGTACTAAGCCATCGCTGACTATCTTATCCCTCGCGCGATTCCTTCCCATGCCGTTCGTGCGCGTCTGATTCCCCGGTCGTCGCCGCTTCTGCGCCTGAGTTTCCACGGTCGTCTCTCTGCCGAGCACGCCAGAGGCGTCTTGCCGTCGAGAGGAGTGGAGACCTCATCTTCTCACCAAGGAGTCCATATGAATAAGGAACAATTCGGGCAATTCTGGGAGCAACTCAAAACGCCACTCAAGGCTAAGTGGGTGAACATCACGGAGGCGGACCTCATCGAAATTAAAGGAGATCTTGGCAGGTTCGAGACAGTCCTCCAGAAGCGGTATGGGGAACTCCAGAAAGGTGAGGTGGCAACATGGGCGAACCGTCGCTACTCCCATTGGACGGGGAACTATATCGGATATAAAGATGCAGCCCCGGCGGTGTAGGCGAGCAGTTATTCGGCGGCAGGACAATGGCCGTATTTACTGAGGGAGCGAACATGAAGCGAATCGTGATCAACCGGAGCTACGATGAATTCTGCATCAGCCATAAGGCACTGAGCAGACTGCGTGAACTAGGTCAACCACAGGCGCTGGCGGAGACGGATCGCGGGTCCTATTGGCCGCAGGCAGCTGGGCCACGGGAACCGAGCTTGAATCAGTATGGAAAGCTCATCCCACGGGATGATGAGAACCTGGTTCGTGTGGTGGAAGAACTTCGGGAAGCAGCCGATGGACATGCTGCGAAGCTCAAAGTCGTATCCATCCCTGACGATGTGAAGTGGGTGATTGCCAAGATTGATGGTGGTGAACAGGTGAGCGAAGTTCACCGTACGTGGGGATAAGCGTAGAAGTTAGATCTAAAGAAAACGGCATTCCGAAGGGATTGAAGGGGCGCTTCGAGTGAAGCGCCCCTTTCGTATTCAGGCAGAATGTGTATCGGGATTAATAGCGGTTGCGGTCGCCGCGCCCACCACCACCTCCACCGAATCGTGAGCCGCCTCCACCCGCACCACCGCCGGAACGTGGCTCCATTGGCTTGGCTTCATTCACAGTCAATGACCGTCCGTCCATCTGTGACCCGTTCAGGGCAGTGATGGCTGCCTTGGCTTCCTCGGCGGTTGACATCTCAACGAAGCCGAATCCACGTGACTGACCCGTGAACTTGTCCGCAATCACACGGGCCGATTCGACCGTGCCGTGCTCCGCAAACAGGCTGGTGAGTTGAGATTCGGTTGCCGAGTAGGGCAATCCGCCGACATACAATTTTGAACCCATGGGGGTTCCTCCTTCCAAAATGACATTGTCCAAGACACGAGAAGGACTTCAGAGGGGAAGGAGAGGGCCGAAGACGTAGTTGGTGAACGGCTCAGGTCAGGCTTCCGATCAGATTCTCGGCAGGAACAACATCGGTGACAGGCCGTTGAAATTCGTGTTTCGTGCGAGGCCCTCCGCACTGAAACATCGATATCGTAACAGATGTATACAGGAATAGCTACTCCCTGGGCACTCGGGGAGGTCAGAACCGTTATCCACTCAGGAGGAGCGTGAGGGTTTGACACATTCCTCGCAAGGCTATCTTGTACCTATACTCAAAACGGGATAGCCGCGCTGTAGCAAAACT
>JAOUHD010000113.1 GCA_029865345.1 Nitrospira sp.
GGCGGAAGAGCAGCTTCTGGTCAGCCAACTCAGGCTGGAGGGCGTGATTGAGGCCGCGATGGACGCAATCATCACCGTGGACGAGGATCAGAGAGTCGTGTTGTTCAACCGGGCGGCTGAACATCTCTTCGGCTGTTCCGTGCGAGCAGCCATCGGTGAGCCGCTTGAGAGATTCTTGCCGGCGCGGTTTCGCGACGCCCATCGCCACCACATTCAATCCTTCGGACAATCCGGTGCGACGACCCGAAGGATGGGCCAACTCGGAACGGTGATGGGGCTTCGCACAAACGGAGAAGAATTTCCGATTGAAGCCTCCATTTCGCATATCGCCGTGGAGCGGAAGATATTCTACACCGTCATACTCAGAGACATCAGCGAGCGCAAGCGGATCGAAGAAGACCTCCGAGAGAGCCAGCGGAAACTCATTACGCTGATCGGCAATCTTCCGGGCTTCGTGTATCGGTCGAAAAATGATCGCGCCTGGACGTTGGAGTATGTGAGTGAGGGAATATCTGATTTAACAGGGTACACCGTCGATGAATATCTCGTTCAACACAGCATCTCATACAACGAGAATATGCATCCCAATGAACGCGAGCGTGTGTGGCAGGATATTCAGGCTGCCTTGGAGCAACGCCGTCCCTTCGAGCTGACCTACCGAATCCTGGTGAAATCGGGCGAGATCAAATGGGTTTGGGAGCGGGGCGAAGGGATTTACGCACCGGACGGTACCCTCAGCTACTTGGAAGGGTTCGTCACCGACATCACCGAACGTAAGCGAGCCGAACACTTGCTGCGGCAAAGTGAAGAACGCTACCGGCGCCTGATCACCATTTCGCCCTATGGGATCTTAGTGCATCGAGGCGACCACGTCATCTTTGCCAATCATCAAGCCATCAAGCTGTTCGGAGCGGTGAAGGCCGAGGAGATCCTCCAAAAGTCACCGATGGACCTGTTCCATCCTGATTATCACGTCGTCATTGGAGAGCAAATCCATGAACTGCTTGAAGGCAGGGCACAAGTGCCCATGATCGAGGAACAAATCATGACGCTCGATGGGAGGGCGGTTGACGTTGAGGTCAGTACGGCGCGGTTCGTGGATGAAGAAGGTCCGGCTATCTTGGCCATGCTCCAAGACATCAGTGAACGGAAACGACTGCAGGAACAATTGCGTAAGACCGAGCGGATCGCCGAACTCGGTACGCTAGCCTCCGGCATGGCCCACGAGATCGGGACACCGATGAACGTCATTCTCGGCCGTGCCGAGTATCTGATGGACCGTGTCACGGAAGAACCGATCAAAAAAGGGCTTCGGACCATCGTGACGCAAGTCGAGCGGATTACGAAGGTCATGAATCAGTTGCTGTCCTTCGCGCGGCGCAAGACGCCGGAGCGGTGCCCCCTGGACCTTCGAGGAACGATAGAAGCCGGCATGGAGTTGTTTCAGGAACGTCTCGCACGAAATCAGATCCAGGTGGAGCTGGCGTTGGCCGACAACTGTCCGAGGGCGCTGGCCGATCCGGACCAGATGAGCCAGGTCTTCATCAATCTCGTGATGAACGCCGTGCATGCCATGCCGGACGGCGGAATGCTACGAATCGGCCTGGCGCCGGAAAAACAAATGGTGAAACTCATGATAGCCGATACGGGCCACGGCATTCCCCGGGATGTGATCGAGAGAGTCTTCGAGCCGTTCTTTACGACGAAAGAATTCGGTCAGGGGACCGGGCTGGGGCTCACGGTTGTGAAGGGCATCATCGAAGAACATCAAGGTTCTATCGTTGTTGAGAGTGAAGAAGGGAATGGCACGGTCTTCACGATCTTGATTCCGCAAGCTGACAGCCAGTGGCCTGTAGCATCTCGCGACAGCTGATCCACCCTTGACTGTGGTTTTTCTCATCAGGCGAGGCATCTTTATTCCTCATCAGGGCTTGATTTTCTTGGAATTGCCCCTCTTTCGCTTTCCCTTCTCATGGCATGTCCCTTGCCAGTTATCCAACCTAAGAGCTTGCGAAGGCCGGATGGGGGCCGGAGAGGATGTCGCGTATGACGAAGGGAAAAGCCGCTGTGTTGCTGATCGTCGAGGATGACCGCGAAATGCGCAGTCTGCTGTGCGATGAATTTTGTGGAACAGGATATCAACTGCGTGAAGCGCGGGATGGGGACGAAGCATTTCTGGCCGTGCTGCAGTCCGTGCCGGATCTGATTTTGACGGATCTTCGGATGCCGGCGGGAGGAGATGACTACATTAGCCGGCTGAGGACTGTGGCACCCAGCTGTCCCATCGTCGTCATCACGGGATTCGGCGATCCGGCATTGAAAGCACAGGTACTGAAAGCGGGAGCGAACGCGTACTTTGACAAACCCGTCCGTGTTGCTGACCTCAAGCATTGTGTGCAACAATTACTTGATCACGAACCCGGAGCTGATAGCTGACGGCATATGCCTTATGCTCTTCATCCCGAGAAATGAGCTCGCTTTGTGTGACGCAGAACGCCTTGACGGGTCGCCACCGGCGGATCCCATCATTGCCGCGCGAATCGAAGCGATCAGGCAGTTAGCAGAGGGACTCTCGGACCGCGTGGCGGTGATGGACCCTGCATTCAATGTCGTCTACGCGAACGAGGCAGCCTGGGCTGTCGACCAGACTCAAACACCTCGCCGATCTCATGCCAAATGCTATGAAGCGTTTGCGCATCGAACCGACCCTTGCGAGACCTGTCCGGCTCTAAGGGTATTTGAGACACCCGAGGTCCAGTGCGTGTCTTGTTCCAGCGGAGGAGACGGCACGGCCTGCGGGATGCAACAAGCCTTTCCCTTATCGGATGCGCAGGGAACGGTGGCCTCCATGCTGGTGCTCTTTAATCCGACACCGAAGTCGCATAGTCGAGCAAGGCCAGAGGACGCCACCGGTCAGGCGGGAGGCGATGGTCTGGGGGATTTGATCGGTCGAAGTCCGGCCATGCGGCAGCTATTCGATATGACTCGTCTTGTGGCGGACAGTTCGGCGACCGTCCTCATACAAGGGGAGAGCGGAACGGGTAAAGAAATTCTGGCGAGAACGATTCATGCGCTCAGCAGCCGGAAAGATCGGCCGTTCGTCGTCGTCGATTGCGGATCCCTGCCAGAAACACTGCTCGAAAGTGAACTGTTCGGGCATGTGAAGGGTGCCTTCACCGGGGCGGTCGCCAATAAGCGCGGGCTCTTCGAAGAGGCAGACGGCGGGACCATCTTCCTCGACGAGATCGCCGATACCACGCCGACTTTCCAAGCGAAGCTGCTCCGCGTTCTGCAAGAGGGCGAGATCAAGCCCGTTGGTGGAACCAGATCGCTGAAGATCCATGCGCGGGTCCTCTCTGCCTCGAACAAAGATCTGGCCGAACTCGTGAAGGCCAAGACATTTCGGCAGGATCTGTACTATCGACTGGCTGTGTTGCCTCTCTATTTGCCGGCTCTCCAGGAACGACGAGAAGACATCCCGCTGTTAGTCCAGCACTTCATCGCCGCTTCGTGCGCTCGACATCATCAACCGGTTCGGCAGGTCGCCGAGCGAACGATGAGGACGTTGCGCGATGCCCCGTGGCCCGGCAATGTCCGACAATTGCAGCATTACGTCGAACGGGCCGTGGTAACGACCACCGGGCCGTGGCTCCGGTGTGAGGATCTCCTAGACGTTGGCATCGCTGACGAGCACGAGAGTTTACGCTCAACGTCGCGGGGGGTGGTTGCCCAGGCCGAGCGCACACGGATCGTTGACGCACTGGAGAAGACTGCAGGAAACCGATTGAAAGCCGCCAAGTTGCTCAAGATCAGCCGAGCGAGTCTCTATAACAAACTTCGTGCCTATAGCATCGACTAGCTTGTTGGTTGTCCTCGTCCAGCTCTTTCTTCAGGTCACAGCTCTCCACGTATCTCAGTAGTCTACTCCATTAAAGCTCTGGATAACGGTCCGGATGCCTGCCGGAACTGTGTAGAACCTGCGCATCAGCTTCTGGCATTTGGCCGGACAGAGCTGCAGATGAAGGCTGTTCCTCGTGTGTTCCTTTTCGCCCTTTCTTTCGCGGACGGATGTCTATCGCCGTGGACAGCATAAGTGGATGATATCTGAACAATCGAGCGAGATCTCCCTTGCGATTGTCCAAACTGATGGATTGCGTTGGGCACTCCAAAAAGACGCTGATACTGGATGTGAAACTCCCATCGTCGCTCTTCACAAGCGAATAATTCGTTGTAGAGATCGCGAACAAGCATGGCACGAACGTTGCGGTCGTCAGAAGCATAGACAGAGGGCCGGTTCTGTCGGAGTTGGCTAGTGATGCGCCCTGTCAGTGGTTAGCTCCGTTCGCTAGAAAACGGGCGGTTGTCCCGACCGCCGCGTGTCAGCGATGAGGGGGTCACAGGTGAGAGTGGCCCCCTCGTTTTCTATTCAGGGTGTGTGTCCGGCAAACATGGATTGAGTGCGAAGCAACATGCAAGAGGATAGGAAACTATCTCTTGTACATGACTGCCGGTGGCTGTCGAACAGGCCGTGAAGGCCGTCCGTTGGGAAAGAGGAGGCGCATGCCGAAGGTCAGCCCTGTGGCCAACATGGAAAACAATCTTGTAGGAGCTGTCGAGGGGGTGGATCGCTCTCTCCTCCACCAAGCCTATTGGGATCAGAATGAGTTCCTGCTGCTGGAACGGTTTATCCCACCGTCGGTAGTCGAGCCCTGCCTGTGCGAGATCGAGCAGCTCAGCGGTGAAGTTCATCGCAATTATGTGCCGGGTCACAAACAGGGAGGAAGCGTTAGTTTTTACAGCATCCAGGAGAAGGCGCCGGCGATTCTGGCCTTATATCGGTCGCCCGCGCTTCGGATGTTCCTCAGTCGGCTGGTTGACGTTCCCCTCATGCTCTGTCCCGAAGACGATCCGCATGCCTGTGCCTTGTATTACTACACCAAGCCAGGCGACCACATCGGCTTTCACTATGACACGTCCTATTACAGGGGCGCCCGCTATACGGTCCTCATCGGGTTAGTGGAGCAATCCAAGCACTGTCGCCTAGTGGCACGGGTGCATAAGGGGATGCCTCCCATCGAGATCAGCGAAACCCGCATCCCCATGGAGCCGGGAACGATGGTGGTCTTCAACGGCGACAAACTCTGGCATGCCGTCACCCCGCTTGGTGCTCACGAGCGGCGGGTGATCTTGACTCTGCAATACGTGACGGATCAGCGGATGAGGCCGCTGAAAAAGTTGTTTTCCAACATGAAGGATGCATTCGCCTACTTTGGCCCTGCCGCATTGATGCACCGGCCCAAGTCGAAGCAGACATCGATCAACGACCGCGCGATGATCCGGTTCGACATGTTGACCGATCATCCGACGCTGCAATTTCTCGCGGGAGCATGGAGTGCGTCTCACAATCGCGATTCCTGAGGCCCAGCTGGTCGAAGCTCCGGCCTTGCTGCGGCTGGTCAGAATGGCGCCGGCTTGCGATGTCGAGGCTGATGAACGGGGGGCGTCGTACGTCCATGGCTCTTGTGCTCAGGGGTCGATGGGTAGGCGCGGAATCGATTATTCACCAAGCTGACGCCTCGAGCCGGCGGGAGTCTGTCAGTTGACGCTTGAGGAGAGGCCGTACTCCTCGATGTATAACCAGGGAGGGGGGTATCATGCAAGTTCAGAAGAGCAGGAGGAACATTGGGTTGTGGTCTGTCGCGGTGTCACTTGCCGCGGCGTTCGCTCTTGGAGCACCGGTGCTGAGCAGCTCAGCGCTTGCCGCCGTCAATCCACATGTGAGCGAAGCAGTCGAGCATGCGAAAGGTGCCGCGTCACATGGGAAGCAGGGACATGCCGACGCCTGTGTTCAGAGCGGGGAGGAAGCGCTTAAACATGCAAAAGCGGCTGGAGTGAAAAACCCACATGTGGATATGGGCGTCATACATCTGATGGAAGCGGTGCAACACGGCAAGGCCGGGCATGCGGATGCGTGTACCGAACATGCCGAGGGTGCGTCCACGCATTTGGCTGAAGTCTTAGCTGAAGGTACGACGTCAACTGGAAACCGCGTGTTCTTTCGTGGGGGCGCCGCCGGAATGACGAGCGATCGCGCCGGCGAGTTGGTCAGTGGCCAGGGGAACGATGGGACCGTCGGCTATTACATCGGCGGTGGAGCAGAGTTCATGCTCAGTAAGGATCTGTGGGGTATGGTGCCAGGCGTCGCGCTCGTGGGCGAGATCGGATTGGAATTCAAACGGTGGAGTTCCAGCCCTGCCGATGGTTTGGCTAATTTGGGCGGGCCAGCCAAGGTGCAGATGACCATGTTGACGGCGAGCGTAGCGCCCAAGGTGAAGTTCAGGCAGGGGACCGATTTCCAACCCTGGATCATTCCGGCTGGGTTGGATTTCCACGTCATCAGCCCAACGTCGAGTCAGATCAACTATTTGGACATGGGGGTTCAGTTCGGCGGGGGTGCTGAGTTTCGTGTGTGGAAAGAGTTGTGGCTGGGTCTCGACAGCCGATTCCATTTGGCTTCCAATCAAACCAACACGGTGAATAATTTCTGGACTACCGGCATCTATGGGGCAATCGGATTCTAAACGGCGTGATGGTGCAGGAAGTGCTGTCGCTCTATCCCTAAGTCGCAGAAGCCTGTTTGCGGGAAGCGTATTTCGTGAAGCGTGAAGCGCGGACGGAAGGGGAAGGTACTCCTCTTTGTTTGCGCGATACGCTTCGCGAGATACGAGCGAAGAGGATCAGAGCGGCGGATTCTCGATTGCAGCAGAAATGCTCATGAATCTGTGCGGGTAAGACGAGGTGACGGCTACTGATGAATGAGTAGGTAAGCCTTCTTTCTGGATGTTACAAAGGAGTCTCAATGTCCATCCCTGAACAAGCCCCAGCGCCCCAGGCACCCAAACGCCAGTATGTCAATTTTGTGTTTTATCAAGTCGACCCAGCGTGGCGGCGGTTACCGGAGGATGTGCGGACCCAGGGCAAACAGGAGTTCCTGCGGGCCGTGGAGGACTATGCCGGCAAAGTCCTGGTGGTGCCCTATTCCACCATCGGTATCCGAGGAGATTGCGACTTTATGCTCTGGCGCATCAGCTATGACCTGGACCTCTTCCAAGACATGAGCGCCAAGATTCTCGCCTCTGGCCTCGGACAGTATCTCTCCACCCCATATTCTTACCTCGCGCTGACCAAACGGTCCGTCTATGTCGACAACCATTCGCACGCGGGGCAGGAAGGGAAACGGCTGACGGTGGTGCCGGGGAAGAGCAAATATAACTTCGTGTATCCGTTTCTCAAGACGCGCGAATGGTTCCTGCTCACAAAGGCGGCGCGACAGGGCATGATGGATGAACATATCGAAGTCGGTCATCGGTTTCCCTCGGTGAAGCTGAACACGGCCTATTCATTCGGGTTGGACGATCAGGAATGGGTGGTGGCATTTGAAAGTGATAAACCGGAAGACTTTCTGGATCTCGTGATGGCGCTACGCGAAACAGAGGGCTCACGCTACACACTGCGTGATACGCCGATTTTCACCTGCATCCGCCGTAGTCTCAAAGAAACCCTCGACACGCTCGGCGGCTGAGGCCACAGAACTGCATGCTCGAAGGTTTCTGGTACATTGCCGGGGAAAGCACCGCGATCAAGGCCGGCCGGCCCTTCGCGTCGGTGCTCTGCAACCAGCCATTGGTGCTGTTTCGAGATGGGCAGGGTCGCGTGCATGCGTTAGAAGACCGCTGTCCCCACAAGGGCGTGCCGCTCTCGTCAGCGCGACAGGAAGGGGATTCCTTGCGGTGCCCTTTTCACGGGTGGCGCTTCATCGCTTCCGGCGAGTGTATCGAAGTACCGGCCATCGGCAACGTGCCACATCCATCGTTGACCTCGGCCTGCGTGAAGACCTTTCCAGCCGAGGAACAGGACGGGTGGGTGTGGGTCTATATTGGCAATGAGCAGTGCCCGAAACCTTCGTCTCCACCACCGTCGTTGCCGGTGCCGGCCGATGGCAGTCCGATGGTGTCCGTGCGCGAGTCCGCCGAGGCGAAAGTCCGGTGGGATTTCGCAGTGGATAGCCTTATGGATCCCGCCCATGTCCCGTTCGTGCATAACAACTATTTCCGGCGGCGCGAGGCGGCGAGGAAAAAAGAAAAGGTGTTCACGCGTCTGCCGTTGGGGTTTCGCACGATCTCGCAGAATGTCTTACTGCCGGACACTTTTATCTTTCGCGCCTTGTCTCCGAGGCTGGGCTCAGCCACGACCACGGTCGATTTCGTGCTGCCCGGCATCCATCTGGAACGATGGGAGATCGGCAAACGGTTCGCGTCCGTCATGCTGGTGGCCACACCGCTCACTGATGAACGAAGCCGGTTCGACATTTGCGTCGGGTGGAACTTCTTGCACGGGCTTCCTGTTGGCTGGCAGGTCCGCCGTACTTTAAGGACCATTTTGAGCCAGGACCGGGAAGTTCTGGAATTGCAGGAACAGGGGTTTGGCCAGAAGGGAAGTATGTTATTGAACTTAGAATCGGACACATTGGCCGTGTGGTACCGGCGGTTGAAGAGATACCGTTTGGATCAATTGGCCGGTGTGCCGGATCCACAACATCCGGTTCCGGAGAAGACCACGCTCAGCTGGACCACATGATACGTACAGTCCAATGCAACCGTATATGCTAAAGAGCAAGACCGCGTAAAGGATCTTGCCTTGGCTGGCGTCGAATGTGTTCGATGTCTCGGACCGGTCCGTCTGACTGACGAAAGGTGAAGCCCGTCTGTCTGTGAGCACCCAACTCACCATCTTGGATGAACTCCGGGGCGGCGATCGACGATCCGTTGGTCGCTCCAATCAGGTGGTGGAGATCATAGGCCGGCAGCCGGCGCTGTTTCCTGCCCTCATACACGGTATGCATCATGACGACGAGGTGGTACGCATGCGTGCCGCTGACGCTGCAGAAAAGCTTACCGTTACGAATCCGCAGTGGCTCCAGCCTTTCAAAGTTCAGCTCATAAAGTTGGCGGCAAGGACAGCACAGCAGGAGCTCAGGTGGCATTTAGCCCAAGTGCTTCCACGCTTGAAGTTGTCGAGGAGGGACCTCGTGATTGTCGTGGCGATTCTTCGAGGCTATCTGGAAGACCCAAGCCGAATCGTGAAGACCTTCGCGTTGCAGGGCTTGACAGACTTGGCCATGCAGGAGCATCGGCTTCGGGCTCCAATCCGGCGACTGATCTCGTCTCTCACGAGAACAGGAAGTCCGTCCATGAAAAGTCGAGGACGCAAGTTGTTAAGCAGGCTCAATGCTTCGACATTGCCCCGTCATGCCCCAATTTCTCGTTAGAGACTGTCTAAAGGGACAGCGCCATGTTTCGACTTTGCGAACAAGGTAGGACGATTTTTCTCGCCGGATCGACTATGATGCGACGGCATGTACTCCACGCTCGTGATTCTCCACATTCTTGCTGCTGTGAGCTGGATCGGGGGGATGATTTTTCTCTCCTTGGTCTTGGCGCCTCTGGTCAGGGGGCGGAAAGCTGCGCCGGAATTCATGGCGATGTTTCGGTCTGCCGCGCTACGGTTTCGCCCCATCGTCTGGATCGCGATGGCGATCCTGTTGATGACCGGGCCGATGTTACTCTCACACCGTGGCCTCAGTGTGATGGCACCGGCCTCGTGGCCGGGAATCGTGACCGTGAAACTGACCTTGGTTGCCTTGTTGTTGTTCCTGACACTCCTCCATGATCTTGTCTTCGGTCCTCAGGTCAGTCGGGTCAGCGCTATCGCAGAATCCCAGCGAACGACCGGAGAGCGAGTCATCTTCAAATCTGCTCGCTGGTTGCCGCGTCTTTCATTGCTCATCGCGCTGGCCGTAGTCGTTACGGCGGCGCTGCTGGCACGGTCATGACGGGATTTGCAGCGAGCTATCTGATCGAGTGAGAGTTCTCTGTCCGTGAAAATGGGGGTGAGCGCAAGGTCCTACGAAGCAGGATAGGCCCCACTTGTAGTCAATTGAGGACACGCTTGTGAAGGCGAGGGAATCTATGCGTCGTCAGCGCGACACCGTCGCTTGAAGACTTACGCATCCCCGCTGCTCATCGTATGACATCGATCAAGCCAGCAAGGGTTATGGAGTCTTTGCGCAACGAAACCCATAGCCGAGGCGCCGACGAGACGGTTCGGCATTGTAACGGAAGGACGATCCCAGAAACTCCTGAACATAGAGCCAGTTTCCGCCCCGCACGACTTTCGACTTACCCGTTGCCGGTCCTTGAGGATTCTTCGTTGGGCTCTTCTTGTAATAGTCATGGTCATACCAGTCGTTGACCCATTCCCAGGCATTGCCGGCCATGTC
>JAOUHD010000114.1 GCA_029865345.1 Nitrospira sp.
GCGGCTCCAGCAATTCCCACGTTCTGTCGGATATATCGTGTCGACGATGTGATGGTTTCATGCTCAACCTCCTTCGGTTCAGCATCATCCTACATCATTTCACATCTCGTGACGACACTGTCTAGCGCTGATGAGAAATTGTTCTGGGAGCCTGAAGAAGGATGATACTGTCCGGCCAGAGTGCGGCCGGGTCTTTGTCAAATATATTGAACGCATTTGACGGCAAGACTCCCCATGCCCCTTCGAGCATTTCATGTTCGAGCTGCCCCGGTGCCCATCCAGCGAATCCGGAAAACGCGCGGAAGGTCTCGGTCGGTTTGGGCTGAGTCATGATACGTTCCAGGACGCGAGGTGTGCCCAAGTAGATTCTATCGACGATCTGACGTGTATCAGGCAAGAGCTGCGTGAGCCGGAACAACAAGACCAGCTGTGTTCGCTCGACTGGGCCCCCGGCAAACAATCGGTGGGTAGTTCGCTTCAGCACGGTAAAATCAGGCAAGACTTCGGATACAAGCACATTCGTGGGACGGTTCAGAATAAGCCCAACCGTCCCACCTCGTCCATGTTCGACAATGAGCAGGACCGTTTGATGGAAGTTGGGATCACTCATCGAGGGACTGGCCACCAAGAGCACCCCCTTTTCGACCGACCTAAGCGAAAACTCCTGTTGAGCCTGAGCCGATAACGTGGACAGAAGGAACAAGGTTCCCACAAGGAGGGTGCTTCTCGTGATGTTCCGCACCACAACAAAAGCCAAGATTTCACCTTGAAGCCAAGGCTAACAAATATCTTTTCTCTTCAGTGAAAGCAACAGGGCGTGGCAGAACAAGATCGTGATGGTACGCTTGGTATAGTAGCTTTCTAGAGAGTGAGATGTGCTAGAGTAGTTCCTGCATTGGCTGCTGGTCAGATAGGCAGCAGCCAATGCAGGAACGTTCGAAGGAGAAGAGATTATGAAGACCTGCCTGCGATATCTCATCCTGACGACCGCCCTTTGCACTCTATCGGGATGCATCGATCCACCGAAATCCCCCTACGTCGACGTGCGGGACACAACGTCACGGATCGATGAGTTACGGTCAGCCGCAGAACAAGGGAGTGCCGAGGATCAGTACAACCTGGGCTTGCGATATGAGAACGCTTTACCGAAAGACCATAGGGAAGCCGTTCGGTGGTACCGTATGGCGGCCACCCAGCGACATGTCGGTGCCTTCTATCGGCTCTGCGTGCTGTCGGACATCGGTCGTGGGATGCCCCAAGATTATCAGGAAGCTCTACGGTGGTGCCACCTTGCCGCGGACCAGGGGCATGGGCCAGCCATGTTCTTGATTGCCACCTATCATGAAAAGGCACGAGGAGTTCCCAAGGATGTCGTCCAGGCTTACCAGTGGTACAACTTGGCGGCGGCTAACGGGCGGGAAGATGGAGCAAAGTGGCGAGATCGTCTGGCCACGAACATGACACCAACCCAAATAGCACAAGCACAATTCCTTGCACGAAACTGGAAACCCAAGACCCACAATTCAGTTCAAGAACAGTAGCCCATGGGTTTCTCCAGCGTGCTCTTTGTAATCTGAGGCCACCAGCTGAGATACACTCCTTGAAGTCGGCTTATTCCTGTCGCCACTTATGCAGTAGGTTACACGGACGCCTTTGGAGAACGTGGTCGCCTTCAAGGTTCTCCATCAATCTACCCCTTACCCACGATTGGCCCCCTTGAAGTTGCGCCCTCCCGCTGCGTAGGATATCGTTCTGTGGTTCGCTAACTGGCCAGCACATATTCATCACGTTCACAATCATTTAGAATGGCTCACCGGCTACCCTACCAGTGTGTGACTCTCGTAGGATTTCTCTTGGTGTCCTTTCTGACGTCAAGTTGCGCCGCTCCCCCTCTGAGTCCACCACAACCACTCATTGGCGAACCAGCCGTGAGCGAAGTTCTCAAGCGTGCTCAGGCCGGTGATCCCAACGCTCAAAATGAATTGGGCATACTGTACAGCGAAGGACGAGGTCTTCCACAAAACTACCTTGAGGCTAAGGATTGGTTCAAAAAATCCGCCGATCAGGGACATGCAGGCGCTCAAGTCAACCTTGGAACCCTCTATTCGCTCGGGCAGGGTGCACCGTATAGTGACCACATGGCGTTGTTCTGGTTTCAGAAAGCAGCTGAACAACGAAATGCGCTCGCATTTGCCAAACTTGGAATGATGTATGAACGAGGGCGCAGTGTGCCTCAGAGCCTTGTGGAAGCGCACATGTGGTATAGCCTTTCAGCTGCCTATGGTGAGAAACGAGCCGCTGAATCACGCAACACGATTGCCACACGGATGACTCGCAGCCAGATTACCGAATCCGAAGAACGGGCCAAGAAATGGACACCCACCCGACAATAATCACGTCAGATCGTTCTGGATGATGAGAGAAAATGAGGTCGGACGGTCAAAAAATGCCGGCTTGCTTCTGAAGCCAGCGGATGTACTTTACGATGTGATCCACATCATCAGGTTTGACTGCATCGATCTTCGGCATATCACCAAACTGCCAATGATGGGCCTTTACTCCGTTGGCCGCAGCTCGCTGAAACGCTTCATCGCCGTGATGATTCGGCTCATAGACCTTGTGAAGAAACGACGGGCCTTGAGTCGTTCCGACTCCACCGATCCCATGGCAGAGTGAACAGTTGGCATTGAACTTCTGCTCTCCTTCCCGTAATTCCACCGGTGCAGAGGCCACGGTAGCCGTTCCCTTTGGCTCCCCCTCATGTTGGCTACACCCCGATATGGCACCAAGAATCACGACAACAAGGCTCACCCACAGTATTGGTGATGATGATTTCATAGATCTTGATCTGCTTATTCGAGTCGAACTATTGGTTCAACATACCGCATACTGAATCGGATCCACAACTCCCGCCTCCGAAAATCCCTGTTTCCGAATCTGACAGCTGTCACATTGCCCACAGGCCATCGACCCAACCGGGTCGTAACAACTATGCGTGAGCTGAAAGGGAACGTTCAAGGTGAGGCCAAGCCGGATAATCTCTGCCTTCGACATCCGAAGCAGTGGCGCTCGAATCTCAATGCCCTTGCCCTGCATTCCTGCTTTTGTTCCCGTTTGAAGTGCTGCCTCTACAGCCTGGATAAATTCCGGGCGACAGTCAGGATAGCCAGAATAGTCAATTACATTGGCGCCGAAGTAGATGATCGAGGCCCCCAGCACTTCCGCGTGAGCTGCAGCCAAAGACAGAAAAATCAGGTTTCGACCTGGTACGTAGGTCACAGGCACATCCCGGTTCCGCTCAGATTCAGTCCGAAGCTTCGGCACCGACAGATTGGCGGTCAGGGCCGATCCACCAATCGTCCCCAAATCGACGTTGATCACCACATGTTGGTGAGCTTCTAGAGCCGTCGCCACCTGTCTCGACCGCTCAACCTCCACCGCGTGACGTTGTTGGTATGCAATGGTCAGCAAGTACAGCGCATATCCATCGCGTCGTGCAATGGCTGCCGTGACAGTGGAGTCCAATCCGCCACTGGCAAGAACGACCGCTCGTTCTGAAGTCTGCCCATCCATGATAGGGAAGGAAAGGATACAGGGTGAAGGGAGAGGGAACGTTGTAAGCTAGTCGCGATCCTCTTCGCGTTCGATTTTCTCCAGCAATTCCACGCGCGATTGGCACTCCACACAGAGCTTGGCAAAGGGGACCACCTGGAGACGCTTTTCGCTAATCTCAATCCCACATTCGGCACACATCCCGTATGTCCCGTCATGTAACCGAGTGAGGGCTTCATCGATCGACTGGCGCCGACGATTACGCATCTCCATCAACGAAATCCCAAGTTCGCGCTCAAGATCCATTAAGGCTTGGTCGCCGACATCTCGCGCTGATTCGAGACGCCGCTGCTGATCTTCAGTCAACGACTGCCCCAAACTCTCTTCGATCTCTCTAATAATCTCTTGGCGTTTGCTAATGAGCATTTTATGAAGCACTTCCTGACGCTGTTCCCGCGCTTCCCGCTCTTTTGCCGTTTCCTTAGGCCGCACCGGCACTGTTATCTCGACCTCAGACGTCACCTTAGGCACCGCGGCTGCCTCCGTGGTAGCCGACTGAGATTTCTTGATGACAGCATCCACTGATTTCGTCTTTGCCTCACCCTTCTTCTTTGCCTGTATTTTTGTTGCCATAAGAGAGTCCGCTCCAGAAATAAGGTACGTAGTTGGAGGGTCAAAAATTCCGGCTTGTATATCACGCCCTGTGCCCTTGATCAAGGGGTTTCGAAGGATGCCTAACCCCTAGGGATAGGTAATGGTTGAATGGACCTCGTACCCAGCGAGTTTGTCGCGTCCCCTCAAACTCTTCAGTTCAACCAGAAAATCGAGTCCGACAATCGTGCCACCAAGCTGACGAACAAGCTGGACCGTCGCCTCTGCCGTTCCTCCGGTTGCCAATAGGTCGTCGACGATCAGCACAGGCTCTCCGATTTGGATCGCGTCACGGTGCACGGCAAGACTGTTCTGTCCATACTCAAGACTATATTGGACTTCATAACAATCAGCCGGAAGTTTTCCAGGTTTACGAACTGGAACAAATCCAGCCCCAAGACGGGCAGCAAGAATCCCGCCAAAAATAAACCCTCGCGACTCAATCCCGACAACTTTGGTGATCCCTCGATCCTGATACCGAGTCGTCAATTGGTCGGCAAGACTCCGAAGCGCAGCAGGATTCTTCAAAAGCGTGGTGATGTCATAAAAGAGAATACCGGGCTTCGGAAAGTCCGGCACTTCCCGAATGAGTGCCTGATAGTTGACGGTGGTCACGGGGTTTACAGCAAGTCTGCCTGTGTCATGGCTTTTCTGCCGATCGTATTGCGAAGCCGAACTAACGCCGCCATTTCGATCTGTCGGACGCGCTCACGAGTCAGTCCCATCGTACGACCGATTTCTTCGAGCGTCTTCGCCTCGTCTCCGTCGAGTCCGAACCGTGACACAATAACAGTTTGCTCTTTCTCAGGCAACTCCCTTACCCACGCCATCAGTTCCGTCCTCCGCCGAACCCCATCGGCGGTCTCATCGGGCAAGAGCCCAACAGGATCCTCGATCACATCGCGCAGAAAGGTATCAGTGTGGTCATTAAGTGGACTGTCGAGCGAACAGGTCGTGCGCACCAACTGCTTCAGGTCTAATACCTCTTCTTCCGATGTCTTCATCTTGGCGGCCACTTCGGCCGCCCTCGGCTCCCGCCCGAGCGCTTGCACCAACTGCTCAACACGATTCAGATAACGATTGAGACGCTCCACCACGTGTACAGGCAAACGCACCAGCTTACCTTGATTAATGATCGCCCGCTCGATGTATTGCCGGACCCACCAGGACGCGTACGTGCTAAACCTGAAGCCCCGCTTGTAATCGAATTTTTCAACTGCTTTGATCAGTCCTAAATTACCTTCCTCTACGATGTCGGAAAACGGAAACCCTCGGTGCATGTAGCGTTTCCCGATGCTGATAACAAGCCGCAGATTCGATTCGATCATCTGTTGCCGAGCTTGCTCATCACCGGCCATCACTCGTTTGCCGAGCTGCTGTTCTTGCTTGAAGGTCAGCAGTGTCGATCGACGAACCTCCCGCAAGTAGCTCTTCAGCGTGTCAAGTCCTTCTGATCGACCTGTTTCTCGTTCGCCCTGATCAGATGCGCTCGCAGGTTCTGAGGTGTCCATATCATCGGCGGTATGCCGTCGAGCTTCGCTCAACGCGGACTCCTCGTCTTCCTGTCGACTCATGACTTCTCGTTCCTTAATGCCAAATGTCGAAGTGTGAATACCACGCTCCATTCCACCGCAATCGTCCTGACATGCGCAGCTGGAGGACCGGCTTTCAATTCTCGCAGAAGGTCTTCAATCACCAGTTTCCCACCCTCGACCTCCAGCTCAACCCGGCCATCGTCGAGATTGCGGACGCCCCCCACCAAATTAAGCCTGGTGGCAATACGTGCTGCGAACGCACGAAACCCTACTCCCTGCACACGACCGACCACGAGAATGTGTACTCGAACCGGCGGTTCATCGACCGATTGAGGCATCTGGCTCTACCACAATCATGACTCGTCAACTCCCATGCGTGGCATTGCTCAGCGGATATTCTCACACCTCTACAGATGCGTCACGCGTTTTACATTTCCACGCTAGAAACTGAGCCCACGATCTAGATTTTGTAATCACTCGACACGAGCGATGTTATGACATACCTGAATGCAGGGAACGCTCGCAGAACATGCAGTTTGCCATGAGAGAAAGAAACCGTTGGGTTCCATCCTCTCAATGCCAATCGCGATAAAGAGTTGTAGGGAGGACCGAACCGAGTGAGGTAAAAACAGACAAGACCTACTGGAGTCCTGTATCCCGTCGCTCTTGACCTGGAAAGAGTAGATTTTGCTGGAGGAAGCTTGGTTTGGTCGGGGCGAGAGGATTTGAACCTCCGACCCCTGCGTCCCGAACGCAGTGCGCTACCGGGCTGCGCTACGCCCCGACAAGACCAAGCAGACAAACCGAATGTGTGATTGTCTTACAAGAGAGGGGTAAAAGGCAACCCATGAGCTTCAGCCACCCCTCGATGAACAATTTTTCCATTTTTAAGGTTAACCCCCTTCGCCAACCCAGGATCAGCGTGAATCGCTCGATCCACACCGTCAGACGCGAGCCGCAGCAGATACGATAACGTCGCATTGGTCAGAGCGTAGGTGGATGTGCGAGGAACGATTCCTGGCATATTGGCAACACAATAATGCACGACGCCATCAACGACATAGACAGGCGCTGAGTGTGTCGTCGGCTTTGTGGTCTCAACACAGCCCCCCTGATCGACAGAAACATCCACGATCACCGACCCAGGCTTCATCCGTGAGACCAGCGAACGGGACACCAGCGTTGGTGCTTTGGCTCCGGGGACCAGCACGGCGCCGATAACAAGATCTGCTGAGCACACAGCCTCCTCAATGGTGGTGGAGCTCGCAGCGCGCGTGATAATCCGGCCCTGGTACTGGTCATCGAGATGCCGCAATCGTTCAACATCCAAATTGATCACCGTCACCTGGGCTCCCATCCCGACCGCAATGCGAATCGCCGAGCTTCCAACGATCCCGGCACCAAGCACGACGACCTTGCCCGGTTCCACTCCCGGAACTCCTCCCAACAGCACACCCCGACCTCCGTTGATTTTCTCCAGATATTGAGCACCAATCTGCACCGACATTCGTCCGGCGATTTCACTCATCGGCTTGAGCATCGGAAGACTGCCATCTTTCGACTCGGTCGTTTCATACGCAATAGCCGTGACCTTACTCTGCAGAAGCTCCTTGGTCACCTCCACGAGTGAGGCAAGATGTAAATACGTGAACAGGACCTGGCCTGGACGAAACAGATGGCACTCAGAAAGCAACGGCTCTTTAACCTTCATAATCAAATCAGCTCTCTTGAATACCTCCTCTTTCGAACCGGCAACCGAGGCCCCAGCCTTACGATACTCATCATCGCTAAATCCACTGCCCTGCCCGGCAGACAATTCAAGCCAGACCTCATGCCCACTTTGCCGAAGGGTCGCTGCACCCTCCGGTGTCAGACTGACACGATACTCATGATCTTTGATTTCCTTCGGAACACCGATGACCATAAAGGTTCCCCCTTCCGGCTATGAGTGCTGCAGGCCTAATTGTGTCCATTATACATGGATCCACAAAGTGATCGGGTTGACCGCCACACCATCTGTTGTGCTGCCCGTGGACAGTCTGGAAAAGCCTGTTGTAAGATGCACCTTTCGGTGTGGTTTTTATGGAGGTGAAGATGGACTCCTGGAGCGAATCGTGTCAGGCCTGCGGAGCCGGAAACGGTGCACTGACAAAGCTTTCCCTGGGAAAAGACTTTTTCGGCCGCCCTTACGATCGCCTGTCTCCGTTATCAGATCAAAGCCCAAAATGGTATTGCACCCCATGTTCGATACACAAAAACTTACAACGTGACTTCCGTGACATCTGCGCTGAATTCGATAAGTTACGTGCTGACCACGTATCGGAACTCGCCAAGGGCGACGAGTTCCGACGAGCATCATTGCGGTTACATGAGATCTCGACTATTCTGAACGCAACCCAGCACCCATCTCCGTTCTTAAGGGGCGACGATGTGACGCTCCTGATGGAACGGCTTAATACCCTGACGATGCCCGTCTAGCTACCTAACCCAATGCCATCATTCCAACGACATATCTTCATCTGTACGAATCAGCGTCCAAAAGATGATCCTCGCGGCTGTTGCGCGAACTTGGGTTCGGAAAAACTTCATGCGCACTTCAAGAGTGAAACGAAGCGGTTAAATCTCAAAGGGATCGTCCGAGCAAACAAAGCCGGTTGCCTCGATCATTGTGACCTCGGCCCAAGTGTCGTAGTCTATCCTGAAGGCGTGTGGTACTGGGTCGGTACGGAGGACGATGTCACCGAGATCATGGAGCGGCACGTGCTGAACGGTGAAATTGTCACTCGATTGCTCATGCCTGACCATCCGGTTCCAGAACAGCTGGTACCGCTCAAGAAACCGTAAGGCGTCCCGTTCGATACCTCTATACATCCATGCCAACCGAAGACAAATGGAAGGCCAACATGGAAAAAGTGGCCTTCACCAAGCAGTTTCCAGGACTCACGTTGGACTGGAACGGCTGCGAGCGAAAAACGATTGAAGCCGTGATCCCCTTGACCGGGAAACCGAGTGCCTCGGTCATCGTGTTTACCGATGGGTCGTTTACGATCGCTTCTCTACCGGCGCCGGAACCGTGGGAGTTGGGCCAGGCCCTGGTGGATGCCAGGAAACATCTGGAACCCAAACACGGACAAGCCTATGAGGACTATGACCGTGTGGTGAAGAAGGATAAGGAAGCGCTTCGCTCGGCTCGGCTGGAAAAAATCATCGGCGCGATTCAGAATAATCTCGAACAGATTCCTGAGCTCAAAGATCGGCTCAAAGAACTCGTCAAGGAATGGAAATGAGCAGCCTGCCGAAAAAAAATATGTTCGAGATCTTCTCTCAAGGCCTCTTTGAAGGAGTCAAGCCCATGTTGGTCATTCGTGATCACCTCATCCGCCACCCTGACCGCTGCACGCACCAGGCCGTCTGTGTGCCGATTTGCCCGACCAGCGCCTGGCTCTCAACGCCACCTTACAAATTTGATCCTTCGCGCTGTCTTGAAAGCTGCCGGCTCTGCCTCGACGCTTGCCCCTCACAGGCAATCTATGCCGTCTTCAAGAAGGGCGACAAGCTCTTGGAGCCGCAGAAAAAGTAGACGGGGCGTGTCAGGGCTTATCACGTCCTCGCCTCTAGAGTGCGCAGCGACTGCTCTGTTGGACGGAATCTTTCTGGAATTCCCTCGCGGACTCGGTCAGTTCCAGCCTTCCTTTGTCCACAAAGTAGGCTTGCGAATTTTGCTCTTCTGGCACAAATCAGCGTCAAGGCCCAGACATACCCGAAAGAAGGGAAAAGAAGAAATACTACTTGATCCCTCTCTAACCAGAGATCAGAATGCCCAACCCATTGGCTCTTCCCCACAATCAGTTTTATGACCGACTATTCAATCAAACGTTTTCACAAATACACAAATAACGAGCTTATCGAGCGATTGCAGACCTATGCCAAGAACCTCGAAGTCTCTTTTGTTTCAGCAGAAGGATTTTCAAAAGCTACAGGCATATCTAAGGAAGGTCTGATTAATTCAAAGTTCCAGGTGTCGATCATCCAGACTCCCAGTGTTTTGAACACCGACCGAATGAAATAGTGAATTAATCAGAGCTTCCCTAAAGCCACTGTTGCCCGCCATTTCGGTAGCTGGAAGGAATTTTGCGAGCAGTCGCACTTGGCCCCTAGATACCAGAGATCGGCCTCTCGTAAAGACCGCTTCGAGAATCTCGATCTCGTCTGGAGGAAACTAGTAAAGTGGACCCCAAATTTGAGACACCGGTTTAAGCTGTTGTCCCAGGAGGATGATGGCATGAGTGACGGCAAGAAGCGCACGGTGCATAGCGCGGAGTTCAAGGCGAAGGTTGGGATGGAAGCG
>JAOUHD010000115.1 GCA_029865345.1 Nitrospira sp.
CTAGTTCATACTCGCAGGATGCGACAAACAGGCCGTCCAGCAAGGCCACAGTGAGTGAAGAGGCGACTCGTAGACTGGTTTCACCAGCCCTCCCATCGCCTGTATGAACAGGCGTTGCCCAGGCCGTACATTGAGCCTCTGAGCTAGACGAGAACGCCGCTGGCGGGCTGTCCCGCATCCTGCTACGCGTCGGCTCGATCCAGGTCCGGCTTCAGTGGACGGCGGCCGATCAGATAAATGATGGCGGGAAAAATCATCGTTGTACCAGGGAAAATCAATCGGTACCCCCACCAGGGCAAGGGCGGCTTGAAAAATCCAAGGCCAAGGGTCAGCAGAATCGACGCCACGATTCCATAGAGGTAGGCTGGAACAAGCGTCGTGGAATGATGCTCGCTGCGTTGCCTGGATGCCGCGACGAACCCCTTGATGAGGATATAGAGGGAGAAAATGACACAGGCACTCCCATAATACAGTGAGTAATCTTGCATAACCCCGACCTCGTTCTGAGCTCACGTGCGTTGTTCGACAGATACTGTATAGCGTATCGCCTCCACTCTTGTCGAGCTGCTTCCTGCATGACCACGCTCCGCATTAATCCCGAGAGCTTATGTGTCAGAGGTCGACGACCTCCGGCAACGGGGTTGCTGGAGGTCGTCTGGAAGACTGCAGAGTTCTCAAGCATTGTGGATCAGAACTGAGTCGTCTAGTACGGCCTAGACGTCGTGGATTCAACCGTTTCCTTGGCCTTCCTCTGGGCCTTACCTTTCTTTGCCTTTGCGGTACTCTTCATCTCCTGCCTCTCAGCCCTGAGCGCATCTCGCTTCGCTTTCATCTCGGATTTCATCTGCTCTCGTTTGGCCTTCATCTCATCCTTCATCTGATCTTTCTTGGCTTTGAAGTTCTCCTTCATCTGTTCATGCTCTGACGCCATGTCGCCCTTAGCCTCACTGGCCATTGAACCTATGTCCTGCTTCATATCGGAACCGAGGTTCGTGATCTCGTCCGCCATGACCAAGGGACTACCTCCGATGATGAGTGCGGATGCCACTGCCGATACAAGGATGAACCGCATGGATAACCCTCCCTTGAAATAGGTTGTTTCAATGTGACCGGCGCCAGGAACCAGCGCCCCATCTAGGGCTATCGCGAGACAAGTTTTCTGGCAACCAATTTCGTGGTTTTAGACTCAGAAATCTTGCGTGAGAGAGGGAAAGGTCAGCCAAGAAATGGAGCAAAAAAACCACGGCCTCCAGCAGGCTGTCCCCTGGAGGCCGCGTACGAGCATGCACCTAAAAAGAAGAGCACACTCGATGCTTTTACATGGAAGCAAGCTTTATGGCCGGATCTCCCACAACAAATACACCAACCCGACTGCGATAGTTGATACCACGACGAAATGCATGCACATCCTCCGTACTATTGATTGTTGTACCGTTTCCAACGCCGGAACCCAGCGCCTAGGTTAGGGGTATCGCGAGATGGGTTTTCTGGCAACTGATTTCAAGATTTGTGACATGCGGTATTCAGCGATGCTGACCATGAGGCAATGTTGACGAGCGCGCCGGACAGCCACGCGCTGAGATCCGTATTGCCGAACAAGATGGTGTGCTGACCAGCCACAACGCGTGCAGTGAAAAGGACTCAGAGGATGAGTGGAGGAAAAACAGGGATTGTAGACGTCATTCGACTTCTCTCCCCATCCCCCATCAGGATCTTCTCCTACCAGCACTGTGCCCAAGCCGGTGCCGGCGTAGGAGTCGGCTCAAGATTCGAGAGATCCACTTCAAAGAGTATGTCCGGACTATCGCCTTCAAGATTTCGTATTTGTAGCCGGCCCGTTCGTGTCGCCACGAGCAGCTGCCCTTCCCGGCTCCAATCGGCCCACTGACAATCATCCAAGAGTTCGAGTTCGCCGTTGGACTCCAGCGAGTACCGGACTCTCAGTCCATCAACGGATTGGTCGATACCAAAATCCCCTCCCGCAAACCCCACGCTTTCCACACAGAGCACTCGTGCCCCATGCGGCTGGGGTTTTCGCATGCGCGCGTTGCGTTGCACATCCCAGGCATCTCCGGGATCACGGATCGGCGAGTCCTCCGCTTCACTCCATCCTCGTCGTCGTTCGTTGGCAAATTGAACAACTGGGAGAGAGCGTAGCCTGTACGGAATCGGAAGCTTCTCCATCTGCCGATCGTCACAGTTACTATCTTCTGTGAAGTAGTAACCGCGAGTCCAAGTCCCACAGGTGGCGAATGCATGAAGTGCCGTCAACCACGGAAGTTTCGACAAGGCGACATACGCCTCACCAAGTTCCCATGTGGCGCTCGGTTTATGTGCGAAGTAGCAGAGGTACTGTCCGTCTGGAGAAAGATCGGATCGCCGCGGAAAGATGCGACCGCCCAGCCAGGCCCCGGGCTCGTATCGCCCTGCCGCGAGGTCCCACCGCCCCACATGCGCCCAGTGACTCGGTCCCCGACGAAACACAGCCACCACCGGCGCCTGAGTTGCTGGAATGCAGTAGATACGAGGAGGGACCGATTGTGTCATGATCGATCAACTCTCGACAGCGGTTTAGCCATGAAGAGTACCGAGCATCCTCAGGATCCACCACGACCCCATGACGACGGCGACCGAACAGAAGATGAGGGTGACGCCAAGGAACTGGAGCACCCTGCCTCGTGACGCTGCTGCCTCTCCCTCCAGTATAGCCGTATCGCGCAAGACCGTTGCGCCGGGAGGAGGAAATCGCAGGGCACGCCGGACACGCCTCCCCCACCACCAGAAATGACAGCCGGCCAGGGCGATCGCGACCGTTCCGATTCCCACGCTCCAGCTAAAGACCGTCGTGAGGGATTCTCGGGCAGCCTCAACAGGCATGCTTCGCACGTCTTCCATCCATGACTCAAACTGAACCGAGAGCACAACACCCCCGAACAATATCCCGGCAAGTGCGAGGATCGCAAACTTTCGGCTACGACTATCAGCTCGGTGAATATCTGCCATGCGAGCACCGCGGGTTCTCGCATTTGCAGGACATGATTGGGAGATCACACCTGTTCTGAGACGAATCTTGCCGGGCCAATCCGCGATCGGCAAGCAAGAGATGGAAATGTGCAGAAGTAGCGGTGTCGAGATCAGCGGTCCTAGGAGTGCGCCCGACGGACTTATGGCATGACCACCAACTTGCTGAACTCTTCACGTGCCGCAGTCACAATGGCTGACGGAGCCTTGTCTGGGCTCCCGGCATCAAACGGTGGTTGGGGATCGTACTCAATGAGCAGCTGGATGAGTTGCGCCGCATCGGCGCCAAACTCTTCCGCGACCAGAGTGAGGGCCATGTCGATCCCTGAGGAAACCCCGGCGGCCGTGACAACCTTGCCGTCGCGGACGACACGGGCTTTAGTCGGAATGGCACCGAATTGTTGCAAGATATCGTGAGCGAGCCAGTGTGTTGTGGCCTTCAGCTCCTGGAGCACGCCGGCGGCTGCCAGCCCTAAGGCCCCAGTACAGACCGACGTGGTCCACTTGGTTGTGCGGTGCACCTGTGCAATCCATTCCAGAACCAGCTGATCCCCCATCACCGCTTGTGGAAATGCCGTGCCTGGTACCACCAGGATATCGGGGCTGGTGGTTTCATCGAGCGAATAGTCTGCCGTCAGGCGCAGTCTACCGAAATCAGTCCGCTTCACGCCCTTCTCACGCGCCACGAAGCGCACATCGGTTCCGAGTGTCGGCGCCTGAAGGACTTCGTAGGGGCCGATTGCATCGAGCGCCGTCATACCGTCGTACAGCAGGATCGCCACTTGCAACTTCTTTTCTGGAATCATCATCACCTCTCTTGGTCCTCAATGACTATTAAATGGCTACATGGGCATATAGGACCTGATCGAGAATCTGACCGTCCTTGATCCACCCTTGCGCATGAGGCCCTCACGGACGTACCCAGCCTTTTCCAGCACTCTGCAGGAGGCGACATTGTGAACAAATGGCGTCGCGAAAATCCGGACAAAGCCCAACTGGTCCATGCCCCAGGTTGTAAGTGCTCGAACAGCGGCGGTTGCAATGCCCTTTCCCCAATGAGCTGCTCCCAGCCAATAGCCAATTTCGGCTGACAACCGATTGATGTCGGTCTGTACGGTTAGGCCAATTACACCGACGACCTGGTCATCCACCGCAAGGTCAAATGCAGTCGGCTGGTTCTGCATCTGGATTCGTTCAATAAACTCTGCCGCATCGTCTTCCCGATAGGGATGAGGAAACATGTCGCGTAGCTGCCCCCAGATCAGCCGATCATTGGCATGTAGCGCCAGGGACGGTGCATCACTCAGCACCAACTCTCGCAGGATCGCATGGCCAAGATCAAGTTGGAGAGGCATCTGTGGTTCCTCTATGAACGAGCCCGCGATCGGTCAGAACACCATCGCGTGATCAACCAAATACGTGGACTCGTTTTCCACCAGAACCAATTCGGCTACGTACTCTCCTGCTTGCTTCGTGAACCATTGTTTCCACACAATTGCCACCGACTGTGGACGTCGGAAGACAGCCACAAACTCTCTTTTGGCAAAATACCCTCGTTCAGCCTGATATTTTCTGCACACGGTCTCCAGGTATTCCTTCGTGACGATACGTTTCATTCGGTCCGTGAAGTCTCTTGTGTGCTTTTCATGGTCGATTGCTGTCGATCCCTTCATCAGATTGTCCATAATCGGATCAGCGACTGCCAAAATCTCCCTATCAGATTTTTTGCCAGTGTCATAGTCCCTCCATCAGCAGCTCTTGGCGTCTTGATAAGTTGCAAGTCAGCAGTATAATGACTTCATGGACCGGGTTGTTGTCTGCCTCATTATCATACTCGGCACTGGATGGCCAGACTCGTCACTTGCCGGTGGGGAGGGACCCTCTCAACAACCGAGTGCACAGGAACGCTTGAATCAGGTATTGGATGCTGAAGGCGGCACAACAGTCTATAAGGATCGGAAAGGAAATGTAGAGAGCACAATCAATCTGCCTGGCGGGGAACAGATCATCACGGTCCAGCCACCCCAGGGTGCTGGGATCAACCTTGGTCCTCCCCTTCAATTAAACAATCAGACGCTCCGGTTTCCTCCTCAAGCTCCCGTTCCCGCTCTACCACCACCGCCCGACTTTCCACAGAGGGCTCGGTAGGCATAACTGTGCCTCACGTTCCGCATCCTGTCGCAGGAGCTCACTGCCTCACCTTTCAGCTGTCAACCCAATTTAGAAATGTCCTCTTCTTCCCAAAGTAGAACTGTCCGGTTTAGGTCCTGCCCGCTGCCGCGAGGAGTTCGCGTGGCGGCAGTACCCGTTTGTACCACGGATGCGTTCGTGGCGGTTTGACTGGTCGGCGCCGGCTTACCACCGTCCGTGGTTTTGCCGGGGGGACCGGCCGTTCAGGGATCAGGTGATAGTCGAGCACTCGGCCTCGATGCGTCAGGCACAACGTCCCATCCAGCCGGTCTTCCATGACCACCTGCCTCGCACGCACATTGGTCTGCACCTGATAGAGGTGCCCGTTGTGGGCCACCGTCCAATCGCGCCGCAGAACCCGCGAGGTCTTGATGCAGAGGATGCGATCCAGTCCGCTGCGGGCCGGACACGGCCGATGCAAATCGGTCGGCTGGGCGGGCGGGACCGTAAAGCGTCGATTATACCGGGACAGATAGTCGTCGAGAAAGTGGTTCGCTGCCGCGAGGGTCGCAATCTTTGCCAGGCGGAGCTCTTTGACCAGCCGATCTTGGAACGTTTTAAAGAGCCGCTCCACTCCCAACTCGTGGAGGGCGCGCCCAAACTGACTCGTCGGTTCCACGCCGGCGAGCTGTTCCTCGATCGTCGGCGCGGCGGGTGACTGATAGGTGGTATGCCGATCCGTATAGAGTGCCAGTGGCAGTCCATAGCGCCGCACGTAGCGCTGAAAGCTGTCCATCGCCGGAATCGTGCCTTCATGGGTATAGAACCGCGCGAAGACCCGACTGCTGGCATCATCGATGTATGCCAGCAAGACACACCGTGGACCGCGTCCTTCGAACCAGTCATGGTGTGAGCCATCCACCTGCACCAACTCCCCCACGTGGGCCTTCCGTGCCCGCCATGCACGATGGGGGCGCTTTCGGCGGGAAAAATGCTCAATCCCCCGTGCCCGTAACCAGCGTCGGAGCGTCTCCGCACTGAGGGGGAGCCGGTGGCGCTCGGTCAACTGCTCGCTCGCCAAGGTTGGTCCGAAATCCCCATACCGCGTCTCGTAGAGCTGGAGGATCGTGGTCTTTCGTCCCTCTGAGATCCGCCGGTTCGAGGGGCGGCCACGCGCCCGATGCACCAGGCCGTGATCACCTTCCTGTTCCACCCGTCGTGTCAAACGCCGGATCTGCCGATCGGTCACGCCCAACAATGTGCTGGCTTCCTTCTGCGTGAGTCGGTGCTCCAGCACTTGCCGAATCACATGCACCCGCCGCAACTCCTTCCCACTCATCGTCACCCTGTCCTCTCCGACCATCTCGCCCTCCTGGTAAGGGGCGAGAGTCTATCGAGATAGAGGACATTTCTATTGTGGTAGAACCGGACATTATCATTGTGGGATTACATGCCTCACCTTTCAGCTTGACGATTCCTTTGCGTGCACGGCATACTCAAAACCCCATGCGTACCATTGCCACCATCATGCTTCTCGCAACCCTTGCCCTTCCTCTTGGAGAAGGGGCAGCATTTGCCCCACTCGACAACAAAGACCTGAGTGCACTCCAGGCCCAGGCCACCCAAGGAGATACGGAGGCACAGAATCGACTCGGGGAACTGTATGCCAAGGGAAGAGGCGTACCACAAGATTATACCCAGGCGCGAGCGTGGTACGAAAAAGCGGCTGAAAAGGGTCACCCACTGGCGCAAAATAACCTTGCGGAGTTGTATTTCGCAGGGCTAGGAGGCCCACCGGACTATGTGCGGGCCTATATGTGGGTGAGTCTTGCCGCCGCACACATGCAGGGTGAGGAAAAGAAGCAAGCGGAAGAAAATCTCGAGGATGTCGCCAAGCGTATGTCGCCCGCCCAGGTCACAGAAGCCAAGCGGCTCTCGGAACAGTGCCGGACAAAGAAGTTCAAGGGCTGCTGAGATTCACTCGGCTGCCTCTGTGCTCACCGTTTCACGATCCCACCAACTCCACACTCAACGACACACATAACTCTCTGCCGGACGTTGAGCAGGCCGATAGTGGATATTGCCAACAGCCTACTAACCGAGTAATCGGTTCAGACGGGAGCTGAGCAAGTTACGAGACGCGGGTGTTGCCATGCATCCGACTGAAGACATCCCAGTCGAACTGTTTCGGCATGACTGCGTGGAGTGGAATCGGGCTGATTGATCCCCGTTCACGGTAGGCCAAGAGACACCCGACAATGTCCTCAGGCGATTCGATCAGCCGGTGCACCACTTCATGGGCAAGATGCTGGGCAATCGCCTTGTCCTCCGGTATTGGCCGGGCACCCCGGAGTGTGTGGCCAAGAATAGTAGCTTTGGTGGCTGGCGTGAGCGGGTAGTGATCAGGCCGCGGCTGTCGTTCTGGCCATCGTGCAATCACACCAGCCACATAGTCCACCAGCCCATGGACGCCACCGTCCTTATGATGACGGTGCGGTGTCCGTTCCGCGACGACGAAGAGGTGGCTCTTGTTCGGCACTCCCAATGTCCGCTTCAGCGTCCCCAGGATCACCTCATCGATATAGGTGTTTGGGTCGGGATGCTCATTGACCAACAACCCTTCAGCTCTCGCCTGATAGGCACAGGCCAACGCAAGATGACCTGACCCAGCGCCCATGATCTCCACGAAAAACACACTGCCCATCGCCGCGCTGGTGGCTTTGAGAGAGTCGATGGATTGATCCGCCAACGTCACGGCAGACTGAAACCCGAGAGCGATGGTTCCTTCGAGATTATTGTCAATGCTGCCTGGCATGCCAACCACCTGCACGCCGAATTCTTCGTAAATAGCCCGAGCGCCTCGCATGCTGCCGTCCCCTCCCAGCACAATCAGTGCACCATCGCGCACGTAGGGTTCCAGGTGGCGCATGGCTACCTGCTGCACCGTCGCCTGTTTGAACTCCTCGAAGCGGCTGCTGCCGATGGGACTGCTGGGATGGCTGCCCATGCCGCGAGTATGTTCATCGGTGACACGTTCGATCCAATTGTTGGCCAGGCCCAGATAGCCATGCCGAACGAAATAGACCTCCAACCCCATGCGTTGGCCTGTTACATGCAATTCTTTGAGCGCGGCGCCGGCCCCGGCAAAATCACCTCCGGAGACAAGCGCCACGATCCGCTTGAGGGATCGAGGTTTGAGTGTCACGCGATCTTTTCTCGTGGCCTCCACTGTCACCCAGGTATTGCGGGCGACCCGCTCCCGCTCGGACAGCCCAACCGCTGTTGAGTAGCCGGACATCCGTCCCTGTTCAACCGTGAGCAGTACCACATTGTCTTGGCTTTCCTTGTAGTCGCTGAACTCACTGAATGCTTCATGGAACGGACGTGGGTCCAAATAGATCATTAAGGCCCGCAGGGTGGAACTGTGAGTATAGAGACAGGCGACTCTCCCCTGCTGCGCAGAACCCAACCGGTGGAGCCCATCGATGACGTCGACATAGAGGTCGAAGAAAGAATTGCCATCGGGATAACAATAGAGCGGATCTTTCATCAGCCGCTTGGCGGTCGAGGCTTCCACGCCGAACGCCTGCGCGGCTTCTTCGATCTCCACCGACTTCTCCAATCCCGTGACCCAGCCGAAATCCGACGATTCAAGTGCCGACTCGGCAATCGGTTCGGCTGCGGACGCACCTTGGAGCAGCGCCGCAGACACCCGTTCGTACAGTTGTCTGGTATTCGGGCTGCGGCTGATGCAATGGAGGAAGGTTCGTGGATCGAGGTAATTCGCGAGATGCAGAAAATCCAGCTGCTGTCCCACGAGGCCGATCATGTGGGCGAGCGCTGCCCCTACCGCATCGGCTTTGGCAACGCCTCGTTCGCGGTCTAATTGGTTTGGCAAGCGGCATCCGACGCGATGGGTCTTGCTGTCGATCTGTGACACGCCGTGGCGCATCGTGAGGAACAGCGTCCGGTCGCCAAGGTCCCGTGGCAATAACCAAAACCGGTCGTCGCCTAGTTCCAGAACAATCCGGCCTTCCGCCAGCGTAGGTGTCAGCTGCGCGCGAGGCACGATGGCGACCGGGCGCCGATAGGTCGGTTTGGCCACCGACCCGATTGTAGCTCGGAGCAGCGGCTGCAGCGAACCTTCAGCAAGGAGCGCGTTCCAGGCGGCGAAAAACACCAACTGATCATCGATGAAGCCTTCCCGAGCCGACTGGTACGCTTCAGCGGTTGCGAACCCGGACTTGGAGCGTTCGACGAACGAGCGGAGCTGTTCCATCTTGGCGTGGACGCGATCAAAGTCACCGCCGGACGCGTTTCTTGGCGGAGGTTGGACGAGTCCCCGCTCCGACGCTCGTCGGGCGAGAGCACGACCATAGGCAAGGAGTCCTTCAATAGTGACGAAATCCAGGGGGTTACTCATAACAGGTCGTTATTCCAACAAACGGTCAACACACACCGTCCATCTTCATGGCTGTCATAATGGTAGACCAATCCATACAGCTCGGCAAGAGACGAAAGCCGAAGGGGTCATAAAATTCTCCCGGTAGCCATATTCGCTCATTCGATCCAAATATAGATCCATCAGTATCAGGATACCCGCCGATTGTATTGCTCCGTCGCTGGAGCAATGTCGAGCACAGCGCAAACTGTGACTCAAGCAAGACGTGTATAAGACGATGAGCTTTGAGAGTCTCTTCGCGCTGACGCCGACACTGATCATCCAGGACCACCCGGGCGTATAACACATGGAGTGCAGGTTTGGAACCAACCGTTACGGCACGCGAGCCTGCCCTCGTTATTAACCTGACGTCCGTATCGCGTTCCTAAGCGAAGGGCCAGCATGCCCTATATAGATGATGACTTGGAGTCAGCAGTGCGAGGCGATTGAGAGCGGCTCGCAAATGTGGGATTGCAA
>JAOUHD010000011.1 GCA_029865345.1 Nitrospira sp.
GTGTCCCGTGGATTCTGGATGGCGATAGGGAGTGGGGATGAAGATGACGAGCGATATTCATCCACCGACGAAACTGCGATGTGGAGCTGGCGAGAGGAATCGAACCTCCAACCTGCGGTTTACAAAACCGCTGCTCTGCCGATTGAGCTACGCCAGCCCGCTTGCAAGTTGAGTCCACACGTCGCAGCGCACAGTACCAACAGGCCGGAGAATCTGTCAAGAAATCTCCCACCCATCAGATCTCAGCCAAGTAACTGATATAACTTGCATTAGATACCACGGGTCATTATTCTAACCCCGCATCGAAGTTCGCATTCCAAATGGTATCACGTATGAGTCAAGCCCACGTGCTCGTTGTTGATGACGACCCTGCCGTCCGGGATGTTCTGCAGGAATTCCTGATGCAGGAGGAGTATAGCGTCTCTACTGCCGAGGACGGTGCCGCGGCAATCCAGGCAGTGAAGGACTCGGTGATTCACATCGTGATCACTGATTTTCAGCTGCCCGATATCGATGGACTCGAGATCATCGATCGCCTGGCGAAGCTCGACGCGAAGATCATTCCCATCATGATGACCGGATTCGGTACGATCGAAACCGCGGTCCGGGCCATGAAGTCTGGCGCATTTGACTTCATTACCAAGCCGTTCGACCTTGAGACCGTGGCCGTGGTGGTTCGGAAGGCGGCAGAGTTCCTGCGGCTTCGGCAAGAAAACCATCTCTTGCGGAAGGCCGTACGCGATCAATATCGACTTGAACATCTGGTGGGCGCCAGCGAGCCGATCCAACACGTGATGGAGTTTGTCCACAAAGTCGCCGACAGCGATAGCACGGTCATGATTCAAGGCGAAAGCGGTACCGGCAAGGAGTTGGTGGCGCGGATGCTCCACTTCAATAGTCTTCGCAAGGATCGTCCGTTGGTCCCGGTGAACTGTGGTGCGATCCCTGAAAATCTGTTGGAGTCGGAACTCTTCGGGCACGAAAAAGGTGCGTTCACTGGAGCCACGCACCCGCGAATGGGACGTTTTGAACTGGCAAACGGAGGGACCATCTTCCTCGATGAAATCGGCGAAATGAGCCTGCCATTACAAGTGAAAATTCTTCGAGTATTACAAGAACGGGAATTTGAACGCGTCGGCGGAAATCGGACGATTCATGTGGATGTGCGGATCATTGCCGCGACGAATCAGGATTTGGAAACGCTGGTTGAAGAAAAGCGATTTCGCAAAGATCTGTTCTATCGGCTCAATGTAATCCCTATCGTGATTCCTCCTCTACGAGAACGCCGGAGCGATATTCCGCTCCTTATCGACCATTTCCTGACTCGCTTCAATCAGAGTAAGCACACTCAGGTGTCAGGTCTTGCTCCCGATGTGCTTCAAATGTTGACCGAGTACGACTGGCCTGGCAACATTCGGGAGTTAGAGAACATGATCGAGCGATTGGTCGTGCTGAAGAAGCACGGCGTCCTTTCCGTTGGAGATTTACCTGAGAAAATCTGTCGGAGGCCGCCGGCCCCCGAGCTCAAGGAGCAGTTTATCCGGTTCAGTGAGGACGGCATCAATCTTTCCAGAGAGGTTGAACAGTACGAAAAACATCTCATCATGGAAGCCCTGCGGAAAGCTAACGGCGTCACCTCGCGGGCAGCGCAGTTGCTCCACTTGAACCGGACGACGTTGGTTGAAAAGCTGAAACGTAAGGGGGTGGATCCACGATCTCAATTGGAAACCCTCCCGCTCTGGCCACGCTCTTCCAGTCAAAAGATTGACGACCTATCGACCTAGCCGATGCCAATCCTGACGCGGTCTATCCAAGTTCTCGAGTTGCCTCGATAACTCATCTGATTTCCTGAGAGTTTTCGACCTGTCTCCAGGGCATGAGCTTTGCTGATGCCCTATCGCCGTGTATCGATACTATTTACGATATTGCCAACTCGTCTTCTCGATTGCTGCTTGGATGGCGTGCTCTTCGATGGCAATTGGGGCGGTTCCCTCGCAGCCTACTCCCTCAAGCGACGCGGTCACCGAACGAGCAACTTCGATACGGAACCCAGTACCAATTGAGGGACTCGTACGACTCTTGCCTGATGATGGGCCTCGTCCGGAAGGCCAATCGTCGGGCATTGATGGACTCGCCTGGCAAGAAGGCCGGTCTGCGTACCGGAAGAACGCATGGCCGGAGGCGCAGCGGTTCTTTGGGACTATCGTCAAGGAACATCCAGAAAGTCCACTCGTCCCATCTGCGAAAGCTTTCTTGGTTGAGCTCTTGTTGCAGGATGAGGTCACGGGGGAAACCCGATCCGAGGCGATTCAGGAGTATAAAAAACTCCTTCGGAACCATCCACAATCGTCAAACGCTCGGAGAGCAGAATGGCGGGTCGCGGATCTATATTTCGAGCAAGGCGCGTTCCAAGAGGCACAGGCGTTTTACGAGAACGCCATGGCCCATTCCGTCAATCTTCCCTTTGACGGCAATCGGGCTTTGTTGGGGCTTGGCTATACATTCATGGCCATGGGGAAATGGAGCGACGCTGAGCATGCGTTTGCGAACGTGCGAAAGCGAAGTGAGGACGAGCAGTTGCTCCAAGGAGCGACGTTGGGATTGGCTCATGCGCTGTTCAGAGCGCAGCGATTTTCCGAAGCGCAGCGGATCTACGATATCAGCTATCGACGATGGCCGCATCTCCTGAGGGGCGATCCGTTGTCGCTTCAGCAGTATGCCCTCACGCAAGTGAAACTGCATCATGAGGCTTCCGCGCGAGAACTCATGCTGCTCTTTTACAATCTCCATCCTCGCCATGAGTATGCGCCTACGGCTCTGCTGCACGTGGCTGAGAGTTTACGAGCTGGTGCTAAACAGCCGCTTGCCGAGTTCGTCTACGCGCTGATCCTTTCGCTCTATCCGGACAGCACGTCGGATGCGACGGCCAAACTGCGGCTGGCCGCACTCCGCGCAGAGAATATGTTACCGGCTGGAAGCAATGCGCTCGGGCTCACGGTCAGCGCCATGATCCACAACGTGCCAGTTCCGGACCAGACCGACGCCTCCTACCGATCGATGCTGGAAGAGATTGCGACTCGAGAGGCGAGCAATTCAATGGGTAGCGAGGCCCTGTACTACCTTGGTAAGGGGTATGAAGGCGCAGGCGACACGAATCGCGCGCTTCAAACCTACAAGGAGATCACGCTTCGAGCTACCAATAAGAACAACCTATGGGCCATCAAATCCACAGAGCGCCTGTCTGCTCTGTTGACACCCTGGATCGAAGCGGCGATCGCATCGCACGACGATCTGACAGTTGTCAGTCTATTTCACAGGCAGGGAGCAATGGCCGAACAGCATTATGCGCGTTCCCCTCTGTTGCTGAACATCGCGGAATCCCATCGGCGTCTCGGCTTTTCACCGGAAGCCGTGCGGCTGTATCAGCAGGTTCTTAAATCGCACAACGATTCGGTGTTGCTCGAAGCGGCTTTGATCAGCCTTGGAGGGATCTACCTGGATCAGCGAGATCCTGAGGCCGCCAGAAAAATGTTGGAGCGATACCGATTTCAGTTCCCTCTCGGTAAATACAACGTGGAGGTGCTGCATCTTTTGATTGAGGCCATGAGGCAACAGCGGGATCTGCAAGGGCTTCTCCATCTGTGCCGGATGTGGTTGTTGCGCCACCCGGTTCATCCTGAACGACCAGCTATGTATGTGGAGTTAGCCAAGACGCTGGGAGAATTGGATAAGCTGGATGAGTCTGCCCTGGCCTACGAAGAGGCGTTCAAGGCCGGCGCGGTGCAAGCGTCCAATACACTTGTTTCCTATGCCGATACGTTATCTCGATTGAATCGACATGAGCGGGCTATTACAGCCTACCAATTAGTGCTGGCTAAGAAACCGAACGTGTCTCACGCCGATTGGGCGCGGCTGCAAACAGCCAACCATTGGACGGCCTTGAAGCAATACGATCGCGCCACCGTGGCGCTGGCCGAGCTTGAGGTCACGGACGATCCAATCCTCAATCGCCTTTCAGCGTCCCTTAAAACAAGTTTGCGAGCGGTCAGTCATTCGAGGAAGCAGGAGGGGCTATGACGAGTGCTATGACCAAACATCCGGAAGAACGGGAGCTGCTGCAAGCCGCCTTCAGAAGTTTTGATGAGGCGGCTCACACGTTGCAGCAATCATACAGTGCGCTGACAACACGTGTGGAGCAGATGGATCTGGAGTTGGCGCAGAGCAACGAGGCGCTCCGCCGGCAGCTGTGTGACAACGAGGCCATGCGTGTCCATCTGGACGGGATTCTTGAGTCCTTGTCTATGGGGGTCTTGGTGATGGACGACTGCGAAATGATCACTCGCAGCAATCGCGCCGCCGAGGCGCTACTTGGCGTCACAGATGACGAACTGCGGAACCGTCGTGCGTCTGAAATATTGGCGGGTGCTGGTCTTGGCGTGTGTGATCGGCCTCAACGCATCGGTCAGGCAGTCGTCTCCATTAGCCAGGTTCCACTTCGCAACGATTCCGGAGAGCACTCCGGACACCTCATCCTGTTTCAGGACATCACGCGTATTTATCAATTGGAAGAACAGTTGCAGCGCAAGGAACGACTGGCGGCCATGGGAGAGCTGATCGGGCGGATTGCCCACGAGATCAGAAATCCATTGGGCAGCGTCGAGCTCTTCGCGTCCATGCTGCAGCGAGATCTCGGCGAGCAGTCGTCCGCCAAACGCTACGCGCAACAAATCTCGCAAGCCGTCCAGTCGATGGATCGCTTACTGACCAATCTTTTGCTGTATACGCGGCCGGTTCACTTGGCTCGTGGCTGGCACTTGGCCGAAGCGTTGATCGACGAATCGATCAAGTTGGCGGCCCATGCGATTACCAAGGTGCCGGTGGAAATCCGAGTGGACATCAGTCAAGAAATTCATTCGATGTGGTGTCACGACGGACAGTTGAAACAAGTGCTCGTGAATCTGGTCGTGAATGCAGTGCAGGCGATGCCGAATGGAGGGGTTCTGGCGATCAGTCTTTGCCAGGAACCGTCGCGGACACTTGGTATACCCGCTGTTCGACTAACTGTCCGGGACTCCGGCATTGGCATCCCTCCGGCCCATCAGTCGCGCATATTCGATCCGTTTTTCTCGACGAAAGATGAGGGGACCGGCCTTGGTCTGGCGATTGTCTATTCGATAGTCGACGCGCACCAGGGACGGATCGATGTCGATAGTACAGTCGGGCAGGGCACCGCATGCTCCATTATTCTGCCTCATCCAGCAATCGGTGGAGATCCCCATGCGGTGCAGACTCCAACGCGGAACGAGCTGAAAGCGAGTCAATCCTACCCGAGTGAGCACACTATGGAATTAGTGGAGGAGTGGTCTCATGAATGACCGCGAGAAGAGTAGCCCTCTTTCTGACCATGGTGACGAGAGCGAGCGCATTCTCATCGTCGATGACGACCCATCGATGCGAACGGCGCTGATGGAGACGGTCAAGCGACTCGGCTATTCCGTACAAGGGGCAGTCGATGGAATGGATGCCATTGAACGGATTCCCCATTTTCGTCCATGGATGGTGCTGACCGATCTCAAGATGCCGCGTCTGAATGGGCTCGAATTGATTAAGGAAGTCAAGGCGCGCGCTCCTCATGCGACGATCGTTCTGATGACGGCGTATGGGGCCATAGAGACCGCGGTCGAGGCCATGAAGTTGGGCGCCAGCGAGTATCTCTTGAAACCGTTTTCCATGGACTTGCTGGAGCGAGTCATCGTGAATCTCAAGTCGGGACGAGACGTAGGGGCCATCACGGGTCACCCGTCTCACCCAACGGAAAACCGGGCTCTGCTAAGCCAAGACCCAGGCATGATTAGGCTCTTAAGCACGATCGAAGGGGTAGCGTCCAGCCAGGCCACAGTCTTGATTCAAGGAGAGAGTGGCACCGGAAAAGAGCTGTTAGCCAGATTTATCCATAATCGGAGCCCGCGGGCGCATCGCCCGTTCATCGCGGTGAATTGTGCGGCATTACCGGATGGGCTCCTTGAGAGTGAGCTCTTTGGCCACGAGCGTGGTGCGTTCACTGGGGCGTTACTCAAAAAGATCGGCAAGTTTGAGATGGCGCATATGGGCACATTGCTCCTGGACGAAATCAGTGAAATGAACCTGAGTTTGCAGGCCAAGTTACTGCGCGTATTACAGGAGCGCGAAGTCGATCGGATCGGGGGGCGCGACCCTGTGTCAGTCAATATACGAGTGATCGCGACGACCAATCGCGCGCTCTATCGGGAAGTCGAGCAAGGACGTTTTCGAGAGGATCTGTACTATCGTCTAAACGTCTTTCCTGTCACCGTTCCACCGCTACGTGAACGCACGATCGATATTCCATTGCTCGCGCGTCATTTTGTGAGCCAGTCGGCCACGAGGAACGGTCTCACGCCACCGACATTATCTGATAGCGCGTGTGCGCATCTGCAACGGTTGGCATGGAAGGGAAATGTCCGTGAATTAGAGAATGTCATGGAACGGGGGGTGTTGCTGGCGAGGTCTGGCCCTATCCTTCCCGAACACTGTCCGCCTGAACTGAACGGAGAACAGCGGGTCCAGTCTGCCCATCCGCAACAACCGGCCAACGGGTCGTTGTGGGAAATGGAACGAGAGTTAATTTTTAAGACATTGGCACGAGTGAAGGAGAATCGTACGCATGCGGCGAAAGAGTTGGGGATCAGCATTCGTACGTTACGAAATAAGCTGCGAGAGTATCGAGAAGGTGAGCGACCCTGTTCGATTACCGGAGGACCATAAGCGCGGCAAGAATTGCCGGCCGGCAAATTTGTTCGGTGGCGGCAAGGGTCAAACGGAGAGTCATAGGCGCGGGGAGCGAAAACCAATGGGCGTTGCAGAAGGCCGCGCTCATGGCCATCGCCTCAGCACTCAGGCAGGCATTATGGTTGCAATGACAACGAGCAGCCGATGGAAAGGAGCCGAAGAGCATGATGATCTTTGACAAAACCATGCGACTGTTACAGCGGAGTTTGGATCTTCGCGGTGCGCGACAGCGTGTGATCGCCTCGAACCTGGCCAACGAAGAAACGCCGGGGTATCGCGCGTCCGAGTTGACATTTATGGACCAATTGCAGTCGGCCCACAAGGGCCAGCTGCCCATCGTCCTGGCGGCGACTCAGTCTCGGCATTTCGGCATGCATGGGCCGCAGGGTGTACAGGTGGTGACGGGAAAACTCAGTGAAGTTCCAGCCGGCGATCTCCCGCTCGATGCCAATTCCGTCAATCTCGAGCTCGAGATGGCCAAATTGTCCGAGAACGCCATGCAGTACAACACAGCGGCCACGATACTGGCCAAGAAGTTTCACGGATTGCTGAATGTGATACGAGAAGGGAGATAACGCCTAGCCCGCTCGGATGGTCGACATCGGCAAGCGGTTGACGGTTGATAGAGGAGGTTCATCATGGAAATGTCCGACAGTATGGCTGTATCGGTATCCGGTTTGGACGCCCAACGGCGGCGACTCAATGTCATTGCGAGCAATCTTGCGAACGCCCAATCAACGAAAACACCGACTGGCGGTCCGTACAAGCGGCGGGATGTCGTCTTTCGCTCAACGGCGGTTCCAAGCTCATTTCATGGGACTTTTCGACAAATCGCCGTTGGGCGGTCGGCACATGCGCTCGAAGGGGTCTCCGTCGCTCGAGTGGTGGAAGATTCCAAACCAGGCCAACTCATCTATGATCCTCATCATCCGGATGCCAATCCCAAAGGGTTTGTGCGTCTTCCCAATGTGAATGTCATGGAAGAAATGGTGAATATGATCGGTGCGTCGCGTGCGTACGAAGCGAACGTTCAAGCCATCAACGCAACACGTGCCATGTGGAACAAGGCACTGGAAATTGGGAGGTGATGATGAATCAGATTTACGGTCCGACATCAGGTATCGCTCCGATTCGCGATGTGGCCCCAGGCGGGTCGGCCGGAACGTCAGGTGCCTCGGGGTTCATGGATTCGCTCAAATCTGCAATCGGAAAGGTCAACGACACGCAAGTGGAAGCCGGCCGAGCGGTTGGTGATCTCATGACAGGCGAGACGCAGGACCTTCACCGTACGATGGTTGCGCTGCAGCAAGCAGACGTGTCGTTCCAATTGATGATGCAAATCAGGAACAAACTGGTCACGGCGTATGAAGAGATTCAACGGATGCAGATGTAAGAGGTCAGGCACGATGAAGGAGCGTGGGTAGAATGTTTTCCAAGTTTTCCATCAATCAGCGAATGATCATCCTCGTCGCTCTGGCTGGATCAGTGGCGGGCCTCATCGCGCTCACACTGTGGACGCAGCAGCCCGATATGCAGGTGTTGTTTACCAATCTCGGCGGCGAAGACGCGGCTGCCATCATCGATAAGCTGAAAGAGACGAAGGTGCCGTATGAAACAACCGGTGGTGGAGCGACGGTGCTGGTTCCTAGCGCTCAAGTACACGATCTACGATTACAACTCGCGACTCAAGGGCTTCCCCATGGAGGTGGCGTCGGCTTCGAGATTTTCGATCGTACGTCGATCGGCATGTCCGAATTCGTGCAGAAGCTCAACTATCGGCGCGCCTTACAGGGCGAGTTGGCGAGAACCATCGCGCAGTTGCCGGAAGTCGAACGAGTGCGGGTTCATCTGGCGATTCCTGAACGACGACTCTTCGCCAGCGAACAGGAGAAAGCGCGCGCGTCCGTGATCGTGTCACTTCGTAATGGCCAACAGCTGGCTCAGGCGCAGGTGCAAGGGGTCATCCATTTGGTGTCAAGCAGCGTGGAAGGCCTGCAGGCCCGCGATGTGACCGTGGTGGATGGGCATGGCCGTATGTTGTCGTCCACCATGACGGATGAAACCGCCGGCTTGACCAATACCCAGCTCGAATATCAGCGGAGTATCGCAAAAGATGTGGAAACGCGTATCCAAACGATGCTGGAGCGGATTGTCGGATCCAACAAAGCCGTGGTGCGTGTGTCCAGCGTGGTGGACTTTCGCAAGGTGGAAACCACGGAAGAGCGCTACGATCCGAACAGCCAGGTCGTGAGGAGCGAACAACGCGGGCAGGAAAAGGCGAACGGCATCAACGGCGTCAGCGGCGGCGTCCCAGGTGTTCAGTCGAACGTCCCGCCCGGAACAGATCAGGAGCTCCCGCAAACCAGTTCGAACAACAGTCAGACGAAAAATGAAACAGTCAACTACGAGATCAGTCGAACGGTCTCCAAAATCGTCGAGCCTGTAGGCGTCATCAAACAATTATCCGTGGCCGTGCTGGTCGATGGGATCTATGAAACAGCCAAAACCGGTGATGGACAGTCGACAGAGACGCCGGCTGCCGCACGCAAATACATCCCACGTTCGGAAGAAGACCTCAAGCGGATTGAGGACATCGTCAAGAAAGCGATGGGCTTTTCACCCGAGCGGCAGGATCAGGTTCAAGTCGTGAATGTGCAATTCGGCGCGGAACCGGAAGAGCTGCAGAGTGCGACGGCAGAAGCCGTGGCCGAGGGTCCGAAGCCATGGTTGCCGTATCTCCGCTATGGTGTCGGAATCCTACTGTTTACGGTGATTCTTCTGTTCGTGGTTCGCCCGTTGTTGACCATGTTGGGCTCAACGACCGAGCAACTGTCGGCCGAAGCGTCGATGTCTGCGCTGCCTGGCGCCATGGGAACGGCAGAGGCATCATTGGCCCGCGGGCAGGACCGGGCGCAGATCATCGACATGGCGAGAAAGAATCCTGACACGACGGCCGTAGTCGTGAAACAGTGGCTCAAGAATCCTTCATAACATGTGGCTATGGCAAAGAATCTGACGGGCGAACAAAAGGCAGCCATTCTTCTTCGTGCCATCGGAGAAGAATCAGCAGCCCAGGTCATGAAACAACTCGACCCCAAAGAAATTAAGCGGCTGGGAACATTCATGAACGGCACGGCTCAGATTTCGCGGGATGAGGAAGATGCCGTCATCTCGGATTTTCAGACTGCCAGTGCGTCCGGCGAGGTTCAGTTTCAGGGAAAAGAGTTTATCAAGACCGTCCTCATCAAGGCGTTGGGTCCAGATAAGGCGGCGCGGATCATCGAATCAATGACTAGGAAAAGCTATCCGGGGCTGGACGCAATGAGATGGGTCGATGTGAAAACACTTGTCCAAATGTTGAAGATCGAGCATGCGCAAACCGTGGCGGTCGTGCTGGCGCATCTTGAGAGCGATCAAGCCGGCCAAGTGCTTGCAGGACTTCCTGAGGCGATGCGTGGAGACGTGGCGCTTCGGCTGGCCACCATGGAGGAGGTACAGCCGGATGTCTTGGAAGAGCTCAGCCTGAGCATACAAGAGACACTATTGGCCAGTACGGGAATGGGGTCGCAGAGCCTCGGTGGGCCTGAGGTGATGGCCAACATTTTGACACGCATGGATAAGACCAATGAGGGCGGCATTATGGTCAGGATCGCGGAGAGGAGCCAGCCGTTGGCGGATGCGATCCGAGCGCTCATGTTTGTCTTCGACGACCTGGTGAAGATCGACGAGCGCGGCTTGCAGGAATTGATGAAAGAGATCAGCAAGGACGACCTTCCGCTGGCTCTTCGCGGCGCCAACCCAGAGGTGAAGGAAAAATTCTTCAAAAATATGTCGAGTCGTGCCGCGGAAATGTTGAAGGAAGATATGGAGGCGAAAGGGCCGGTAAAGGTGTCCGATGTCGAGAGAGCCCAGCAGAATATTTTGAAAGTCTGTCGCAAGCTGGAAGGAGAGGGCCGCATCATGATCGCAGGCGCAGGGGAGGAGATGCTGTAGTGACGGGGGGGACCATACCGGCAGTGGCCAGTTCCGATCGAAGCGTGTCACGCCTTCAAGGGACGGTCCTGGTCGTTGATGCCGACGAAGGGATCCGACATGTGCTTCACGAGCTCCTTCAGCCGGAACGAGTGTCGGTTCGATTCTCAGGCTCAGGACAGGAAGCGCTTGCGATGGTCAAGCAGAAGGCTCCTGCGCTGCTGATCGTCGACGCCTCCCTGCCGGATCGAGATGGTATCGCGGTTCTGGAAGATGCACAGCGGATCGACAGTCGCATGATTGGAGTCGTGATGACTGGAGCCGCCTCGGTCGAACTTGCCGCCCGTGCGATGAGAGCCGGCTCCAGCGATTTTTTGACGAAACCCTTTCAACAGGACATTGTCCTCAACACGGTTCGTCGGTTATTGGAACTCCATCGTATTCGCGCCGACCATACGGTTCTCAAGCATGCCGCTGTACGGTCCGGCGCGATACGGATCCAGAGCGTGCCGTTTCAGACATTCGGGGATGACAGCACGCTGAAAGGAGCCGATGGGCTGACGGAATATGAGCGTGGTCTCGAAGATGGCCGGCGATATTCGGACGCGCAGCGTCAACAAGATCTTGCGGTGTTGACCGAGGCCGTCGGAAAGTTTGATACCGCTCGATCCGCACTTCAGCAGACGATCGACGACGAAGTCATCGCGCTTGCGCTTCAGATCGCCTCTAAAATACTGCATGAATCAGCCGAGTCCCGCCGCGAACAGATTGTGATGCAGGTCAAGGCAGCGCTCGGCGCTGTTCAAGAGTCAGATGGTGTGGTGATCCAGGTGCATCCGGCCGACGCGGCCGTTCTTGAAGCCGTTCGGGCGGAGCTGGCAGGACGCCGGCAGGTTACGCTGAAGCTCACCATCGAGCCGGTGGCTTCTCTCCAGCGAGGAAGCTGTCTGTTGCACACCGCAACACGACTAGTCGATGCCTCCCTGGATACACAGTTATTCCGCTTGGGCGATGCCCTGAGGAACAGGGCTCATCATGAGTCTTAGTCGGTTGATCGAGCGCGTCGATCCCATCGAAGTGTCCGGAAGGGTGGCGCAAGCGGTTGGGATCGTCGTGGAAGGGTATGGGCCGATGACGACGGTCGGAGAGCTCTGCCGCATTACGAGGGAGGTAGCTGGAGGGCCGATCGCTGCGGAGGTCGTGGGATTTCGAGGGGATCGTGTCCTTCTGATGCCGCTGGGTGACATGCACGGGATCGGGCCGGGTAGTCGAATTACCATGTCCGGCCAAGTGGCCAATCTTGCTGTCGGGCCAGGTTTGTTAGGAAGGGTGCTCGACGGCTGTGGTAATCCGATGGATGGCAAAGGGCCGCTGACGGCTACGGAACGGTATCCACTCTATGCCGGCGCGCCGAACCCCCTACAACGAGCTCGTCTGCGCGTCCCACTTGATCTCGGCGTTCGTGCCATCAATGGGTTTTTGACCTGTGGACGTGGACAGAAGATGGGCATATTTTCAGGATCCGGGGTTGGAAAGAGTGTGCTGTTGGGGATGATCAGCCGGTATACGAAAGCGGATGTCAATGTCATTGCCCTCATCGGCGAGCGAGGCCGTGAGGTCAATGAATTCCTGGAACGCGATCTGGGTGCAGAGGCACTCGGACGCTCGGTGGTGGTGGTGGCGACGTCCGATCAAGCTCCGCTGATACGGTTGCGCGCGGCGCTGGTGGCGACGACCATTGCTGAATACTTCCGTGATGCAGGGAAACAGGTGTTGCTGTTGATGGATTCACTGACGCGATTGGCCTATAGCCAGAGGGAGGTGGGGTTGGCGATCGGGGAGCCTCCGACGACCAAAGGCTATACCCCCTCCGTATTTACGCTCCTGCCGAAGTTGCTGGAACGTGTCGGGACCGGACCAGGTCCAGGAACCATTACCGGATTGTATACCGTGCTGGTCGATGGAGATGATCTCAGTGATCCCATCGCTGATACGGTTCGCTCGATCTTGGACGGCCATATCGTCTTGTCGCGTACCTTGGCCGCCCGCAATCACTTTCCTGCGATCGATCTCCTCCAGAGTACCAGCCGTGTGATGCGGGATATCGTCGGGCGACCACATTACGAGGCTGCCAGGAAGGTCCTTGAGTTGGTGGCACGATATCGCCAATCCGAGGACCTTGTTGTGTTGGGAGCCTATAAGCCAGGAATGAACGCGGCTCTCGACCGTGCCGTTCAAGCGCAGGAGGCGATTAATGCGTATTTGCGGCAAGACATCGACCTGCCGACAGGCTTGCCGTTGTCGGTGCAGCAACTTGAGGCACTGGCCCAGCAGGCAGCATGAGCCTCGAGTCATTGCGGAAACTACGTGCGCAGACCGTCGAGGCGCTGATGATGGACTTGGCGCAGATCACTCGCACGCTGGCGCAGCATGAGGAACGGTATCGGGACCTTGAAGCCCAAATTCAGCAGGAGGTCGTCACCCACGACCGACAATCTGTACAAGGGCTCACGATAGAAGCCTGGTTGGAATGGCAGGGACGTATGGATTCGCAACAGGCAGTGCTGCGCCGGGTGCGTCGAGAGGTCGAGCAAGCTGTGGAGGCATGGCAGCAGACCAAGGCGCTTCTCGTTGAAGCCAGCCTGGAGCGTAAGCTGCTTGATATTGTCGCCGACAAACGCCGCGATGCGCAACGTGCCGACGCGGCGCGCCAGGAGCAGCGGACCATGGATGAGGCTGCGAGCCGCAGGCATTCCACTCGGCGAGAGCGCTACTCATGAACACACGATTCATCAGAGGTTGGATAGATCGGTTCGGTCTCGGCCGTCTTGGGCAGGTGGGGAAAGCGGTGCCAAGGATGAATCGGCATTCCCAGTTGTGGACGATGGTTGGCGGCATCCTCGGTTCGACGATTCTCTTCTGGGTCATGGTGCAACTGGGACAAGCCTCTTCCGAACCGAAATCCAAAACTCAGGCGGTGACGACGAGTGGGCCGACGCAGGGTATGCCAGCGCAAGCGCAGGAGGCAGAGAACTCGGGAGCGGAGTCTGATAACGATGCCAAGCTGTTGGCTCCACCAGCGGTCCAGGGGCCAGCCATTGATGTGCCTCGTGAAGTGCTGGATATGCTGGCACAGCGAAAGCGCGATCTTGACCGGCGTGAGCAAGCGCTTCGCCAGAACGAAGAGCGACTCATGATTGTGAGGGGGCAGATCGAGGAGCTCTTGGACCAGAACGAAGCCTTGGAAAAGAAGATCCAGAGCGCGCAAGCCAAAGAAGACCGAGCTCCGTCACCACAAGCCAAGGCCCATGCGGAGAAGGAGCGTTCGGCACAGGAACAACGGACACAGCTCGCGAAGATCTACGAATCCATGCCGTCTGAGGACGCCGCCTTGCGTCTTGAACATATGCCGGATCGAAAAGCGATTGAAATCCTTAAGCTGGTGAAAGCAAAAACTGCCGGCGCAATTCTCGCGCAAGTCAAAGCCGACCGAGCTGCGAAGCTCACGGAGCAGTTGTTGACACACACGCCGTAGCACTCCTACGGTGCCCTCAGAAATTCTTGTTTGCCTTAAAGTCTGTGTGCCTGTCATCTTGCGACCATCCTGTCCTCGGCCTAGCACTCACGCCTCGCTGGAATGTGCTCTTGCCATTAGCGTGTTTCGAGTAAGTGCGCGAAGGCTACGCTGGAAATGCTCCCCGCCATTGGAAAGATCTTGTCCTTCAAAAATAGCCATTCATATCTTTGACTCGGCCAGTTTTGCCGAGCACGCTGTAAAGTTTTCCTCTCTCTGGACAACACCGTCAAGGCGTTCACAAAAACCAGCCTGATTATCCGCGATGTTGCACGCGGCTCACCTGGCATGGGGCTTGTATTCCCCTTTGCTCGAATCACACGAGGACTGGTGTACATGGATTTCACTCTGGCTGACATGATTCCCCATCCATCCGGAGCTCCTGCTGATACGGGAGTCAGACCGTCTCGGGCCTCGACGGCTTCCAGTTCCAGTGGCAGCCGGAGGAGTTTTCCCGCTGTGCTCCAGGGAGTTCGTGCGGACGAGCGGAGGATGGAGGCTCGTGAAGCAGCAGAGGCGCGATCAGCGAGCAAGGCTGAGCGTGGGACTCGATTGAGGGAGGCGAAAGAGCGGAGTGCTCCCTCAACTCCGGCTGAGCGTGCTGAGGTGCGATCAATGAGCAAGTCTGATCGTGGGGCCCGATCGAGAGAAACACAAGAGCAGAATTCTTCTGCAACTCAGGCTGCGCGCGCGGAGGTGCAATCCGCGAACAGGTCTGATCGTGGACCCCGCTCAACGGAAAGAATTGATCAGAATCCGTCCTCAACTCAGGTTGCGCGCGTGAACGCATCACCGTCTGAGGCCCAGGCCCAAGATGGAGGCAGATCCAGCGACGATGTACCGAGAGGCGCTGAAGATTCTAGGAATGCTTCGGAAGCTACGGCTCAACCGAGTCAGACAGATCCTGACTCTCTGGGGCAAGCTCCGATGCCAGGCGTCTCCCTGGTTCTACCTAATGTACTAGCCCACGTGAATGACCGGACGAATCTTCCCACAGAGGGAGAAGAGGACTCTTCTGATGGAGAGTCCGTCTCTGAGCAGGAAGCTGAGTCGGACGGCGGTTCTTCAAGGTCTCCGTTGCTGGTGCCTAAGGCGATGAATGCTTCCCTGACGGCATCCCATCCGACCGAAGGCCACTCTCCTGCTGGCCATGAACGGAATGCAACGTCGGACCTGCCTGCCCATGGATCAGACGTACCGGTGATTGGCACCGGCGGCGATTCGCATCGGGCTCAAGTCGTCAAGCCGGGCTCCCATATGAGTGCCGATGATGCCGATCCAGAGATGACGCATCGTGTCGAGTCTCGTCCCGGACCGCTGGAGTCGCCATCCGGTTCGGTTCTTCTGCAGCCCGAGACCATTGTGCGTCGGGTCTCTTCTGCCTCTCTGGGGGTGGAGCTACCGGATGGCAAACCAGAAACTGCGAAGACGGATCCCGTGCTTCGCGTTGGAGGCGCATCCGATCGTTCCGCTCCAGCTCAAATGAACTGGTATACACAATCCCTTCGCGACGCTCAGGATAGCGGAGTGCGGGCGCCGTGGGGGGGGCAACAGGGACAGCGCGCGAGTGTTGATGGGGCCGAGGGATTCAGTGATCTCTGGGGTGAGCAACTAAGCGCTCAACGCGATCAGGCTGAAACTAAGCTACCACAGGCAACAGTAATTGACCGCCAAGTTTCTAGCGGACCGGCAACAGAGTCGATGATAGCCGGCGCTCATGGGCGTGTCATCTCCAGTCCACCACCGTCTCCTCCCACTTCTCCTAGTGTGAGTCCGGCGCCATCGTCCATGCCTGCACAGGATGCAACTGAGTCGTCGGTACGGTTCATGACACGATCGGTGGTGTTTGATGTGACACAGCCAGACCTGGGCCATGTGAATGTTCGTGTGGCAATGACGAATGATATGGTGCACACCCATTTCTCCACCGAGAGACTTGAGGTGGGGCAATTCCTCGCCAACGGTCAGGATCGCCTGCAAGCCGCGTTTCAGGCAAATGGATTGGACATGGGACAATTCCGTGTAGACATCGATCGTCAGAGTGCCGGTCGCTCTTTCCAGCAGGACTCTTCTCAGGAACAAGGACACACTTGGAATCAGGGTTCGCAAGGGATGAAGTGGGGGCAGAGTCCAGAGGGACAGGATGAACCACGCACATCTCGCCATGGTCTCTTGAATGTCGTGGCGTAGATCAGAAGGGAGAGACTGGAAATGATCGATGTATCGCCACTCAACTCGACGGGAACTCCAGCGACTTCGAGCCAAACCGGACCTCGACAATTAGGGCAGGATGATTTTCTTAAATTGCTCGTCACGCAATTAAAGAACCAGGATCCCTTGAAACCCACCGACAATGCCGAATTTGTTTCACAACTCACCCAATTCAGTCAGTTGGAACAGACGGCGAAGCAGTCACAGCTCCTTCAGAAGAGCCTTGATGCGCAGAGCGCCTCGTTGCAGTTCACGCTGTTGCCCATGGTTGGTCGCCGCATTAGCATTGATCATCCGCTCACGCAGTTGGAGAATGGTCAGGCATCGCTGACCTATGCACTCGAAAAGAATGCGGCTCGCATGCAGATCACAATTCTTGATCAACAGCGGCAGGTTGTCCGAACACTGGATGCCACTGACCTCCAGGCTGGGCTCAACCAGGCCCGATGGGACGGGAAAGACAGTAAGGGCACCGTTATGCCGCCCGGTGTGTATGAGTATGCCGTCTCTGCCGTCGATCAGCAGGGCGCGTCGATCGTCGCGAAAGGCCGTGCGCAGCTGACGGTCACGGGCGTGCGTTTGGAGGAGGGACAACCAAAGCTGGCTATCGGAGCGTTATCCGTAGATCCGTCTGATGTTGTGGAAGTGCAATAGGCGAGACCTATCCGAACCGGTTGAAGAAGGAGGTATGCACCCATGGGAATTCTGTCGTCATTGTTTGCCGGAGTCAGCGGGCTCAACGCCAATGGGACGGCGCTCTCTGTCATCGGCAACAACATTGCCAACCTCAGTACCGTCGGCTTCAAGGGGAGCAAGGCGACGTTCGCGGACTTGATCAGTTCGTCGATTTCAGGAGGGTCAGGTTCGGTTCAGACCGGGATCGGCGTGGCGCTTACGTCTGTGCAGGGAAACTTCTCTCAAGGGTCGCTAGCGACCTCGTCCAATGTGCTGGACCTGGCCATAGACGGCAACGGCTTTTTCATGGTGAGAGACGCGCAGAATGCCACCTTCTATTCTCGTGCCGGTCTATTCCGGCTCGATAGGAACAACAATGTGGTCGATCCCACCGGATTCAAATTGCAGGGTTTTCTGGCCGACGCCACCGGCACCATTACCGGTACGATCGGCGATGTGGCGCTGCCTTCCACCACCGCGTCGCCGCGGGCCACGACCACGGCCTTCGTCGCCGCCAACTTAAACTCAGCGACAGTGCCGACAGGTGTTCGCGGCAACATCGTGGCGTCCGCGGCATCGACCACCACCACCGCAGCCGGGAACACTTCATTCAATATCAATCTGAACGGGGACGGGGTTCAGACAATCACCGTGGCAAACGGGTTAACCGGCTCGGGGCTTGCCACGGCGGTTCAAAACGCCGTGCGCGCGTTGGTCCCCAACGATCCGTTCAAAGCCGCTGCCTATGCGGGATTTACCGCGTCGGTCAATGCGTCCGATATCTTCACCTTTGCGTCCGGTCTGACGGGCACGACGAACAATTCCACGACCGGGACCGGAACGGTTGTAGTGACGGCGAACGGCGGCGATACATTGGCAAGCAATCTCAACATGCTGGCGCCGACGTCGACGACCGGTACGGACTTTCAGCTCTCGGATCCGCCCGCCACCTCGAATTTTTCGACATCGATGACGGTGTTTGATTCTCTCGGGAACAGTCATTTGCTGACGACGTACTTCACGAAGGTCGGCGACAACAGCTGGAACTACAACACGGTGGCGCCTGCGAGCGACGTCGTCACGGCAAACTATGATCCGAGCAATGTCGACGCCAGCTTGGGCATTGTTCGGGTTGGGTCCGGTACTTTAACGTTCGGGACGGATGGGACGTTGGATCGAGAGAGCACGGTGATTCGGTACGATACCGGGACTGCAGCGGGGACGTCCGGCACGGTGCCGGGAGAGTTACAGATCGACTTTAACGGTGCGACGCCAGACCAGCTGCTTGCCATGAATTTCGGTTCCAGCGTAACGACCGACGGCGGGAGTGGACTCGATGGAACGACGCAGTTCGGGTCGACCTCGGCGCTCGTGCAGCAAACCCAGGATGGGTTTGCCGCCGGCTCGCTTCAGGCCTTCTCCGTGGATGGGAACGGCATCATCAACGGACGCTTCTCGAACGGTCAGCTGCGCGCGTTGGCGCAGGTGGTGCTCGCACGCTTCCCGGATCCCATTGGGTTGACGCGGACCGGTAAAAACACCTTTGCTCAGTCCGGGAATTCCGGCCAACCGGTTACGGGAACCCCGGACAGTGCGGGGCTTGGACGGGTGTTGTCCAATTCGTTGGAATTGTCGAATGTCGATCTCGGAGAAAGCTTTATCGATATGATCGCGGCGCAGCGCGGTTTCCAGGCGAACTCGCGCGTGATCACTACATCAGACGAAATTTTACAGGAATTGGTCAATCTGAAACGGTAGATCCATTCTTTCGCGGTAGGGCTGGGAGTGATCGTCACTCCCAGCCCTCCTTTCCTTCACTCCACCCTCTCATTCGGTGTCAGTCTCTACTCTGGCCGGCATCGTGCGCCCTGTCAGCTTCTTGACGGTGTCAAGAGGTTGCTTGACAGGGCGCTCATGCGCCCTGTCGTGTGTGGCGCTGGTTGTATGGGAGTGTGCGCCAGATATGGTGATTCGTGATTCCTCTTATCGGTGAGTCGCAACGTGTGGTGGCATATGCATTGCAGTCTTCGCACCGGGCCAACGAGTCAATCGAGGAGGAGTTATGGCAGATGCAGCCGCAGTTGACGAAAAAGCTCCCGCCGCAGCCCCGGCTTCGGCGTTCCCCATCAAAATGCTCATTATTGTATCGGTTGTTGCCTTGGTAGTTGGGGTTGGTGGGGCGTTCCTGGTAGTCAAATTCATGGGAGGAGCCAGTAAAGGGGCTGAGAGTTCAGAGGATCATAAAGCCGATACTGAGGTCAAAACTGAGTCGAAGAGCGAGGCCGGTGGCAAACATGGTCAGGTTGCTTCGCCCGGCGTCATGTTTGACTTAGATCCCTTCATTGTCAATCTCGCAGACACCCCAGACGTTCGGTATTTGAAAATAACCCTCAAGCTCGAGGCGGAGAGCGAAGCGGTCTCGGCTGATCTATCCGTGCACATTCCTCAGATACGGGATGCGGTCCTGGTCTTGCTCAGCAGCAAGGATGTCAATGCGGTGAGGACGACGCAGGGGAAATTCCAGTTACGCGATGAAATCACGCAGCGCATCAACGGCCTTCTGAAAAAGCCAGGTGTCCGGTCGGCGTATTTCACGGAATTTGTCGTTCAGTAACAGCGGGATCTATGGAAAAAATTCTCTCGCAGGATGAAATCGACGCGCTGTTAAAGGGCGTCGTCTCCGGTGATGTGGACACGACTCCGAAGGACACTGCTCAGGAAGCCACGGGTGTCAAGGGGTACGATCTGTTTAATCAGGAGCGAATCATCCGTGGGCGGATGCCGACCATGGAAATGATCAACGACCGATTCATTCGCCGCCAATCGGCTGTCTGGACCGGCATGTTTCGGGAGGCCGTTGATTTTGCCGTCGTCGGGACCCAGGTGATCAAATTCGGTGAGTTCTTGAAAAAGGTTCCGATGCCTTCATCGTTGAACGTGTTTCATATGGCGCCATTACGTGGTAGCGCACTCTTCGTAATGGACGCGTTCCTTGTGTACTTGATCGTGGACTACTTCTTTGGGGGCAAAGGGCAGACCCACGTGAAGCCTGAAGGGCGAGACTTCACGCCCGTCCAACTGCGGATCATCAAGAAGCTGTTGCTGCAATCGCTTGTCGACCTGGAAAAGGCGTGGCAAGCCGTCGTGCCGATCAAGGTGGAGTATATGCGGTCTGAGAGCAACCCTCAGTTCGCAATGGTGGTGACCGCATCTGAAATTGTCGTCGTTGTCACCTTGCAGGTCATTTTAGGAGAAACGGCCAGGGATCTATACATCGTCTATCCCTACAGTATGCTTGAACCGATCAAAGAGAAACTCTATTCAGGCCTCGTCTCCGATCAAGTCGATCAAAACGGCGAGTGGAGCCATCGATTCCGAGAGCGACTACACGAGTGTCCGCTTCCGATTGCGGTACGGATGGGAACCGCCACGGTTACGGTGAAGGATGTGATGAATTTTGCACCGGGCGATGTGATCTTACTTGACCAGCATCCAGGAGATCCGCTCGACTGCTATATCGAGGGACATCACAAATTTCAGGGTAGTCCTGGAATTTACAAGGGGAATCACGCGTGTCGCGTGACCAAAGTCGTGAGCTAGTTATGACACCAACGAGAGAGTGACTATGGCTGAGTCAGACTTCGCAACCCGTGCCGATTCGCAGACGAGCGATCACCAATCCCCGCAGCCGGCTTCGTTCCCGTCGGTCCAGAGCACGGTGATCGACGGTGCTCCGAAGAATATCGACTTTCTCCTGGATATTCCGATGAGCATCACCGTGTATGTCGGATCCACGAAGATGGCCATTCGGGATCTCTTACAACTGGCGCAAGGCTCCGTCATTGAGTTGGATAAACTTGCGGGGGAACCGATGGAGGTGATGGTGAACAACAAGCTGGTGGCGCGCGGTGAAGTTGTGGTCGTCAACGAGAAATTCGGTATTCGCTTGACGGATGTCGTGAGCGCGGCGGAACGCGTGCAACACCTACGCTGAATGATCCGAAGGAGAGGCCGTGATTGATCTGTGGGAAAGCCTGTTTCGCACCGTCGCAGCCCTGGCCATTGTGCTGGTGCTGATGGGGATTGTCGCGGTGACGGTCCGGCGAGTGATGGGGCAACGACTGGGGATTGCCGGCGGGCGCCCGCTCGTTCGACTCTTGGCCAGCGGCTATATCGCTCCGCGCAAGACCATTGCCCTCGTGTCGGTTGCGGGTGAGTATTTGATTGTGGGGACGACTGCGACCGATCTTGTTCCGCTAGGACGCATCAGCGATTCAGCTGAATTGCGGGAATTACTCGCTCTCAACAGCGAGAGCGCCTCCACCGAGGCGGCGCCGGCCTCTCAGGAAAGGTTTGCGTCCTGGCTGCGGCGTCTTCCGTTCGGTGCGTTACATCATAACAAGGGACTTCATGGCCGATAAGCACGAGTCGCGCGCACACATATTCTGGGGAATCATTGTCGGAGGGATCATGCTGCTTGTGCTGCCGCTGTCAGAAGCGGTGGCCGGCGGTCCATCGGTGAGCATTGACTTTGGCGCAGATGGCCCGAAACAAACCGCGGTGGTGATCCAGATTCTCATTCTGCTCACGGTGCTCTCCTTGGCACCGGCCTTGTTCATCATGGTGACGTCTTTTACCAGGATCGTGATCGTGTTGGCCTTTCTCCGTCAAGCGCTGGGCACGCAGTCGGTTCCTCCAAATCAAGTGTTGCTGTCCTTGGCGCTGTTCCTGACGATGTTCATCATGGCTCCAGTGGGGCAGGCCGTCTACAACAACGCGCTCCAACCATTGATGGCTGAGCAGATCTCCTATGAAGAGGCGTGGAAGAAGGGCATCGAGCCGGTGCGGGGCTTTATGCTGCGTCAGGTAAGGGAAAAGGATCTCGAACTCTTCATTACACTGAGTCACGTGCCAAAACCGGATCGGGTTGAGGACGTGCCAACCCAGGCAATCATCCCGGCTTTCATTTTGAGCGAGCTGCGGATAGCCTTTCAAATTGGGTTCTTAATCTATATCCCCTTTCTCATCGTCGATATGGTCGTTGCCAGTATTCTCATGTCGATGGGCATGATGCTTCTTCCGCCTGTCGTGATTTCGCTGCCGTTCAAGCTGATCTTGTTCGTCTTGGCCGATGGTTGGTACTTGGTCGTGGGGTCAATGGTGCGGAGTTTTCAGTAGGAGTGAGCAGTCTGTCGATAGACGACACCAGATGGTCGAGTGTCGAGAATAGGGATGATCACGTGACACCAGAAATGGTAACGGAACTGGCCAGGCAAGCGTTGGAAACGACGTTGTTGGTGTCGTCACCGATTCTGGGGCTTAGTTTGTTCATCGGCCTGGCAATTAGTGCGCTCCAGGCCATGACGCAACTGAACGAAGCCACGCTCACGTTTGTTCCGAAAGTGGTGGTCTTGTTTGTGGCGTTGCTGTTCTTTCTCCCCTGGATGCTGAACACCATGACCACCTACATGGCCGATCTCTTGATGAATATTCCCAACTATGTGCATTAGCGGGATGTTGAAAATGACTGCCAGCTGTGTTCTCGCAACGCATCGGCCCTCAACGTACCCCAGCCGGTATGCTGCGGTCCCTCGTTTGCTGCGGTTTCGCTTGAGGAGTAGCAGGAGTCGATGCGTCGGGGTTGTGCAAGTGAGAACAGCGGCCATTGTGAACATCCCTTATGCCGCTATTCCTGTTAAAAACTTGGCGAAGCCTTAAGAGGGACATGGCGCTGACGCAGACCATCCAGATTCTCCTTCCGGAATTCCAAGGATTCTTGGTCCTTATTTCCCGTATCAGTGGGCTGTTGGCTGCGTTGCCGGTGTTGAGCGGGCGAGCCGTTCCGGCGAAAGTCAAACTGGCCCTCGTCCTGGCGTTGGGAGTGCTGTTGGCTCCTTTAGTCCAACTTCCCGTCGTGCCCTATGATCCTATCGTCTTGGCCGCCGGGCTTGTCAGTGAAATGGTCATTGGTTTAGCGATCGGGCTGGCCGTACGATTATTTTTCGGTGCGCTCGAACTGGCCGGAGAGCTGATCGGCGTGCAGATGGGGTTCGGCGTGGTCCAACTGTTCGATCCTGCGACGGCCGAGCACACCCCTATCATCGGCCAATACTTCACCCTCCTGGCGACTCTTCTCTTTCTATCGCTGAACGGACATCTGTTGCTGGTGGCGACCATTATCTCGAGCTATGAGTCCATTCCGGCATTCGGCGCGTCTGTCCCTGGTGAAATGGGTGAGGCTATTCTCCGCCTCTCTCAGAACATGTTCCTCCTGGGATTGAAGTTAGCGGCACCCGTCCTCGTCATCATTTTACTAATCAATATTCTTCTTGCGTTGTTGGGACGGGCGGTCAGTCAGATCAACGTGTTTGTTTTGAGTTTCCCTGTCACGATCGCCGGCGGGTTGGCGGTGATGTCGCTGTCCGCGCCGTTTGTGACGGAACTGTTAGTCCGAGAAATTGAGCGACTGCAATTCACGATTGATGAGCTTCTGAGGGCGTTGGGACATGGCTGAGGATCGAAGTAATAAGACAGAACCCGCGACGCCGAAACGGAAAGAGGATGCGCGCAAGAAAGGACAGATCGCGACCAGTCGCGACCTATCCACCGCAGTCATCCTCTTGAGCGGCATCGGGCTGCTGGCAGCCATGTTGCCGGTTGGTCTTCAGAAAATGACGGAGATGACTCGTCAAGGGCTTACCCTCTCCTTTCCCTTAGCGTTCTACAAAGAGATGTCGATCGAACAGGTGTACGAGGTTATCATCCACGCTGGCCTCACCGTGGTGATGCTGAGTCTTCCGGTCGTGCTGGGCATTCTGGTAATGGGGAGCGGTGCGTCGTTGCTGCAATCAGGGTTGTTATGGCGTGCCGATGCGATTCAACCGGATGCCAAACGCATCAGTCTGATCAAAGGGTTGTCTAGATTATTCTCATTGCGATCTGTGATCGAGCTCGTGAAGGGGCTCCTCAAGATTGCGATCGTGACGGGTGTCGGTCTGTGGGTTGCGCGGTATGACGTACTCCAGATTCCGGGGTTAATCGGGTTTGATATGGGTACCGTCCTGGGTGTTACTGGACGGCTTGCCTTGAAGGTCGGATTGGCCGTCGCTGGGGCGATCGCGGTCCTGGCCGGGTTTGACTATTTCTACCAACGCTATGAGTGGGAGCGCAGTCTGCGGATGTCGAAGGAAGAGGTCAAGGAGGAACACAAGTCCGCAGAAGGCGATCCGCTCATCAAGGGTCGTGTGCGGACCCTCCAGCGAGAGCTGACCAAGAAACGTATGATGGCCGCCGTGAAAACGGCGGACGTGGTGGTTACCAATCCGACACATCTGGCTGTCGCGCTGAAGTATGACACCACCACGATGGGAGCCCCTATGGTGGTTGCTAAAGGAGCGGGCTTTGTCGCTGAGCGTATTCGTGAGCTGGCTCGACATCACGGGGTGCCGGTTGTCGAACAGAAGTTCGTGGCTAGAACACTCTTTAAAATCGTCGAGATTGGCAAGGAGATTCCAAACGAGCTGTATCGTGCGGTTGCGGAGATTCTCGCGTTTGTGTATCGCGCCAGAGGTGTGACTCCATGAGAACTTCACAGGTCTAGGAGATTATGGCAACGGCAATCGAACCGGTAGAACAAACTCAGTTTATCAAGCATCCGGACATCGTTATCTCCCTCGGGGTGGTGGCTATTCTCATGGTGATGCTGTTGCCATTGCCACGATTTGTGCTCGATTTGCTGTTGAGTTTCGATATCACCTTGTCGGTGATTATCTTGCTCGTCGGACTTCAAGTGCGGCGTCCGATCGAGTTCTCAGTGTTTCCATCCATCCTGTTAGTGATCACGTTGTTCCGGCTGTCTCTCAACATTGCGTCCACACGGCTTATTCTGTTGCATGGCAACGAAGGGGCAGGGGCGGCCGGTGAGGTGATTCGGGCGTTCGGAAACTTCATCGTCGGGGGTAATTACACGGTCGGTCTGGTCGTATTCTCGATTCTCGTCATCATTAATTTCGTCGTGGTGACAAAGGGAGCCGGACGTGTCGCCGAGGTTGCCGCCCGCTTCACATTGGATGCCATGCCCGGAAAGCAGATGAGTATTGATGCGGATCTGAATGCTGGTGTGATCAATGAGGCAGACGCACGCCGCCGCCGCCGAGAAATAGCAGAAGAAGCGGACTTTTACGGATCGATGGATGGAGCCAGCAAGTTTGTACGTGGCGATGCCATTGCAGCCGTCATTATCGTCTTCGTCAACATCATCGGCGGATTGGCGATTGGGATTCTGCAACAAGGCATGAGTCCTGGACTGGCGGCTCAAACCTATACCGTGCTGACGGTTGGTGAGGGATTGGTTGCGCAGATCCCTGCTCTGATCGTGTCGACTGCCGCCGGTATCGTTGTGACTCGCGCCGCCTCGGACACGGATTTGGGCGGAGAGATGACGCGGCAACTATTGACCTCCCCCAAACCCGTTGGCATGGCTGCGGGTATTCTTCTTGCGCTTGGATTGGTACCTGGGCTTCCGCATGTGGCGTTCTTGGCATTAGGGAGTGGCCTTGCGTGGGTCGCTTATCACCTCCATCTGCGCGAGCAGGTTCAAGCAGTTCCCGTACCCACTCCCAGCATGCCCAAGACTGAGGAAGGTCAGACCCGAGTGATCCCGCTCGATCTTATGGAAGTGCAGGTGGGGTACGGCTTGATAGGTCTTGTCGAGGGAACGCAGGGCACCGCCTTGCTCGATCGGATTAAAGCGCTCCGGCGGCAATTTGCGGAATCGATGGGCTTTGTCGTCCCTCCCATTCATATACGTGACAATCTCCAGCTGCGTCCGAACGAATACGCCATCATGTTGAAGGGAGTGGAGGTGGCGAAGGCTGACGTCTTGCCTGGGCATTTGTTAGCGATCGATCCAGGAACTGGTCAACGAGGCTTGGTGCAGGGCATTGCAACCAAGGAGCCTGCATTTGGGTTGCCTGCGCTCTGGGTGCCTGAAGAGGCCAGGGAGCAGGCGCAAATGGCGGGGTATACCGTGGTGGATGCGGGCTCGGCAATCGCGACACATCTATCCGAGTTGATCAAGCGCCATGGCTCTGAACTGTTGGGAAGGCAGGAGGTGCAAACGCTTTTGGATGAAGTGGGAAAATCGCATCCGAAGTTGGTGGAGGAGCTCATTCCCACGCTGGTGCCGCTCGGAACAGTCGTCAGGGTTCTCGGAAACTTGCTCAAGGAGGGCATTCCGATTCGAGATCTCCGGTCGATCCTCGAGGCAATTTCTGATCATGCCACCACCACCAAGGATGCAGAAGTCCTCACAGAGTATGCACGGCAGGCGCTGGCTCGGACAATCACCAAGCAGTATCTAGCCCCTGACGGTAGTCTGCAGGTCATTACCTTGGATCCCCGGCTAGACCGGTCATTGGCCGAACAAGCCGCGGCATTGCCGCCTGGGGCCATGTTGAACCTTGACCCCACGCTTTCTCATAAGCTGTTAACTGGTCTCAAGCAGGCCGCCGAACGGGTTGCGGCTCGCGGGCAGCAGCCGATCGTACTCTGTTCGCAGGTTGTTCGCCGCCATCTCCGTCGACACAGCGATCGTCAGTTGCATGCCGTTCCCGTTATGGGACTCAATGAAGTGGACTCGTTTGTCCGCCTGCAGTCGTTAGATACGGTCCGCATCGACTTCGAATTTGCGCAGCTATCATAAGGTAAGCCATGAAGGTCAAAACATTTCACGCGCTCACCATGCAGGATGCCATGCGCGCCATCAAGGAAGAACTAGGGCCGGATGCCATCATCTTGTCTGCAAAAGAGGTGCGTGAGGGAGGGCGAGTCGTACAGGCATTCAATCGACCGGTCCTGGAAGTGATGGCCGCATCCGATCAAGACGTCCAACGGTCCCCTCAGGCGGCAGACAAAGTGTCACATGGTGCCGCGCCTGGGAGACCGTCTAATGAAGAGTCCGAGGCCACGCCGACTTTTCAACAGACTCTGCATGGGATGCTGAAGCCGAATAGTGAGGCGACGACACCACCCGTCGGTCGGTCCGCCTCGTCGAAGCCATCACGAGTGCATGTAAAACCGAATCGTCGTCGACATTTCCGCACCGTCGTGAATGAATTGGGTCGCCTATTGGAGGACTTGTCGCGGGAAAATGTCCGGTCAATCGGAAGTCAACCGGTGCCGATGCTGGCCTGGCTGCGCTGCTCGCTGATCGAGCAGGGGATGAATGCTTCCACCGTGGAGTTGCTGATAAACGAGGCGTGCAAGACGGAGCAAGTGTCCGATCCATACGACGATGAATCGATTCGGCGTGCGCTGCAGCATGAGATCGCCACTCGTGTGCGTACGAGTGAGCCGCTCCATAACGGAGAGGGATCTCCCTCAATCGGTCTTCTGATCGGACCCAGTGGAGCTGGGAAGACCGCAGCTGTGGCCAAGCTAGCTTCCTATTATCGTCTCGAGCAGCGGAGATCGGTCGCCCTCATTACCTTTGATACGAATCGGGAAACTGCGGTGGAGCAGCTGCGTCGGTATGCCAAGGTCGTGGGGGTGCCGTTTGCTTGCGCCGTGTCAGCTCGACAAGTCCATCAAGGGCTCCGTCGTCATACGCGAGTAGATCTTGTGCTGATCGACATGCCTGGGATCGGACCAGGTGATCTGGCATTGGCGAAAGAACTGCGACAGCTGCTTCCACAGGGGGCCGTCACAACTCATCTGGTCCTTCCGGCTTCCAGTAGGGAGCAGGAGCTCTGTCGGATCACGAGACGCCTCAGTGATCTACCCCAACTGCGTCTTCTGTTCACGAAGCTCGACGAGACGGAATCGTTTGGCACCATCTTTGAAGTTGCGCATCAAACCGGGGTGCCGCTTTCCTATTGGAGCATTGGACGACGAGTTCCCGGCGATATCGAGGTTGCCTCATCGGAACGTTTGGCGGCGTTGTTGACTGCGGAACGCTCGACCAATTCTCAGGTGCTTGTCAATCGGGTAGGTCAATCGTCAGGCGCAATTCCTGCATTAGAAGCGGCAATTCATCACGGATAATCTGGTTGGAGGTCTCGCTATGCCGTTTGGAACAAGAAGGTCTGTCCTTATGTCGGAGGATCTGAGTCGTGGAGATGGTTCATCCACTCGCGTCATCGCGGTGTCCAGCGGCAAGGGAGGAGTCGGAAAGTCTAATGTGGTTGCGAACCTTGCGGTTGCACTCACCAGGGTTGGGAAGCGGGTGCTGATTTTGGATGCCGACCTTGGTTTAGGCAATCTCGATGTCCTCCTGGGGCTAGTTCCGCATCATACGATCGAAGACGTATTGAGAGGCACACATACGCTCGATGAGATCGTGCTCAGTGGCCCAGCGGGTGTCCATGTGCTTCCGGCCAGTTCCGGTGTTGCCCGTCTGACGGCGCTGACAGAAGCCCAACAGGTGATGATTCAGGAACAGTTGGCCCAGCTCACGTCAGAGATGGATGTGCTCTTGATCGATACCGGGGCGGGCATCTCGCCAAATGTCACCTTTTTTGCCTCTGCGGCAGATGAGACGATCATCGTCGTCTCGCCGGAGCCGACATCGCTCACGGATGCCTATGCGCTGATCAAAATCTTGACCCGCCAGTATCGAGAACGCCGTTTCAAAGTACTGGTGAATCAGGCTAAGAGCCCCCGTGAAGCGGCTGAAGTGTTCGGGAAGTTGGATGTGGCGGTGGATCATTTTCTTCATGTGGCCGTCGAATTAGTCGGGGCGATCCCTTATGACGACTATGTGCATTTGGCCGTCATGCAGCAGAAGGCGCTCTGTGAGTTATTCCCAGATGCACCAGCAGCCCAAGCATTTAGGAGGTTGGCACATCAGGTCATTCAGTGGCCGAGGCCTGGTCTCCCCAAAAGTTCCGTACAGCTTGTTTGGCAACGGGCGGTGACGCCGGCCAGTAACTGACCAACGATCGGACATGGGAAGATCATGAGCAAGACTGCTTTACCACACGAGCGAAAATCATTTGCGGCCCAGGGAGCCAGACGCGAAGAGCTGATCAAGGAGTTTGCCCATGTTATTCGCGCGATGGCCCATCGGCTGGCCTTCCGCCTCCCGGCGTACCTCGACGCGGAGGATCTGATTTCGGTTGGCACCATTGGACTCATGGATGCCATGGATAAGTATGATCCCACACGAGAGGCGAAGTTTAAGACTTATGCGGAGTTCAGAATTCGTGGCGCCATGCTCGATGAGATTCGATCGATGGATTGGATCCCGAGATCGGTTCATGAACGTATCGGCTTGCTCCAAAAGGCGCACACGATGCTGATGAGCCGATTGGGTCGGCCGCCCCAGGATGAAGAGGTGGCAACAGAACTGAAGATGTCCCTGGAAGAACTGGATGATTTCATTACAAGGGCCAGAGGGGCGGTGATGATCAGTGTGGACGATTTAGGCCTTCATGAACCAGACGGGCATAAAGTGGTCAAGATGTTGGCTGATACGCATACGCCGGATCCCCTGTCCTCATTGGTCAACGAGCGTGAACGTGAAGTGGTCGCCGACGCTATCCACAAGTTGCCGGAAAAAGAGCGCCTCGTTCTGACCTTGTATTACTACGAGGAGCTTACAATGAAGGAAATCGGAGAGTTGCTAAAGGTCACTGAATCACGGGTTTGCCAAATCCATACTAAGGCTATCATCCAGCTCAAGGCACACTTGCATAAACCGAGTTGATTCTATCTGCCGACTGACTCGGCGGGATGCTCGATTGTCAGCGTGGTGAGGCTATTCGCGATAGTCTGCGATGACTCGGCTTCAGTTCAGAGTCCTAGAACCCCGTACTACTCTAGACGAGATTTTGACTAGGACCTGGCATAGCCAGGTCCTCAATCAGCAATCAAGATGATGCACATGAAGTTCTCACATCATGCGTTGCCACGATTGGAGCAACGATCTATTGCATGGTGGTCTGTCTCAGCAACGGTGTGTGGCAGAAACATGGGGTGGATGGGGACGACACCGGCCGATTCTGGAATCCAGGCCGACTTCCTAGTGAATGGTCGATTAAATGAAGAGGGGACAGGCTCATCGTGGCTGCTCCATTGCCATGATTGACACGACCCGCAGTACGTCCCTTCCCTACAGTTTCGGGTCGGCATGAGGCGTCCCTCACCAGTCACCGCTAGGAATAATTTTCACCTTAGTGGGTAGAATCCACCCTCGCAGTATGGCAGGGGGATCCGATACCAGCCTGTTGTTCCACAGCGGAAGTCAGTTCATGCCTGCATTTGGCTGAGTTCGTGTTCGATATACAGTAATCTCTGCTCGGAACGAATCTGGCATAAGGGTTGCTGTCCCTCGAAGGGAAAAGGAGTCGGCAATATGAATCGAGGTATCTATTCCGTTTTGTCTGGGGCACTCGCCCATGAACGGCGCATGCAAGTGTTTGCGAACAATATGGCCAATGTGAATACCGCTGGGTTCAAGCAGGATGAGCAGGCCTTCAAAGCCATATTCCCACGGTACCATTCGGTCGCTCCCACTGGAGGCCGAACTGTGGGATTGGCCCAACAGATCACGGCCAGACCATTCGGACCATCTGAGCGTGCGTTTGTCGCACCACATCAGATCAAGACCACATTTGAGCCAGGCCGCATCCGATTGACCGGCAATCCGCTGGACGTTGCTATTCAAGGGCAAGGGTTTTTTGAGGTACAGACGCCACAAGGGTCTCGATACACTCGCAATGGCATGCTGTCACTGGATAATCAGCGCCGGCTGGTGACAGGACTTGGCTATCCCGTGATGGGGACAAGGGGTGAGATCAAGATTCCTCCAGGAAAATTGGAGATTACGTCACAGGGAGACATCAAAGTCGATGATAAACCTGTGGCGACAATCAAAGTCATGGAATTTGCGGATGAAGACATGCCGCAGAAGTCGTCGGACGGGCTGTTCTTCTCGGAGAAAGGCACGGTGGGCAAGAATCCGCAGATTCAGGTTGGGCACATCGAAGAGTCCAACGTCAATTCCATCGGTGAGATGGTGAAGATGCTTCAGGGTATGCGCAACTATGAATCAACGCAAAAGCTGATTCAATCGCTTGATCGTATGACTGAGGTCACGATTCAAGATGTAGGACGAGTGCTCTAAGACTGTGAAGCGTCGTTGGTCGTTCGTAAACATCAGCTAGTGTGTTTCACGTTTTACGAACGGCAAGATACGTAGGAGGATTCCATGATTCGTGCCATGTGGACCGCAGCGACTGGAATGACGGCTCAGCAGATCAACGTCGATACGGTCGCCCATAACCTTGCCAACGTCAACACCAACTCCTTTAAACGCAGCCGAGCTGAGTTTGCGGACCTGCTGTATCAGATTCAACGACTCCCCGGTACCAGCGCCTCCAATGTCGGGGTCTTTCCAGTCGGCATCCAGGTCGGTGCAGGGGTACGCCCAACGACCGTCTCGAAAGAATGGATTCAGGGGAATATGCGCCAAACGAACAACGAGACGGATTTGGCGATCGATGGAGCAGGGTTTTTTCAAGTCTCCCGTCCTGATGGGACGATCATGTATACCCGAAATGGATCGTTTAAGCGTGACAATGTGGGCAATCTCGTGACCGGCGACGGCGATCTTCTCAATCCCGTGATTACAATCCCTTCCGGCGCGCTCAAGGTGGATATCGGGCAGGACGGTACGGTCTCGGTTTTGCTGCCAGGTGTGACGCAGTCCTCACAAGTCGGGCAAATACAGCTGACACGGTTCGACAATCCTTCTGGGCTGGTCGCTATGGGGAGCAATCTCTTTATTGATAGCTTTGCTTCTGGCCCTCCCACGCAGGGGACCGGCGGCTTCACCACCGGATTCGGGACGATCCAGCAAGGATTCTTGGAGAGTTCGAATGTCAATCTCGCCGAAGAAATGGTCAATATGATCATCGCGCAGCGAAGTTACGAGATTAACTCCAAGACGATTCAGGCTTCCGATGAAATGATGGCCATTGCGAATAATCTCAGACGATAAGGAGCGGCTCATGTCTAGGGTTTGGCTGATCATGATCATGCTCCTTTCATCTGTAGTCTTCGACGTGACGACATCACGTGCGGGGCCTAGTGGTGGGTCTCGGCCCATCCCGTCGGCGTCCCGAGGTCCGATTCATCAGGCCACCGACACCGTTGTGGACCGACCGGCTGTCAGCGAGGTCAGTCCTGATCTAATTCGGAAGGCCATTCAGAAACATCTAGAGAGGGAATGGGCGCACAAGGTTAAGACGGTACATGTGACGGTGTTGGAGCCCGCAGATCCGGTGATGATTCCCGGCGGGACGGTGGAGCTGCAAGTTACTCCCAACTCTCTGGAAGAAGGTCTAGGACGGCGGATGTTTCATGTGGAGGCGGTGGCAAACGGGAAATCTCGGAAAACGATTCAGGTCGTTGCTGATATTGCGGCGATGATCGATGCGGTTGTTGTCACCCGCTTTCTGAAGGCCGATGAACTGATTGATATGAGCGATCTAAAGACGGTCGGACTGCGGGTTCATCAGGTGAACCATCCCTTCATGACCGATCAAGGAGAGGTCATCGGAAAGAGCGCATCACGGCCTCTTCCGCCCGAGACACCGCTACGCCCAGCCTTTATAAAGCCTCCATTGGTGATCAAGAAGGGTGATCGAGTCCTCATCGAGGCGCGGCGTGGAGGCCTGTCGATTCGTGCGAATGGCGTGACGAAAGCGAACGGACAAGTCGGACAGACCGTCACGGTCACCAATCTGGATTCCGGCAGGGAACTAAGAGCCAAAGTGGTGGCTCCAAATCTTGTTGAGGTGGAGTTCTAACTGAATCGTGGCAGAGAACACCATGCACTTTCACCGTAATCTGTCTTTTTATATGGCCGTACGTAGCCTGGTCATCACCATCGCACTGCAAGGATGTTCAAGCCCGCCGAGCCCGTCGAGCAAGGTGACTGTGCCGCTGCTCCCTCCTCCAAAGACGCTTGGCTCGCTCTGGCAGGAAGAAAATGGACGAGCCTATCTCTATGAGGACATGCGTGCCATGCGGATCGGGGATATTCTGACCGTGAAAATCTCCGAAGTTCATAAAGGGTCAAAGTCAGCCGATACGGCGGTTCAACGGGATTCGACGATTAAGAACAGCATGGTCGGCAGCGGTATGGGATATATCGGGCTTCCAGGGATCCGCTTCAGCGATGAAACAAAGCGTGGATTCGGAATCAATGCGAACGCCAATAACAAGTTCGATGGGAAAGGTTCCACCAATCGTGAAGGCACATTGACAGGGACCATCTCTGCGATCGTGACAGAGGTGCTTCCCAACGGGGATCTTCGGATCGAGGGACGGCGTGAGGTCAGCGTCAACAGTGAAAAACAGCTGATGACGATCGGTGGGATTGTCCGGCGTGTCGATGTGGATACCAAGAATACAGTAGCCTCAAGTGCCATTGCGGACGCTAAAATCGAATACTCAGGCCTGGGTGTGCTGGACGATGTGCAGCGACCCGGGTGGTTTATCCGTATTCTCAATTGGGTCTATCCGTTCTGAGGAGAAGAGGGACTATGACGGTTCCGCCGAGACGCAAACCGACTCCGAGAAGCATGCTCAAGCGGCGTCCTTTGAATCTCCGTACGCTCCAGATGATGGTGCAGAGTGGGGTTGTCCGACGGGCTGATTTTGATCCTCCCACGTTTGGGAGCAGAACACGATTTCATGTGCTTGATGATGCTGATCACGCCTCGGGGAAAGAATTGGCGTCTGAGCAAGGATGGCTGTCGCGCATCATACTTGGTCCTCGGTTACAGGTCTCTGTTCCCAAACGTTCATGGAGAGGATAGGTGCCTCGCGCATGTTCACACGCTGTATCTCTATAGTCAGTGTGCTGGTCCTGACCGGTGGTTTGTTGACACCCTCCGGCGCCGATGCGGTGAGGATCAAGGATATTGGCATGATTGAAGGAGTCCGTGAAAACCAGTTGCTTGGTTATGGTTTGGTGGTTGGTCTGGACAGTACCGGCGACCGAGTCATCGGCGGACAGTTCACGATTCAGGCAATGATGTCCATGTTGAATAAGATGGGCGTCAACCTGGTGATCGATCCCATCCAGTTACTAACCAGAAACATCGCCTCAGTGATGGTGACCGCCAAGCTTCCTCCATTCTCGAAACCGGGGATGACACTGGATGCCGTGGTGTCGTCGATGGCGAATGCCAAAAGCCTGCAAGGCGGGACGCTCTTGCTCACGCCGTTAAAAGCAGCCAATCAGCAAGTATTTGCCGTCGCGCAGGGACCAGTCTCAATCGGTGGTTTTCTAGGCGGGACGGGAGGGGCTGGCGGCGCGACAGTGACGAAGAATCATCAGGCGGCCGGTGTGGTTCCCGGTGGCGCTATTATCGAGAAGGAGCTCCCTGTCGACATTGACTCATGGGCAACCGTTTCTGTGCTTCTCCGACAACCCGATTTTACGACTGCCATCAGGACTGCTGAGGCCATCGAGAGTGCCTTTGGGAAAGGCAGTGCATCAGCCACGAATGCAGGATCTGTCAAGGCGACAATCCCTCAAGTGTTTCAGGGGCGCGTCGTTGAATATATCGCTTCGATCGAGGGACTTGATGTGATCGTCGATTCTGTAGCCAAAGTCGTGGTGAATGAACGGACCGGCACGGTGGTGTTGGGAGAACATGTACGGATTTCCACATGTGCGATTTCTCACGGCAATCTCACGATCTCTGTCAAGAATACGTTGAATGTGTCGCAGCCGATGGCGCCGCTCATTGGTTCGTCCGCAGGACAGACGACCGTCACACCGGATGTGCAGACAGAGGTCAAAGAGCAGGAATCGAGGCTCCTGGTGGTGGATGAGACGGTAACATTGGGGGAGGTCGTACGGGCTCTCAATGCAGTAGGAGTGACGCCGCGTGATCTTGTCGCAATACTCTCGGCTCTGAGGTCGGCAGGAGCGCTGCAAGCGAACCTTGAAATCATTTAGATGGACGAGTGCTACATATGAAAACTGTAGAACAATACGAAATCCATTCCGGACTATCTTCACCAGCATACGTGGATCCTGGATTGACCGGACGCGCAAGTCATCTTGTGCCTCAGATGAATGCCTCGACATCGCAGGACCCTGCGGCGGCACGTCAACAAATGGTCCAAGCTGGCCGGCAGTTCGAGGCGTATTTTGTCTCATATTTACTGAAGGTTATGAGGGAAACGGTTCCTGAGGGAAGCATCACCAACAAGCAAGGGGCATATTTTTACTCATTTTATGACGAGGAAATTGGGAAACGGGCAGCCGAGTCTGGGGGGATAGGCATTGCCAAGATGGTACAGGAGTATGCGCAACAATATTTTTCATCATCCCCCCGGAACGCTCAAGTTCTTCCGGGTAGCAACCGATAAGAAGCTCGACCGGGGTAAAGTCAATAATTCTCTTGGACTGAGAGCTGAGAGGCGAGAGCCGGGGAAGGAGCGGTAACATGCAGATTTCAGGTCATGGGAAGGTAGATCATCTTGCCAAACTGTTACTTGGGGTTCAGGACACCGAGGGGACAGGTAATCGGCAAGCGGCTGCCCGCACCCAGGTGGGTAAAGATGAGGTTCAGATCTCGGCCCAAGCGAAGGAACTTCAACGGATTCGGGAGCTGGCGAATCAGCCTGACCCTGAACGGGCTGAACAGGTGGAGCGCATCAGGCGCGCGCTTGACAGCGGCACATACGATATCAGTGGCCGCGCGGTTGGCGATGCCATTGTGAAGCAGGTTCTAACCGACGCCGTACTGTAAGATCCGCCTTCCCAGGCTCCTGAATATTCACTCGCCGTGGTCCCTTTCGTCCTTGTCTCTTCGGGAAGGAGGGCAGGAAGAGGGGATGGATGGCGGAATGCAGCGCATGTGTAAGGTCAGAAGGAGTCTGTATGTCCACGTTCCCGCCAGCGATCACCCAACTGTGCCACTTGTTGCGCCAAGAGGAGGCAACATGCCATCAGCTACTTGAAACGGTCCATACAGAACGAGCTGCTATTCGAACGCTTGCGATTACGGATTTTCATGCCATCAATTGCCGTCGACTGTTGATTCTAGAATCGTTGCAATCTCTTGCCAATGAACGACAGCAGCTTGTTCAAGACCTGGCGAGGCACTGCGGTCTGCGGCCGGGAACAGGCTCGATCCTGGAACTGATTGATCATCTCCAAGACTCCTCGTCAGACGATTTACGAGCCGTCTACCGAAGTTATATGACGGTGGCCAAGACCGTCCGCGACGAGATCGGGCAGAACGTGGTGCTCATCGAGGGGATTCGCGGCGTGGTGGATCAAGCGCTGTCGACTGGTACTCCTCTGTCCCCAGTCAAGGATCTGTATGCGTCCGATGGGCAAGCGATCGGCACAGGCCGTGTCAATGTGCTCATTCATCAGCAAGGTTAAGCATGATTGGTCTTTCGTCTCTCTTTGACATTGCCAGAAGCGCACTGGTTACCTCGCAACAAGCCCTCACCGTTACCGGACATAATGTTGCCAACGTGAATACGCCCGGCTATTCCCGGCAGGAAGCCGTGCTGACCGAACGTTCGCCGCTGAACGGCCAACCTGGAATGGCGGGGACCGGCGTGCAGGCCACGTCCATCAGGCGCTATACGGATCAATTCATTAACCGGCAGCTGACGACCGTCCAGCAGAATCTCGGACGACTCTCGGTGTCGCGAGAAGAGTTGTTCCGGCTCCAAAACGTGTTTGGCGACAGTAACAATCAAGGTATTGCCGCGCGAATGAACGATTTATTTCGTGGGTTGCAAGATGTGTCGACCAATCCAGGGGGGTTGGCGGCTCGTTCCGTGCTATTGGCCAACGCAAGACAGTTGGCCTCGAGTGTGAATCAGGTGTCTTCCGATCTGGTCGTCGCGCGACAATCATTGAACTTTCAGGTCCAGCAGACAGTAACGGAAATCAACAGCCTATCGAAACAAATCGCTGAGCTGAATAGCCAGATTATTACGGCCGAGGTGACGGGTCAGAACGCCAATGATCTTCGGGATCAACGCGAGCTCGCACTGAATGAGCTGGCAACACGGATCGACATCACAACGGTGGAGTCCGGCACGGGCGGGCTGATGGTCTTTGCGGCACGGGGGCAGGTTCTGGTGGAGGGACCCACGATCCGGCAGTTGAACGCCATTGAGGATACGGACAACGGCGGGCTGTTTTCGGTCGGTTATTTGACCGGAGGCACGCGTCCCTTAAGCATCGACGCCCTGATCTCGAACGGCCGCTTACGCAGCCTCTTGGATGTCCGTGATACCACCGTCCGACATTTGGATGCCTCATTCGACCGGCTCTCGGCGACGCTGGCGAACGCCGTGAATATGATTCATCGACAAGGGTATGGGCTCGATGGATCGACCGGACTCGACTTGTTTAGTCCCGTAGCGGTGTCCACGCGGGCCGTGACTGCCAACCAGGGGGTTGCCGCGATCAATGGCGGTGCGGTTACCGCGAACAGTCTGCTGACCTTTCACGACTACGAGATCCGCTTTTCCTCCGCAACGGCTTATTCCATCGTGGATGCCACGACGGGCGCGGCAATTCGCGGGAACTATACCGGCACGGCGATCACGGCACCGTCCGTCGACGCACCCTTGTCCATTGTAACGGGTGTGAATGACACGCTTACTGTGACCGTCGATGGCGTGACTTCTGGCACCATCACACTCGCAGGCGCTGCGAGTCCAGGCCTGTCTTATACTTCCGGCTCGGCCATTGCGCAGGAAGTGCAAGCGAAAATCAATGCCGATGGAGCGCTGCAAGCGGCTGATAAAACAGTGGCGGTCACCTATGACGTCACAACCAACCGGTTAGTCATGACATCGAATGACACGACTGCGGCATCGGCAGTCGACATTACCGGAGGGACCGCTCGGACATCACTTGGCCTGAGCGCCGGTCTCAGTACGGCCGCCTCAGGCACGTACACAGGACCGACGACGCTGACATTTGATGGTCTCAGTGTGACGTTGACCGGCGCGGCGGCGGCCGGAGACGTCTTCGAAGTGGATTCGTACAGCCATGCTGCGCGTGATTTGGCGGTCGCACTCACGAATCCGTCGTCCGTTGCGGCCTCATCCATACGAACCGGGACTCCCGGCAACAATACCAACCTGCTCTCGTTGGTTGCACTCCAGCACCGGCGATTCGCGAGTCTGGAAAACGGGACCTTGCAGGATGCCTATCGGTCTGTCGCGGCAGAGCTCGGTGTCGCGGCGCAGACGGCTGACCGTGAAAAAGAAGCGAAGGAGATTTTGAAGGACCAGATCGAGACGTTGCGTGCTCAAGTGTCCGGCGTCTCGATGGACGAGGAGCTAGTGAATCTGATTAAGTTCCAACGGGGATTCGAAGCCGCTTCGCGGCTGGTTCGTCTCACCGACGAAATGTTCCAAACGCTGTTGTCGATCAAACCTTAGCGTCGAGGCTGCCATGCGGGTGACAGAGTTACAGACTTTCGGTGTGCTGACGAATAACCTGGCCCGTGCGCGCGCGCGGGGTTTGGAATTCCAGCAACAGGTGTCGACCGGCAAGTTAGTGCGTCAGCCGTCCGACGATCCCAGCGCGTTCAACCATATTGCATTGGACAAAGCCTCGCTTGCCGCGATTGAGCAACGGAAGCGCAATATTGTGTTCGGGCAGACAAGGCTGGATCTTTCGGATACGGCGTTGAGCCACGCGATGACTTCGTTGTCCCGTGTGCAACAGCTCGCCGTACAGTTTCGTAACGACACGAACAACGCGGCGGATCGGGTGATCGGGGCGAAGGAAGTACGACAACTGTTCGCGCAGCTCCAACAAACGGCCAATACGGAACTGAGCAATCAGCCAATTTTCACCGGCACTAGCACGCATGGACGGGCCACAGGACTTGCGATCACGACACCGTTGACATTGACAAACGGCGGCAATGATACCCTCACCGTGGTGGTCGATGGAACCACATCAGACACGATCGATTTAACAGCCGGGACAGAGTCCTTGACCGGCGCTCAACTGGCGGCACGTGTCCAAAGCCGCATCAACGCCGATACAGCGCTGACCAATGCCGGAAAGAGTGTGACGGTCACATTTGAAGAAGATCGTTTAATCATCACGTCCGATTTGAACGGCTCGCAGTCCACGGTGCGCGTCACTGGAGGTCTGGCCCGCGCAGCAGTTGGATTCGCGGGCGGCAGTGAGACGACTGGTGGCGTGCCATTTGCGCTTACCGCGACGGTGGCTTCAGCTGTCGGTAACACAGGAGGTGCGCTGGCCGGACAGGGTCGAGTCGTCGACGACAATGCGGCTACGTTGGACGACTATGTGATCCGTTTTAGCTCTCCTACCTCCTACGATGTGCTCAATGTGACGGCTCCCGTTTCGACGTCCCGTGAGGCATCCAACACCGGCGGCGTGGCCGTACGGGACGCCGGTATAGTGAATGCGGCGAAGCTCACGCTACATAACTACCAAATCCAGTTCACCTCTCCAACACAGTATTCGGTGGTGGACCAGACGACCAGCACCACGCTGTCGTCGGGTAACACCTACCTGACGGGCGAGGCGATTTCGTTCGCAGGCTTGCGTGTGGTGTTGGCGAACGGTCAACAGGGAGGGCCGCAAACTGGAGACGCCTTTTCCGTCAGCCTGTCGCCCAGGAATGTACTCACCAACCAGTCCTATGTGTCAGGGAGTGAGATCAGCTTCGAGGGGCTTCGGATGATGTTGGTCAACGGAAGCAGCGCGCCGGCGACCGGCGATCTCTTTTCTGTCGTTTCAGGTCTACAGTACCAGGGAGATGCAGGCGTTCATGCCATCGAAGTGGGGACAGACCAGACTGTGCCGACCAACGTTGCTGGAAGCCGGGCTTTCATCGAAGGCGGAATCGATATCTTTACTGAGGTCAAACAACTGGTTTCCGCACTGCGTGGGAATTATCGACTCGGCATCAGCGATGCGCTGGGACAACTGAATCAGGGGGTGTCGCAGATTGCAGCCATTCAGGGAGAGGTAGGCGCGACATCGAATCGCCTGACGACGAGCGCGGCGCAGCTCGAAGAGGCAAAGAGCTTTTTCCTCAAGACACTCTCAGAAACGGAGGACGTCGATTTAGCCAAAGCGATTTCCGATCTGACCTTGCAGCAATATGCGATCGAAGCGGCAAGCAGGACGTTGACCAAGGTGTTTGAAAACTCGCTACTGAATTACATATAAGAATGGGTGGGGTATCGGTGATGCATCGCGTGTGTCTAGTTGCTCCGGTTGATAGAGTCAGCCCGATTGCGGTGTAAAGTTTCTGGCCGAGTAGGCCGAAAAGGGGTGAGACTCCTGCCTCTTGTCAAGGAAGGCCGGTATGCTAGTCCTCAGCCGTCGGTGTGGAGAAAGTGTCACGATCGGTCCGGATATCCGGGTGGTCGTGCTTGGGATAAAAAGTGGTCAAGTTCGGCTGGGAATCGAAGCACCGCCAGTGGTTGCGGTCCATCGGGAAGAAGTCTATGTGAGGATTCAAGAGGAGAACCGGTTGGCTGCGAAAACGCACGTGGTCCCTATAGACGCATTGCGTCGCTTGATCGCCGCGAAACCTCAGATTGCTTCGTGAGGGTACAATCGTGAAGAGTCTATCGACCCGGTTTGGATCATTCGAAGTCCACGACGAAAGCATCCTGACGTTCCCTTCTGGGTTACTTGGTTTCCCTGAGCAGCAGCGGTATGTCATCCTGGATCATGACACCGAGGCTCCTTTCAAGTGGCTGCAATCCGTCGAAGAACCGTCCCTGGCATTTGTCATTTTGGATCCAGCCATGATCCATCCTGACTATCAGATCGATGTTCCAGCCGATGCCTTGGAAGAAATTCGAGCAGAGGAGAGAGAAGAGCTGGCACTGGTTGTGATTTTGACCATCCCATCGGATGATCCTGGCCGGATCACCGCCAATTTGCGAGGACCGCTGGTGATCAGCCACCAGACCAAACTGGGCAAGCAGATGGTCCTTTCCGAGGATTTCCCTACCAGGCACCCGTTGTTTCCTATCTCTGAATTTCCATCGCCAACACCCGCGCAGGCTTCTCATTCTGTAGAATGTCAGATCTAGCAGATACATGTTACGACTGGTCTGGTGCTTTGATGGTTCGCTGACCTTGTGACACCGACCGTTCGACCTGGCGTAGCCTGCCTGCCGCAGAGCTGAGCGATCCTCGAAAAATAGGGAAGCTATTGTGCTGGTCTTACGGCTAGTGGCCTGTAACAACTGAGTGTGTACTGATTCGTCGAGACGGATCACAGTATTTCCACTTCACGCTCTTGGGAGCCTTAGTGTAGTGACGGATGTAGCGCATGAGCTTGTGGGCGAGGTCTTTC
>JAOUHD010000116.1 GCA_029865345.1 Nitrospira sp.
GCTTTGGGAGCAGGATGTCGGAGGTTCAAATCCTCTCGCCCCGACCAAACTGCACTTCGTATCGGTTGCGCGCCAACCATCGCGTCATCCTGATTGATGCGCGGATAATGCCATTCAGCAGTCCTATCTTCTCTTTCCAAACCAAGCTCTCTCAACGGGGAAACGGATGTAGTGAATAGGTAAGACCGATCTTGACGCATTGAGAATCGATCCCGCAGATTGCGAAGCAGGACTCCCCAGCAAAATTGGACGGATTCATGTCAGTCTTTGACCTGTTCGATGCGAGCCGGAGGGGTGAGCCCCCTCATCCCGGCTCGCATCCAGACCCATTCCTCACGATGAAAACTTCTTTGGTGCGGGATCAAAACCAGTCGCTTCACCATGATTACTTGCGGTCAGGGCCAAGCGCCCCATACATGAGGAACACCGCACCGATCACCAGCACTCCAATGTTCAACAGCATCAACATCACCATCACCTCTCACCCCCTTTCGTCGTAAGCTGCGCCGTGCAAGATTGAGTCACGCCTTGCGCATGAACATCGTCAACATCATCACTGCTAAAACTATCGCGCCCGAGATCGTCAACATGGCCATCTCATCACTCATCATATATGTACCCATATCTGTACCCGTCCTTTCTATATCTCCATCGTGATTCATTCACGTGGAGCGCGAGTGGTATGCTCGAAATCCGACGATGGAACCGCGTTCCATGGTAGAACAGTTCTTCATCGAGGATCCTCCAGCCGTTCTTCATGACAAGTACTATGCAGTTCTTGAGCCACACAGGATCTAAATCTAACTCCTGGTATTTTCAGCGCCTACGCAGATGTACTCATGTGTGGCGGCTTGCCTCTGAATCAGAATGGATTCCAGGGTGGATCAAATTTGATGCAGACGTAGGGAAACGGCGGTCGATGATGTCGTGAGAAATCGAACGATGAGATGAAATCTTTGTAGGAGTATCGTTCTTTCAGTCCGAGGGATTAGCGGGGGGCTTGACTGGAATCTGCTTCTGTCTCACCAATTTGGTCAGGTAGGTCCGTTGCAGACCAAGTTCGGCAGCGGCCTTTGTCTGATTCCACCCGTTTCGACGCAAGGCCGCCTCAATCAGCTTCTGGCTATAGGTGTCCATACACTTGTGGTACGAGAAAAAGAGGACGTCGGGATCGGACACCGGATCAACCGGAAGCGCGGAGATCATGGAAGGTGTTGGAGCAGGCAATGAGAGGTGTTCCGGTCCGATCGTGCCGGGGCATAAGATCAATGCGCGAGTGAGCACATTTTCCAATTCCCGGACATTGCCCGGCCAGGGGTAGTGGCGCAGCGCCTGGAAGGCCTCGTCGCTGAGGGTCACGCGTTTACACAGGCCCACGTTGCTGGGCCGGTTGAGGAAATGGTCGATGAGGACGGGCAGATCTTCCATCCGTTCACGCAGCGGCGGCAGGGCGATGGTCAGCACGGCAAGGCGGAAGTACAAGTCTTCGCGGAACGTGCCTTGATGAATCGCCTGTTTCAGATTTATATTCGTGGCGGCGAGAAAACGCACGTTGGTCCGTACTTCTTGCGTTCCGCCGACACGGTAGAATGTCCGATCTTGCAGGACTCGCAAGAGATGGCTTTGCATGGTGAGGGGCATGTCGCCGATCTCGTCAAGAAACAGCGTGCCTCCCTCGGCGATCTCGATTTTTCCAGGCTCTCGCTTGATGGCTCCGGTGAACGAGCCCTTCTCGTGGCCAAAGAGCTCATTCTCCAGTAGGTTCTCAGGGAAAGCAGCGCAATTCACGGCGATAAACGGTTTCGCGGAGCGAGGGCTCCACCGATGAATGGCGCGGGCGACGACTTCTTTCCCCGTCCCCGTTTCGCCGAGCAACAAGACGGTCACGGAGGAAGCGGCTGCCTGTTTGGCCATCGCCAGTTGTGCGTTCAGCTCCTTGCTGGTCGAGACGATCGGTTCAAACTGGTCATCGACCTCCTTGCGGAGCGTTTCGACCTGGCGGTGAAGGGCGACGGTAGCCAAGGCCTTGTTGATGACGACGGTGAGGTGGTCCGAGGTGAATGGCTTCGGCACAAAGTCGAAGGCGCCGAGTTGCATAGCTTGTACAGCGAGTTCGATGGTTCCATATGCAGTCAGTATGACGATCAGCGGGGTCGTATAGGGGGGGGTCTGGGCTGTCTCCTCATCTGTTGATTCGCTCGGAGCTGATGCCGCACTGACCTGCCTTAACACGTCAAGCCCGGCAATCTCTGGAATTTTCAAGTCCAGTAGGACCAGATCTGGTTCCTCTTCCCCGATCAGGCGCAAGGCATCCTTGCCGTTCGTCGCCGTCAGGGGTTCGTGCCCCATAAAACCGACACGATTCTGGAGGCTCAGGAGGATATCGGGGTCGTCGTCGACAACCAGAATTTTAGCGCGCATAGCATGTCGCTCCTTTCGGAATATCCACTTCTTGTCACACACTTACTCTTGAAATTCACACTCATTGCATTGTCTGGCCTGGTTCATCCTGTGGCCCGGAGACCGGGAGCGTAAAGTAAAAACGTGATCCGACTTCCGGTTGGCTTTCCACCCAAATCCGGCCATGGTGCATGGTCACGAGTGTCTTGGTGATGCAGAGCCCAAGTTGAGCGCCTTGTGATGCCGGCATAGCCGACGGCACTCTGGAAAATTCGTCAAAAATATTCGCGACATGAGACGCTTCAATCCCGCATCCGGTATCAGAGACGCAAGTTTGGACGACTCCAGGCTGAGATTCGCCGAACTGCACGCTCACTCGACCCCCCGGTGGCGTGAATTTAATGGCATTCCCGATGAGATTCCATAGAATTTGCTCCAATTTGTCGCGATCGCCTTGAACGGGCAGAAGTGACCCGACCGGCGCTACGGAGAGGGACACGTTTTTCTCTGCGGCCACCATCTGTAAGCTGTCAGCCGTGATTGTTGCGATCTGGTGGATGCAGACTTCCTCCAAGCGAAGTTGGATACTTTTAGTATCGAGACGCGCCCAGTCGAGCAGTTGCACCACGATTCGCCCAAGACGGGTGACATTGTGCTGGATGCGGGTGAGATAGGTGTGCTGTAGTTCAGTCAACGGCCCCGTCACGCCGTCGAGCATGTTTTCCGCGAAACTGCGGATCGCTGTCATGGGCGTTCGCAGCTCGTGTGAAACGACCGAGAGAAACGTCGTTCGACGCCGGTCATGGTCTTGGAGTTGCGTGTTGGCGCGGGACAGCTCCTCGGTCCGGTGCTCGATGCGCTCTTCAAGATGCTGCGTCAATTCGGCCAGCTCGGAGTAAGCCTTGGCGTTATCGATGGCAGCCGCCACATGCCCGGCGATCGTTGATAGGATGTGGAGATCCTCTTCGCTGCACCGGCGTGCACCTCGATCGCCGGCGAGAAATCCCAATATCTTGGCATGGCTCCGGAGCGGGACGGCGATGAACGACTGCACGTCCGAGCGGCGAGCCATCTCAAGTAGCGGCGGGTACATGCGTTGAGCGGCGGTTTCAATATCTTGGATCAGTAACGGTTTGCCGTGCAGGAGAAGCTCGGCCGTGATACCGCTGTTGTCAACGACCGGGATGTCGATACGACGAATAGCCTCCGCGATCTCGGACGAAACGCCGATGATGCGGGCGAGGGAGGCGCAGTTCCGATCCGGATGGTGGAGGAAGACCGTCATCCGAGAAAATCCGAGGTTGTCGATGAGCAGGGCGAGCACTGTGTCGAGCAGTTGGTTCATGTCGAACATGTTGGCGCTCGCAATGGCGGTGCTGGCTTGATGCGCCGTCGTCAACTGCTTGACTTGCCGCCTGATGATCTCGAGGTTCCTGTTGATCGCCTGATTACGATCATGGAGCGACTGGGTCATGTCGTTGAACACGTTCGTCAGTTCCCCGACTTCATCGTAGGAGGCGGCGACCAACGGAGTCGGGGCATCGTTCCCCTCGGCGAGTTGCCTGGCTGCGTTGGCGAGGTTTCGTAATGGCGTCGTAATGCGGGAGGTTAGCAGGTGAGCGCTCAGGATGCCTGCCGCGATGATGAGTAGGGTGAGAAGCGATACATTGTGGACGATGACCAGCAGCGCCTGTTTCGCCGCCGCGTCGGTGATCCCGATGCGCACGAGGCCGACCACCGGCGAACTCGTCGCCGGGAGTGGAAAGCTTTTCTCTTCCAAATCGACCGAGAGCTTGGGTAGGGTGGCTCCAAACGAGGATTTACGAAGGACCGGCATGGCAAAATCGTACAGCGTCTCCTCTCCGACCCAAAAGGGGAGAAGCCACCAAGAGGGCTGCTTCTCGGGGACCAGTGTCTGCTCCGCGGAGAGAACGAATCTACTCAGGAGAGGAACAGTCAGCGGAGCCTGCAGCAGCGATTCCACGATTCGGTCATCCGGGTAGATGGGTTGTGGTGAGGGTTGCGGGGAACGGTTCGACAGTGTGCGCGTTCGTTTGCTCTGCCGGTCCAGGATTCGGCCGTCGGAGGTGGTGATCACGACATAGACAACGTGATCGATGGCCATCAGACTTTGCATGAACTGATCGAGTGTGGCGCGATCCTCCAGTACGATGCCGCCGATCCGAAAATGCTCGTTCCGGACGGTATTGGTCAACAAGATTGTGCCAAGTTCTTCCAGGTTGTCGATCATGGCTTGGCGCCTTGTGTCGATGAAATACCAGCTCAAGGACGAACAGGTCATGATGAGAATGAGGCTGAACAGGACCACGAACTTCAGGCGGAGGCCGAAGAATCGACCTGTCGGTCTTGATTCTGGATTCCGGCCTACCTGGAGCGTTGGGCTGCTCATGGACTGGTCCATTCAATAAGTCTCGTCGATCAGGCCGGCGAGCTCTTGAGGAATCACGATGCCCAAATACTGCGCCGTCTTCTGATTCACCGTGATCCTGATCCGTTTGACCGAGACCGGCTTGAGCGGCAGCTGTTGGTCGCCGCTCAGAATTCGTTTGGCGAGCAGGCCGGTTTCCCGGCCGACTTCGCCATAATCGATCGACAGGCTGAGCAGCGCGCCGAGGCGCGTAAACTCCGGTGAAAATCCGACGACGGGAATGTGTTTGGCCAGTGCCGATTCGAGGATGAAGCGGATCGATTCGTCGGTCAGCACCGTCGAGTCCGGCACGAGCCATAAGGCTTCCGATTCCGACAAAAGCGCCCGGAGTTGTTGCGGAACTTCTTTCTCGTGCTCGACCGGAAATCCCCGTAGTTGAAACTCATAGGGAGAGGCTCGAGATTCCGCCTCTTTCAACTTGGGCGCTGTTTTGTCGGGGTCATACAGCATAGCGATCCGACGCAGGGTGGGGAGGAAGGCGCGCAGGACCTTGAACTGACGGTCCATTGGAATATCCAGCAGGACCCCGGTCATATTGTCAGCGTTGAGGCGATGTTTCAAGGGGTCGAGAATCATCGTGTACAGCACCGGGATATCCACGATCTCCAGCTTGGCCGCCAATGCTGCTTTGAGACCGACCGCGATCACGAGCGCCGTGTCCGACGCGCGGATCTTCCTGGCCAGTTGCTTCCCCCGTTCGAGGTCGCCTCGCAGGTCGTATTCGGTATAGGTCGATCCCCCTGGCGCCGTCGCCTTGAATCCTTCGACGGCGTCATTGTAGGCCTTCAGATCGGACGATTTCAGGATGGCGATCTCTATGCCGGCAGCTTCCACACAAAGTGGCACGATGCACCAGAGGCACGCGAGCGCGATAAACAACTGCCGGACGCGCGAAAAGCGCATACGTGTCTTCCCCTGGCCTCTAGAGCTACGGGGTATTATGGCCTGTCGTTCGAACAAAGCTCACCTTTGCGATCAAAGTCGATATGAGCAACCTGACAATTCACATGACGGCACAGTCCCAATTGCCTCTAGTACCGAACCGTCAACCAACCCATCGCACGAGTACCGATGAGATCGCCTAAGGGATGCTCACGGTGCTGATCATTCAGGGCGTTGAATACGGAAATTGCGATTTCGGCATCGCGCATGTAGCCTGCCGCTGCCTCTTGCTGCCAGATCCGATAGCCAAGGCGGAGGTTCAACAGGTGATAACTGGGGACACGTTCTTGTGGAAGCACGGTCCCAGCCGGAAAGAATGGTGCGAGATTCGTGAACGCGTCGGCCAACGGATATGCCGCATCTCCCACAAGGTGATAAAGCACCTCACCAGTGAATGGACTCCAGGTTGCCCGCAGCCCAGCATTCACCTTGTGATGAGGAAAGCCTCGCCGGCTGAATCCACTGGAGGTTTGCCCAACCTCCTGATAGGCATAATTAGCAAACCCTGAAAGCCAAGAGGTCATTAGAAATTCCGCTCCTACTTCACCACCGTATATATCGGCCACACCTCCATTCATAGGGCGAACTGGATTTAATGGGTTACCTGTTGGGTTGCGGAAGGTGATGAGATCCGAAATATGATTAAAAAATCCGTTGACTCGGGTCCGCAGACGGTGGTTCAGCCACCAGCCTTGGTACCCTAATTCATAGGAAATGATTTGTTCGGGCTTTACATCAGTTGAGCCTAAGACAACCGTATTTATGGGTGGTGATCCAGGAAGAGTTAATAAGTTTAGAATACTGAGGCCGACCTCAGTGGCTGTGGGGGGGCGATAAGCGACCGCGGCAGTCAGCCGAAGTGCATGGTTCGAATTTAGGTGGTAGACGATTGCGCCACGAGGTGACAGGGTAGGAGCAATAAAGGTATCAAGGTCGTAGCGCAGCCCGGCACTCACCTCCAATGGAGGTAGTACGATCCAGTCTCCTTGTACATAGAGTCCTAAACGATTTTCAGCTGTGCGGTTCCCAAGATAGTTTGATGAATAAATAATGTGCCGAAAGTTGGTTCCAATGTTCACGTCCAGTGTTTCAAACGGCTTAAGTCTGTAACGTGTTTCAAGATCATAGGTATTTAGTGATATTTTCTGATCTGCTCGACCAAATCGGTCGGTCTGAGTAAGAAACGGAGCTAGCAAGGGGAATATGGCTGGTGTTGTATCTACGGAACGACCATTCCACCAGCCACGAACCAGCAGCCCGTTCTGTTCATAAGCAAGCGAAGCGTGTGCCAGGGAGTGAGAACTTACTGAGGTATTGGTTTCATTCAAGGGTCCGTTATAGGGGTCCGATCTTCCAATGCCACCTTCGGCACGTATGTTTCCAGTGCCTGGCAGTCGATATTCTACGACGGCATTCATTCGTTGAGTATTGAGTGCCTGGGTGGTGCGGTCTGACCAACGCTGAGTCTGCTCATGCATTCCTGATACGCGATAGCTCCATTTGTTCACCACTCCTGCTTGGACGGCACTGGCGAGCAAGGCTCCCAGTTCCCCACCAGTCACTTGCAACGTAGTTCCTCTAATTTCTGCTGGAGGTTTCGTGATGATGTTCACTACTCCGTCGAAGGCATTGAACCCATAGACCGCTGATGCCGGCCCCTTGAGGACCTCGATCCGCTTAATCTCAACTAGTGTCACCGGCAAGAGTTTCCATTGAACGGTGCCGGATCCGTCGAGATAAATGGAGCGTCCATCGACCAAGACCAGTAGCTTATTGGCCCGTAGTTGATTGTTGCCACGCACGCTGACATTGAAGTCGACAGCACTTGTCTGCATGACCTCCATTCCCGGAACCTGCCGTAGCAGAGTCGGAATGTCGGTGGCTCCTGAGCTGCGGATATCTTCGTCTGTAATCACATAGACATCTGAGGGCGCACGAGAGATAGGTTGCTCGTAGCGCGAGGCTATGCTGACCGTTTCTTCTTCCTTGAGGAGTAGGAGTTCGTCAGGAATCTTTTGAGGAGACGGCGCGCCCAATTCGCTCTTCTGTTCTGCTGTCCGAGCAGCGACGGGGAACAAAACCAACAAGGCGATGGCGACGAGGGCAAGGCAAGTAGGAAAGAATCTTGGACGATATCGTGCCATGCGGGTCCTATCAGTAGAGCTAATACCGCACCGTCAACCAGCCCATGACGCGGCTGCCGATGAGGTCGCCTAAGGGATGTTCTTTGTGCGTGTCGTTCAAGGCGTTAAAGGCGGACACGGCTACCTCCGCCTCGCGGCGATAACCGGCCGCCGCTGCCTCCTGCCAGAACCGATAGGCCCCACGCAGGTTCAGGAGTTGGTAACTCCCGACATATGGATCGGGCGAGACCACGCCGAAAGCTAAGAAATCCGAGAAGGTGGAAGAAAGCTGGTACGTGGTCCCGCCGACATAATGGTAGGCAATCTCTCCGCTGAGCCCGTTCTCCCATTGGGCTCTGAGGCCGGCGTTGTACTTGAACCGGGGTCCACCACGCCGAGCAGTTCCCGTGAGCGTCTGGCCGATCTCCTGATAGGCAAAGTTGCCGAATCCGCTGAGCCACTTCGTCGCGAGGAGTTCGATCCCGGCCTCGCCCCCATAGATGTCAGCCACACCGCCCTGGATACGTCCAGAGCGAGCAAACGTGATCAGGTCGGAGATGTGGTTATAAAAGAGCGCAGCGCGAGTCCTGAGCCGATGCTTCAGATACCAGCCTTGATACTCCAGTTCATAGGAGACGACCTTCTCAGGACCGAGGCCCCCACTGCCTCGATTAAAGAACGGTGCCGGCGAGGGGGCGGGCGGGGGGAGGGTAATGGAGACAAGAGCCTCTCCGTAGGTCTCAAATAGCGTCGGGGGGCGGTACCCGATGGCCACAGTCGCGCGGAAGGTGTGGTCTAAGAACGGTGTAAACAGTAGCGAGCCACGCGGGCTGATGGTCGGATTGATGAAGGTATCAAGATCATAGCGCGCGCCGCCGACCGCTTGGAACATTGGTGAAGGTTTCCATTCTCCCTGCAAGTAGAACCCCAACCGATCCTCGGTGCGAAAGCGATCAAGACGGTTGTGCGACTGGGTGTTATGCCGGTAGTTGATCCCGGTGGCGAGGCGAGTGGTGGATCCCAACTCGAACATCTGCTGGGCCTCGATATTGTAGGTGTTGCCCCACCCCATGGAATCCGAATTGAAGTTTCGATCGGTGGTGCGCAGGAACGGGGCGAGCAGGGGATTGGTGATGACGGGACCACTGAAATCGTAACCGTTCCAAAAGGCTCGAATAAAGAAATTTGGTCGTTCATAGCCCGCCTGGGCATAGCCAAGAGCCGGCACACTAGTTTGGACGACAACATCGGTAACGTGGCCATCGAAGCGATTCGCATCGACGAGGCCGCCTGAGAAAGAAAGCGTCGAATCACCTCCCAAGGCATATTCCGTCTGCACGTTGAACTTGCTGTCGCGGTACGCCAGGGCGCTGCCGTTGCGCCACTGTTGGTTCTGATCATGGCCATAGGAGAGGCGATAGCCGAATTTCTTGTACCTATTGGCATACACAGCGGCGCTGCTGATCGTGCCATAGGCTCCGCCCCCGAACTGCGCCGTCGCGCCTTTCATTTCCTCCGGTGACTTGGTGATGATGTTGATGATCCCGTCGAACGCATTGAAGCCATAGAGAACGGAAGCGGGGCCTTTCTGGACCTCGATGCGTTTAATCTCCGGCAAGGTGATCGGAATGGCTTTCCAGAAGACAACCCCTTGCGAGTCCACAAAAATCGACCGGCCATCGACCATGACCAGGAGCTTGTTGCTAATCAATTGGTTATCCCCCCGCACACTCACGTTGAAGTCCGCGCCTGTCACCTGCATGACTTCGAGACCAGGCACACGGCGCAAAATCGTCGGCAGATCCGGAGCACCGGAATGGCGAATGTCCTCGTCGGTGATCACATAGACGTTTGACGGCGCCTGAGAGATCGGCTGCTCGTAGCGCGACGCTATGCTGACTGTTTCTTCTTCTTTGAGTAGGAGGAGTTCATCAGGAATGCCCCGACCGAGCGGCGCACTCAATTTGTTCTTGTCTTCTTCTGCCTGGGCAGCGACGGGGATGACCGTCAACAAGGCGATGGCGATGAAGGCAAGGCAAGCAA
>JAOUHD010000206.1 GCA_029865345.1 Nitrospira sp.
CGAACGTAGGCGACATAGTAGTAGAAGGTGGGGGCGGTGAACAAGAGACTATCGAGCCGATCCAACATACCGCCATGGCCGGGCAAGATTCCACCGGAATCTTTGACGCCCGTGCGTCGCTTGATCATTGATTCGAACAGGTCTCCGATGAGCCCGGTTCCCGTCAGCAGCACGCCAAGGATTAACGCATCTAACGGTGAGAGTTGTGAGGCAAACCACCATTGAGCCACTATGGCGGCAGCGACGGCCAATCCGAGCCCTCCAAGTACCCCCTCAACGGTCTTTTTGGGACTGATCGACGGCAAGAGAAGGTGTTTGCCCCACAGGGTCCCGGCGTAGTACGCGCCGGTGTCAGAAGCCCATGTGACCACCGCCAGAAACAGCACGAGGAATTCGCCGCTCGGCAGCGCGCGGGTCGATACAATGGTGCTGAGGGTGACGCCCACGTAGCACACGCCGAACATGGTGATCAGCGCGTCGTTCCATCGTTGTTTTGCGGATCTGGTAACAAAAGAGGCCGTCACGGCAATCATGAACGCACCGCCGAGAAGAAGCTCGGGAAGCGGGAGAGACACATGAGATCGGGCGAGGGTCAGAACAAAGGTTGCCGATCCGATGCCGACCAGGACACGATTCAACCGTGTTTGGAAGCTGAGGCGATACAGTTCGAGTAGGGCAAGAGAGCCGACGGCGATCAAGAGCAGTGTTAAGGCCCAGGGAGTGAGGTGTACGATGATGAGGTAAACCGCTGGGATCAGCGCAGCCGCAGTATAGAGACGCCGGAGATCGAACTGTTTGGTGCGTGCTGGTGGGGTGGTCACGGATATCGAGCTGTGGGCGATTGCTTCGGTGATGGGTGGATATCCCACATGGGTTACGAAGACACAGTACTCAGCACTCGGCCGAAGCGGCGTTCCCGCTTTTGATACTCGATTAGCGCGAGGAGAAATTCCCGTCGTCGAAAGTCCGGCCACAAAGTCGGCGTGAAGCACAACTCTGTGTAGGCCAGTTGCCACAGGAGAAAGTTGCTGATCCTGGCTTCTCCACTCGTCCGAATCAGTAAGTCCGGATCTTGAAGTGGGTGGGTGTAGAGGTACTGTTGAATCGTGGCTTCATCGATACGGCTTGGTGGTACGGTTCCCGCCTGGACGCTCTCTACCAGTGTTTTTACGGCATCGACGATTTCCGCTCGTCCTCCGTAGCTAAGGGCGACCGTTAGGATCAGCTTATCGAGATGCGCTGTTTCTTTCTCGGTCGTGCGAATCCAGTGTTGAGCCGATGGAGGGAGCAGCTCGTGGCGACCGATGGTGCGGAAGCGTACGCCTTGCTCAATCAAGCTGGCTCGCTCAGTGGAGAGGTAATGCTCCAAAAGTCCCATGAGTGCGCTAATTTCTTGTGTCGGACGGTTCCAATTTTCTTGTGAAAACGCATAGATCGTCAGGGCATGAATGCCGAGTTCCAGACTGAGGGTGATCATCTCCCTGACGGAATTGATGCCTTCGCGATGGCCTGCGATGCGAGGGAGACCGCGGAGTTCCGCCCACCGCCCGTTGCCATCCATGATGACCGCGATATGTTTAGGGAGCAGTTCCGGTTCCAACTTGGCGGTCAATTCGCTCTCAGACAGGTGCTCAAAATTTGAAGCCGGAGGGTGTGCCATAACGAGCCTAGAGCGCGTTCCTCATATCCAGTGTTAGCAGGGAGAGAAGTGGGGAAAGTCTACTGTCGGGGGTATGGAATGTCAAACGATAACTCGGAAACAATTTCAGCAACCCAAATCAGTGAGGAGTCATTACATTGCGACGGCGGAAATGAATGGGCTATACTCGCCCATCACTCAACAGAGACTAAGGAGGCGCCCATCACTATGCTCGAGCCGGTTCAGTTAGCCAAATTCGGTGTCACTGAACTCGAAGCTCAACACGCACTCGATCGGCTCAACGTGAGGGATATTGACTATGCGGACCTCTATTTTGAGTCCCGCACCTCAGAGTCGGTGTCGATGGAGGAAGGCATCGTTAAGCGTGCAGCTAAGAGTATCTCTCAAGGGGTCGGCGTCCGTGCAACGGCTGGTGAGAAGACAGGGTTTGCCTACTCAGATGAACTCACGAAGAAGGATCTGGAGATTGCGGCCGACACGGCACGCTACATCGCCAATTCTCCTCAGGGAGCTTCTCCCGTTCCGGTGCCTACCCAGCGCCGACCGTCCAGAGACCTCTATCCGATCGAACGGGCGAAGGCCGAGGTTGCCACGGCTGATCGCGTGGCGCTGTTGAACGCAATTGATGCCGAGGCCAGACGGTACGATCCCCGCATTAAGAACGTCATGGCTTCTTTTAACACCGAGTACAAGGTGGTGGCGGTTGCGACCTCTGATGGGACACTGGTCGGCGATATTCAACCGTTGTCCCGTCTGCAGATCACCTGTATTGCCGAGGACGGTGACAATCGACAGGTCGGGAGCTTCGGCGGGGGCGGCCGGGTTGGATTTGAGTACTACCTCGAGGACAATCGACACTTGAGCTATGCGCGAGAGGCGGCGCGAGAGGCGATCCTGAACTTGTCCGCTGTGGATGCTCCGGCCGGGGTCATGCCCGTGGTGTTGGCCGGTGGCTGGCCCGGTATCCTGCTGCACGAGGCAATCGGACATGGCTTGGAAGCTGACTTCAACCGGAAAAAGACGTCGGCTTTCTCAAGCTTGATCGGGAAACGCGTGGCGTCGGACGTCTGCACGATCGTCGACGATGGAACCCTCCCATTTCGCCGAGGTTCGTTAAATATGGATGATGAGGGAACGCCAACCAGCTGTACGACACTCATCGAGAAGGGGATTCTCCGCCGCTATATCACCGATAAGCTCAACGCTCGCCTCATGGGCATTCCTCTGACCGGCAACGGTCGGCGTGAGAATTATCAAAGTGTGGTGCTCCCTCGAATGACGAATACCTTCATGTTGGCCGGTGAGTCGGATCCCCAGGACATTATTCGGTCGGTGAAAAAAGGGCTCTATGCCGTCTCGTTCGGCGGTGGGCAGGTTGATATCACCAGTGGGAAGTTCGTGTTCTCTGCCAGCGAGGCCTACCTCATCGAGGACGGACAGATCACGAAGCCGGTGAAGGGAGCAACATTGATCGGGAGTGGACCGGAGATCCTCACCAAGGTCTCGATGGTGGGGCATGATCTGAAACTCGACAATGGGATCGGGACGTGCGGGAAGGACGGCCAATCGGTGCCGGTTGGGGTCGGCTTGCCAACCATCAAAATCGACGAAATCACGGTCGGGGGTACGCAGAGGTAAGAGAGTCACGAGTCATTTGGTCTCAGGGCCCACCAAGGAGGCCGACCACATGACAACTGACAGAAAAGAGGGCGTGTGCATCAAGGGCAACGAGGAACAGAGCCTGCCACAATCACCAACGGCTATGGGCAGCTGGCTGCCGATGTTCTGGCTCGTGCGAAAGCGTGCGGCGCGACAGAGGCGGATATCGTGGTGGCCGACGGCGAGACCTTTTCCGTCCAGGTGCGGGTCGGCACAGTCGATCGATTAACGAAGGCGAGAGAGAAACGGCTCGGACTGCGCGTCTTTATCGGAAAACGTTCGGCGACGACCTCGACATCAGACTTTTCACAAGACTCTCTTGAACGGCTTATTGCAGACACGTGCACCTTGGCTAGGGCGGTTGTTGAGGATGACGTATCGGGGTTACCAGATGCGGCTCAGATGGCTACGGACCAGCCGAGCCTTGATCTCTATGATGAGGCCGTGCTCGATACGGAAACGCAGATTGATTGGGCCAAGCGCGGAGAAGCGGCGGCCTTTGCCACGGATCCACGCATTACGAACTCGGAAGGTGCGGAGTTTGATTCGTCATCTGGGCGAGTGGTGCTGGCGAACAGCCATGGGTTCGTCGGGTCCTATAAGAGTTCAAACTTTTCGCTGTCCGTCTCTCCGATTGCAACTGAGCCCACGACCGGGGCTATGCAGCGGGATGCCTGGTATGAGGTGCAGCGCAAATTTGCAAGGCTGGCCTCAGCGGAATCGATCGGGCAGGAGGCAGCCAGACGAGCCGTTCGCCGCCTGGGCGCGCGCAAAGTGGCGACCAAGCGAGTACCGGTGGTGTTTGACCAAGAGATGGCTGGGAGCCTGCTCGCAAACTTGTGTGGTGCCATTTCCGGCTACGGTCTCTACAAGCGGGCCTCGTTCCTTCTCGATAAGCTTGGTCAGACGATTGCGTCCGATCTCATGACCGTGTACGACGACGGCCGGATGGCCGGAGGCCTTGGATCTCGCCCGTTTGACGGCGAAGGATTGGCCACGCGCAAGAACACGATCGTGGAGCGTGGTGTGCTACGGAGCTATCTACTCGATACCTATTCCGGACGGAAACTGGG
>JAOUHD010000189.1 GCA_029865345.1 Nitrospira sp.
GATCATATGAAGGATATCGCGAGGCGATATGCGGCAGAAGGCTATGTCGCGATCGCGCCGGATCTCTATTCGCGATTGGGCTATGCGCTGACGACAGATGCCGGCGAAGCCGGCACGCTCATGAATACGCTGAAACAGGAAGACGGCCTCGCTGATTTGAATGCCACCGTGGCGTATCTAAAATCAGTTCCAGAGGTCGATGCCACGAGGATTGGTGTCACCGGGTTCTGTATGGGCGGTTCCTATGCGCTCATGCTGCCCTGCGTCAATGTGGAGATCAAAGCGGCAGTGCCGTTCTATGGCCAAGTGCCCAATCCTGATACGCCGATTCAGAAGCTGGCCTGCCCGGTGCTGTACCTCTACGGTGAAGACGATGGCTGGATTACCAAGGCGGATGTCCAGCGACTGGCCACGGCATTGAAGAAGTATGGGAAAGCCGGCGAGATTAAAACCTATCCTGGCGCTCCTCATGCGTTTTTCCGAGATACCGATCCATCCGTGTATCGGCCAGAGGCTGCGAAGGACGCCTGGGCCAGAACCAAGACCTTCTTTAAGCAACAGCTCGGGTAGCTCGCGCAACGCGAGACGAACTCAGAGGACTTTTTCTACATTCAAGAGAGAGACTCGACGTATGAGACTGATCTGGAGCAGCATTCTATGTGCGATCGCACTCATGCCTGGCATCAGTGCTGCGGCAGATTTTCAGCTCACCAGTTCGACCATTAAGCATAAGGGCATGATTGGCAAGGCACATGTCTTCGACGGATTTGGATGCACTGGCGACAATGTGTCTCCGGAGTTGCGCTGGAACAATGCTCCTAAGGGGACCAAGAGTTTTGCCGTGACCATGTATGATCCGGATGCGCCCACCGGCAGCGGCTGGTGGCATTGGGTCATCTTCAACATTCCTCCGGATATCTCGGCACTCGCCGCGGGCGCCGGAAAGCCGGGCGGCTCCGGTGAGCCGCAACGCGCGGTGCAAAGCATGACAGATTTCGGTGAGCCTGGGTACGGTGGCCCCTGTCCTCCTGCCGGCCACAAACCGCATCGCTACATCTTTACGGTGTATGCATTAAAAGTAGATCAATTGTCGTTGAAACCACAGGCATCCGGCGCAATGGTCGGGTACTATCTCAATCAGAATGCCCTGGCCAAAGCTTCCTTCACCGGCCTGTATAGCCGCAAATAACGACGAGTAAGAACCTCACGCTATGCCACTTGATACTGAGCTGGGAAAGAAGATGCTGCAGTTAATCACGTCTCGTTACGATGATCGGCATTGGCGAAAGCAAATAGAAAAAACGCTCAGTTTCCCACAGACCGGCGTCACCGATCCGGTTCAACAGCAGATCTTCGTATATCTCAAGCATGGCTTGAAGGCCTATAAATCTCGCCGAGCTGACCCGGATTCCTGGATCATCGGCGGCTATGCTACGAAGGAAGTCATCAATCGCGCGAAATCCCAGCCGCAGCTCGTCGGAGCATCCGTCAGGAAAGAAGACGTGGCTTTTCTGGGGACGGACCCGGGGACTGAGGTGACTGAAACTTGGTGGGAAGAAATGTTGGTGCAGTGGTTCGATGTGCCGGAAGAAGAAAAACCTGCTGAGGAAGAGGGCGGTGAAGCCGCAGATTCAGACTCCTCGTCTACCGTCAAAGCAAAAGCCTAACCCCTACATCCGCAACTGCTCCCGCCCTTGCCAGAGCTCTTCTGGCGAGCCCTCACGCTCAGCCACGATCGGCTCAGAAACTAGCTCCATTCAGATCGAAGGGCTAACGGAGCGTCGAGCAGTCTATGCCACCCGCTGGGAGTGGGCCACGTGGTTTTGCTGCATCGAGACTCAGCATGACGCTGATGCACGGGTCAGCAGCAGCGGTCGTCGTTGAGGAGAAGGTCAGCAAATTTGGAGGAGTGTATTGAAACAAACGCGATGTCAGGCTCACCGGCTCGGCTATATCCAAGCCCCATCGAATTGGAGTAGAGATTGTAAGTCAAGCAACGCCCCCATTCCTTCCATTTTTCCGTTTGGCATAACCATCTCCTCTGGTAGATGCCCATCGTTCGCCATAACCGGCAGCGAAAAGCAGAGCGACGAAGGAGCGCCGATTTTTGCTGTCCGAGTTGATGGCGTTGTTAGACATGAAATGCGTTTCCCTTGCCCAAATTGCATTGTTTGCACTTGGTCTCAAGATTGTCATCGGTTGTCTCGCCACCTTTCGACCAAGGTAAAACATGATCAACGTGCAGTTCGATGCCTGGCTCCTTTAGTGGACTTGCACCGCAGGCTTTGCACCGAAATCCATCCCTTACGAGGATTCGAAATCTCTGACGATCGGATATTTCCCGGCGAGTGCGACGCGTCGTAGAGCAAATTTGAATGGTTGCATCCGCTGCATCCAGTGCTTGTTCTGCGTCTTGTTGGGGCTGATCTGAAGCGTCAGAGTTAACCCACGCTACAAACTCGCGGAGTGCTTTTGCCCATGAACCAAATCGGTTTTCGTATGTTCCAGCTGAGAATCGGGAGTTAGGCGCTCTTACCTCAGTGTATCTGGGCTGGCGGCCTAGGCTCATCCACAGTGACTTGATGTTCTCGAATAGCTCCTCATCGGTTATCCAAATTTTCGATCTACTGGGCTGCAGGCCTGCCAACTTTAGCGCCTTAGGCCACGATCCAAATCGTCTTTGAATCGTACTCGGATGAGCCTTTCCGCTTCTCTCGTATTCGGCCATCGTAATTGTGACCCTGCCAATCGCTTTGGCGCTGCGACGCATGTCTTCTAACAGTTTCTCGTCGGGTGCGCCCCTGAGACTTTCTTCTAGCTCAAACTTCATAGTGCCTCGGGTTGCCTAACTAATAAGTCTGCTGCGGGCGACTTTGCCGTGTCGCGCGGTATCCCTGTGGAAGGCAAGTTTACTTGGGAAGCCAATAGCTGTTCAATGCTTCTTGAATTTCAGCGGACGATAAATGAGGGCCAGGCTACTTTTTTGTGCATGGCGAAGGAGGAGCTGCCTTTCCTTCGTCCGCCGAGGTCCTCTTTCGGGCCGTTGAGATCAATGCTGCTGCTATACGTAAGGGAAGAGAAAACGTGTGAGTTATGACCCGAACAGATCCATCTGTGCCGGCTGAGGAGATTCGATATTGAGGACTGGTGCGGTAGGGACCGCTATCTGTGATGCTTGCTTGCCAGGACTCCTATAAGCCACTATAATGGCTACTAATAAAGCTAGTAGGAGGTAGCTATGCCACAAGTTGATGAGTACGTTTCCGTCAGTGAGGCTAAAAATAAGTTATTGGACCTAATCAGACGGATGAAGCACAAGCAGGAGGTTGTGGCTATTACGCGCGATGGCGTTCCTTCGGCTGTGCTTTTGAGTATGGATCAGTTTGAGGGGCTCATGGAGACGATCGAGATTCTGAGTGATCAAAAATCGATGCGCGCGCTCCGTCGATCCTTGAAGCTGGCTGAGAAAGGGCAGTGGGTGAGCCATGACGCGGTATTTGGACGCGAGAATCCGTGAAAGGCTACCGAGCTCGGTATACGGCGGAAGCGGCTGAGCGAATCCGTAGGTTTCATCCTCAAGTTAAGCGAGAGATCAAGGAAGGCATCAGGGAGCTATTGATCTCTCCGCTCGCAGGTCATTCCCTTCAATTTGAACTCGCCGGACTTCGATCCTATCGTGTCAGGACCTATCGAATTATCTACCGCATTCATGATGACGAGTCTTGCCTTGATATTGTCTTTGTCGGTCCACGGCGCAATGTATACGAAGAGCTAAGAACATTGCTGCTCGCAAGGGGGGAGAACTGAGTAGCCCGTTCGCCATGGGCTTGAAACAGCAAGGTTATCCAAACAGATCCATCTGAGCTGGCTGGGGGGATTCAATATTCAAGACTGGTTCGGCTGGGGTAGGAGCTGCGCTGGTTGGCTCAGCTGGTTTGGAGTGGCGGTCGAGAAATTCTTTGAGCTTCTTGAAGTCCTCTTTCAACGTGACGAGCAGGTTGCCTTGATGGAGAGCGGCTGCGGGGTGGAGCAGAGGAAAAAGCACAAAATCTTTCATGTAGAAGGCCTGAGCCTTCACTTTCGTGATACCGACTTTCCGCTCCAACAACGTCTGCGTGGCCCAGTTCCCCAAGGTGCAAACCAATTTCGGACGTATCAATTGAATCTGCTGCAGTAGGAATGGCTTGCAGGTTTCGACTTCGTCTTGCTCTGGGTCGCGATTATTCGGTGGCCGGCACTTGATGACGTTGGCAATGTAGATGTGATCGCGTGAGAGACCTGCCGAGGCTAGGAGGTCATTCAGGATTTTTCCGGCTGCCCCCACGAACGGCTCACCCTTCTGATCTTCATTGAGACCTGGCGCTTCGCCGACAAACATGATACTGGCATGAGGGTTCCCCACGCCGAACACAACCTGGCTGCGCCCCAGCTTGGCGAGTTTACATCGCTCGCAGTTGACGAGGGATTGAGCGAGGTCTTGAAGCGGAGTGAGTGTCATGAGTTGTAAGGGCACGAAATTAGTAGAGGTATCTTAAAAACGGACAGTCGGGATGTCAATCAACATAATGTGGGTTAGGAGGCCAGTAAAATGGCGATGAAACGGACTTGGATGGGAAGCCTTTTGGTGGCGATGCTTCCAACATTCGTATCTGCGGCATCAGTGGAGCTGGCAGCGTACAGCGACAAGCCGCTGTGCGAAAAAATGGCGAAGTTGTTTGGAGAAGGACTGAATGCCGCCCCCGAGCTATCAAGGACTGTGGAGTGGACCGCGGTGGAGTTGAAGGGAGAGGGACCAAAGATCAGGCGCTGCTCGAGTCTCGACAAGGCGAACATGGATCTGAACAACGATGGGCGCGACGACTTAGTGGTGAAGACCACGTTTTGCATGAAGGGCGCACCGAGTGAGAGCTTCTATGTCTTTCCCGCCAATAGCCCAGTCCTTGACCAACTCGGTTGGCAAGACATGAGCCCCCTGTTGGCAACGCACGACAAGTTTGAGCGTACCGGAGGAACATATCCGCTGACGTCTCTTCCCATGGACAAGCTATCACCATCCCCTGCGTTGAGCACGCTCTTTACGATTCAACCGTTTCGGCTTGATGGTGTGGCCTATATCGGCCTGACCGATGCTCGACGGGAGTGGATGGTCATCGCGAAGTATCGAGGCGGCGAGCGGTTTGAGGATCTGTGCTATCTGCACGCTGGAACTAATTAAGATGGTAACCTTTTGCCGCAAGACACGTATCTCGCATGACGTTGATGGTCGAGAGGCCATGCAGTGCGCGAGCATGGTCGGCCGGACTCTGAGGTCCGGCACCGAAGGGAAAGGGTGAACTCTGACTGTAGAAGTGCTGCTCGTTGGCTAACCTTGCCTTGTACTCACACTCCATATAGTCCCGCTCCACATCATATC
>JAOUHD010000117.1 GCA_029865345.1 Nitrospira sp.
CGATCGTCGGTCCTGGGGCCAGTGTGTGCGCAAAATAAATTCAGCGGGCGACTGAACACGGCGACAAGAAGAACCGGACAGATCACGTGCTCCATAAACCGGACAACTTAACTTGCTATCTACAGAGCGTGGAGGCTCATCATGAAAAACAACTCTCGTTCCTAGTAAGGTATTTGACCAAACCAAGGCCAATCCCTAGCTTCTCCGCAGTCGGGTCCCGACCGCAGCTGCCTCTCTCCAAATTCTAACCGCTACACGAGGCTGGAACTACCCGTGACCGTTCGCTGCAAGGGACGGCACCTCTCTGTTTCCTAGCGGCGCGTGATTACCCTCAGGACTTGACCCTCGTGGTCGCCCCATCACATGGTAGTACAGGACTGGAATCACGACGAGGGTCAACAATGTCGACGCGCCGACACCGAAGAGCAGCGAGACGGCCAATCCCTGAAAGATGGGATCGAGGATGATGACGAAGGCCCCTACCATCAATGCCGCCGCAGTCAGCACGATGGGACGCGTCCGAATCGCGCCCGCCGTGATGACGGCTTCTGATAACGCAACACCCGCCCGTTCTTGCAGCTGAATGAAATCGACCAGAAGAATGGAGTTCCTCACGATGATGCCGGCCAGCGCGATGAAGCCGATCATGGACGTGGCGGTGAAGTACGATCCGGTCAACCAATGCCCGGGCAAAATGCCGATCAGCGTGAGCGGGATAGGAGCCATGATGATCAACGGAGTCATGAACGATTGGAACTGCCCGACGATCAAGAGATAGATCAGCAACATAGCCACGGCAAACGCGATCCCCATGTCACGGAATGTTTCATACGTGATGTGCCATTCGCCATCCCACTTCATGGCGATCTTCTCTTCCGACCACGGCTGTGAGGTATAGGACTGCTCGATCTGATACCCTTCTGCCGGTCGAAACTCTTCCAGTTTTTTTCCTACTCCGAGAACACCGTACACGGGACTTTCCGCTTGCTCTGCTCCTGGGCCGCCGACATCCGCGACCACATAGACAACGGGCTTTTGATTCTTATGATAAATCGCCTTGTCTTGGACGGTTTGCTCGATCCTCAGCAGTTCCGACAACTGAACGATACCGCCGGTGCTCGTCCGCAGCCCAATCTCGCCCAGATGCTCTAGGCCGGTTCGCTCGGCAAGCGGCAGGCGGAGCACGATGTGAACCGGACTCTTTTCTTGAGGAATATGGACCAACCCGACCTTCGCCCCCTGAAGCGCCATACGCAGTGTGTTCACAATTTCCTCGGATGGAATACCGGCGAGGGCCGCTTTCGCTCGATCGACCACGAAGACGTATTTCACTTGATCCGCCTCAATATAATCATCCACATCGACCACTCCTGGCGTGGATTCGAACAGCGTTCGAATCTCGCGAGCGACAGCGAGTTGTCTGCCATAATCGGGACCGTAAACTTCCGCCACCAGAACTGATTGCACAGGCGGCCCCGGCGGCACTTCGACAATCTTCACGTTCGCTCCGTATTCACGAGCGATCTGTTGCACCGGTGGGCGAATCCGTTGAGCGATCTCATGACTTTGGGCGGCTCGCTCATGCTTCGCGACCAGATTGAGCTGAATGTCGGCCTCATGAGGTTGCTCCCGTAAATAGTAGTGGCGTACCAAGCCGCTGAAGTTAAAGGGCGACGCCGTGCCGACATAGGCCTGATAGTCCCGCACTTCCGGTATAGTCTTCACGTATCGTCCCAGCGCCTGCGTGACCCGTGCGGTCTCTTCAAGTGTCGTCCCTTCCGGCATGTCGATCACCAGTTGGAGTTCACTCTTGTTGTCGAAGGGGAGCATTTTCACCACGACATGACGGGTGTAGAACAACAGGGTCGACACCACGAGCAACAGTCCAACAATCCCTAGAAAGGCATACGCGAGCATCGGATGGGCCAGTAACGGAGAAAGGACTCGTCGATAGATCCGAGCTGTGAGCCCGCTCTCGTCACCTTCATGGTCAATCCCTGATAGCGCAACTCCGGGACGATAACAAGTCCGGCAAAACCAGGGGATCACGACAAAGGCGACCAACAACGAAAAAAACATGGCGATAGAGGCGTTGACGGGAATCGGTCTCATATATGGTCCCATCAACCCAGACACGAACGCCATGGGCAGGAGGGCGGCGATGACGGTAAATGTCGCCAGGATCGTGGGATTCCCAACTTCGTCGACGGCATGGATCGAGGCTTCGTCATGGGGCCTGAGACGCATCTTCAGATGCCGGTAGGTATTCTCGACCACCACGATCGCGTCATCCACGAGGATGCCGATTGAAAAGATGAGGGCAAAGAGCGTCACGCGGTTAATCGTATAGCCGATCAGCATCGACGCGAACAACGTCAACGCGAGGGTGAGCGGAATCGCGATGGACACGACAAGAGCCGGTCTCGGTCCCAATGCCACACCAAGAAAGATCACCACGGCGACGACGGCGATCAGCAGGTGCCATAACAGTTCGTTGGCTTTTTCTTGCGCTGTTTCCCCGTAGTCTCGGGTGACCGTGACGCGCACATCAGAGGGAATCGTCACTCCCTTCATCCCCTCGACCTTATGGATCACCTCGGCGGCAACCGTGACGGCATTGATGCCGGCCTGCTTGGCGATAGCCACGGTGACTGCGGGAAATTCGCGAAGCGAATCTCGTGAAGCATCGTCTGTCAGCTCCGCCTCACGTTTGACGTGTGACGTTTCACCGGCGCCTCCGGCGCCAAAGCCGAACCAGACATAGCTCGTCGCTTCCGCCGGACCGTCTGTCACATCCGCCACTTGGCGTAGGTATACCGGGCGCTGCTCACTGACACCGACCACCAAGCTTTCCAGATCTTCGCGTGACCGGATGAATCGGCCAGTCTCCACGAGCAAACTTTGATTGCGGCTCTCGAAGCGGCCGGTCGACAAGGCCCGATTCTCTCCGCGCACGACGGTCGCGACCTGCAACGGCGTCAGTCCATAGGCTTTCAATCTGGCCGGATCGATCTGGATGCGCAGCTCGCGCGGCCGTCCGCCGACGATGAACCCGGCCGACGTACCAGGCACCTTCTTGGTCTCCTCCAATACCTGTTCGGCCAGGCGATGGAGCTCGAATTCTCCGTATCGCTCGCTGGAGATCGTGAGGGTGACGATCGGAACGTCGTTGACGTCCTTCGGCTTAACAAGAAAGGGTTCGGCGCCGGGCGGCAGCAGGTCCTGATTCGACATCAACTTGTCGTAGAGATCGACCAGGCTCTGTTCCATCGGCTGACCGACGTAGAACCGGACGATAATCAGCGCGCCGCCGGGACGCGAGATCGAGTAGACATACTCGACGCCTTTGATCTCGGAGAGTTTACGCTCGAATGGTTTAGTGAGTTGTTCTTCGACAACCTTGGCGGACGCGCCGGGAAACGGCAGCCAGACATCGGCCATCGGAACCACGATCTGCGGTTCCTCCTCACGAGGCGTGACAACCACGGCAAATGCGCCCAGCAACAACACGCCAAGGATGATGAGCGGCGTGAGCTTGCTATGGATAAAGAGGGCCGCGATGCGGCCTGAAAGGCCTGGTCGATAGTCTGTCATTGGTCAACCGTCGTTCGTATCTCGTGAAGCGTGTCTCGCAATCCATCCTGCGCTTCACGTTTCACGAGGGACACTTCACGGAGTTTTTCCAGCCGGCGAGGCCACCATCTCGACGATCTGCACGGCGGCCCCATCAACTCCTCTGCTTCCGTCGACCAAGACTCGTTCGCCTATATTGAGCCCTGAAAGGATTTCCACCTGTTGTTCAAAACGCCGCCCGAGTTTGACCCAACGGAGGCGGGCGGTCTGATCCGATCCAACAACATAGAGGCTGCTGAGTTCACCCCGCTCGACAACGGCTGCCGAAGGGACAAGAATGGTTTGAGTCAAGCCCTTGTCGAGCTGGAACCGGCCGAACATGCCGGTCTTGAGTCCGGGTGTTTTCGGCAAATCCACCTTGACCATAAAGGTATGCGTTTGCGGGTTGCCGGCAGGGAGAATTTGGCTGACGAGGCCGGTCAAGGCTTGGCCTCCCAAGGCATCAATGACGACCGGAATCTTGTCCCCGCGAGAAACCGACTTCAGATCTCCTTCCGCTACCGTGGCTTCCAGACGAAGATGTAGAGGATCTTCCATTTTAAGCAGCGGCTGACCCGGCGAGGCCAATTCCCCCGCCTCCACTTTCTTTTCTGTGATGACTCCTTCAAATGGAGCTCTTACCATCGTGTAGCTCAGTTGAGCCTCCACCGCTCTGCGACTGGCCTCGGCCACTCGATAGGCTCGGGTTGCATTCTCCATCTCTTGTTTTGACACCGCATCTTGGGCATACAGCTGGTTCATCCGGTCGAGGTGCGCCTTTGCATTCTCGACCTCCGCGTGAGCGCGGGCCAGGTCCGCCTGAAGATCTCGGCTGTCCAGCTGGATCAGGAGCTGACCCTTGGAGACTCGCGAGCCTTCTCGAACGAGCAGCTTATCGATCGTTCCTTGGATGCGACTAGAGAGAGTGGCTTGGAAAATGGGAGCAACCTGACCGGTCACTTCAACACGGATCGGCACCGAGGTAGATTTGGTCTCAACGACTGCAGCCTGAATGGTCTTCTGTGGAGCAGCTGATACCACCGTGGTGGTCGGCTCTTCTTTGGACCCGCAGCCAGCCAATAACAGGACTGCGATAAACATTCGATTTACTGATCTGATTTTCACTTGTTCGATGTTGCCCTCCGGACTCAGAGTCCACCCATGGCTGCTCGAGCATGGTCCTCACACCGATCCTCGGGCTGCGCATTCGCGCCCCTCTGATCTTCCCATGTCCCGCGCCTGGCCCCCAACTGTCGGAGCAGACATTCTGCCGTCGCGAGCAGCTCTTCAAGACTACGATCCGGTTTCGCACCATAGTGTCCGCGATCGAAGATAGGGACCTGAAGGCTGACTTCTGCACGATATCGGCGTTCTGGAGAATACATGATCCGATGCATCGGAGGTTCGGGATATTGGCAAGGTTTCAGAAGATCCAGCGACTGAAAGAACACACGGCAAAGCCGTCGAAGGTCACCGATGAGGTCACGCAATTCGGTGTCCTCACCAGACGGCAGATGCTTAGGATCCTGAAACGCGGCGTAGAGGTTGAGCTGAAAACCAATCTGCACGATCTGATTTGATCCATTCTTAACGTAGAACGGATCGTGGTCGAAGCAGACCTTCCGAGCGGCAATCATATTGCGTAGATCCCGCTCACTTGCGAACGCATCCGTCAGATTCAGCGGTATAGCCATCTTGTCTCACCACCCGTGGAGGAACCCAGCCACCCCCCCCTTAGGATAACGTAACTCATTAGAAAGTCACGACTATTCTTGCACCCCGAGCTTGCGTAACAGCGCCATCATCGGACACCAGCCGGTAAAGGCCGATTGGATGAGATTCACCGCTACGAACGCGGCGAAATAATTCCAGTAGGGGTGGACGGTCGCGCCCAGAATGACCGAGGCCAGCACGAAGATACCGGCAATCAATCGCAAACGTTCATTGAGTTTCATAGCACCCTCCTTTCCTCTTGTCTATGTGAGGCAGGGACGGAGCAAAGGATTCAGAGCGGAAAGTCCGTCACGTTGGCCGCTCTATTCTCGCTTGGTGATGCCGATTGCATCGAGAATCGCCTTCTCGAAGAAGGGCTCGCTGACGCCCCGTTTCATCTTCATCAGAAAGTACTTTTCCAGCGCGATCTTGGCCAGGTGGACCCATTTGCCTTTCTTTGCCCATGTGACGTTGCGCGGGGCCATCTGGGGCAGGGCCACGAACGCCATCCCTGTATCGCCCATGTCCGCCAGACAGATCGCATTCCACGTCGCGGTTTCCTTCTTCATGTTGTTCTCGATATCGGCCTTGATATTATGAACGGCCGCCGACACCATGGATTCGATCATGTACCCGGTCTTCGGCGCACCGGTCGGGACCGGTGTCTGCTCGACCGGCGGAATGGCGACACAGACCCCCACCGAGTAAATGTTCCTGTACTTTGGATTGGCCTGATAGGCATCGATGTTGACGAACCCTTTGGGATTGCAAAGACCCGTTGTCCCCGCCACCGCATCGACTCCGGCAAACGGCGGGATCATCATCGAGTAGCGGAAGGGCAACTCCTGACCGTCCTCCAAGAGCATCCTCCCAGGCTGGACTTCTTTGATGGCTGTGTTATGGATCGGTTTGATGGAGTGTTCGGCAAACTCATCCTCCATCAGCCGCCTCGATTTGCCTACACCGGCAAGGCCCATATGGCCGATGTAAGGTTCCGGTGTCACAAAATAGATCGGGACTTTCTTGCGGAGTTTTTTCTTCCGCAAATCCGCATCCAGGATGAACGCCATCTCGTAGGCCGGACCAAAGCACGAGGCACCTTGCGCGGCGCCCACGACTATTGGGCCCGGATCTTTCAGAAAACTCTGATAGGTGCCCCAAGCCTGTTCTGCATGGTCCACGTTGCACACCGATTGGGTATAGCCGCTTGGGCCCAGGCCAGGCACAGCGGCAAATTTGAGCTTCGGCCCCGTGGCGATGATGAGATAATCGTACGGCACCTCGCCTTTCGCCGTGATGACCCGGTTCTGTTCTGGTTCAATTCGATCGGCCATGGCATGAACGAATTCGATTCCCTTCTTTGCCAACACAGGTCCCAACTCAAAGCTGATGTCTTTGCGTGTGCGCCAGCCGACCGCGACCCAGGGATTCGACGGCACGAAGTGAAATGAGCCGACATTGGAGATAACCGTCACCGTGTGTTTCTTGTCCAACAGTGCCCGTGCTTCATAGGCGGCAGGTAGGCCGCCGATCGATGCGCCGATGATTGCCACTCGTGCCATCTCACACCTCCGACCCGAAGTGCTGAGTCCTGAGTGCCGAGCGACATGTCAACCCAACACCCAGAGCTCGCTTCCTCCTAGTGCCGTCCTCCTCCCCCACCGCGCTCAGGCCGTTCATGCTGCGGCTTGTCTGGACGTTCTGTCTGCATATGTTCTCGCATCCGTTCACGTTCACGCGTCCGTTCTTGTTCCTTGATCTGGTCCTTCTCCTTCAGCTGATCCTTGGTTTGGAGTTTGTCTTTGGTCTGCAACTTGTCCCTGTCTTGAAGTTGTTGTTGCGTCTTCAGCTGATCGCGGTCACGGTCGAGATCTTGCGCCGAGGCGACGGCCGCATAACTAAATGGCAACAGCGTGGCTGCTGCGACCATGATGGATAATATCTTTCTGGGCTGCATAGAGTACCTCCTTGTACACATGACCGGAGCGACATTGCTCTCGGTTGTGGCGGATTTCCCGCCTTCGAGGCTTGTGCCATCCGGCCATGACAGGAGCTCTCATTGGGTGTGAGTCACCACATTGGAAATGGATTCACTCTCGCTTCGCTTTCTTCTCTTCTGCCCTACTGCTGATTGCTGATCACTGACAGCTACTCGCTCGCTTTGAATCTGTACATGTCATGACAGGCCGTGCAGCGGGCCGTCATGCTCGACAGCCGTCGTAAGATCTGTTGAGGTGTCTCGTTCTGTACAATCGCATCGGCCAGAGCATCCATGTCCTTGTGGATCGACATGCCCATCTGCTTAAACGGCAGCGGCAGCTTAGCCATGATGGCCGGCTCCGTATCCGCAGCCATGTGCATCCCGACCTCTCTGGCCGCTGCTTCCATCTGCTTCAGATCAGGTTTCGGCTCTCCCAGTTCCCTGACGACGCCGTCCACGGCTTTCAAAAGGTGTCGCATTTCCGCAAGGATGTGATCGCGTTCAGCGGCTGCCAGCAGTATTTCCGTGCGCCCGTCACTTCCCTTTGCCGTCAATCCCTTGCTGAAGAGCCATCCCAGAACCGCAATTGTCATGATCCAGAGAACAACGGCCACCATGCACCAGCGCGATTTCATGTCTGTTGCTTTGCCTTTCTGCTCATTGTCGGAGCAATACCCGTCATCTCTCTACACAATTAAGCCAGCTCTTCGACCAGTCAGTCCGTGTAGATTGCAAGGAGGGAACCGTGGGGTGGGTCAAGAGCACCTAACATTCAGCCTTTGAAATTGACCAGTTCCGCAGAACGATATCAGCAATGATCGACAAGAGTCGCCCTTTGCGACAGGAGCCACCGAACCTTTGTCCCAGAAGGCGACAGTCTGAGTTTGGAGGGGGAAGGCCAGATATGAGGAACAGAGATAAGGCTCTCATAGCCGGCATGGTGTTCCGTCTCAGGATGATTGGTCCCTTTCATGCTGCAGACCAACCGGGAGAGACTCCTATACTCGCCGGAGACCTGTCGCGAACCCACATTCATCAACCGCCAAAATGTGGTCGCTCGCTCAGTCTTCTTTATGCTTAGGTCACGTTATGTTATCTTTCAAACTATGAAGGCTGTATTCACGACAGCGGCCGGTGCTCTTACCGGGAGGCAAGACCCACTGCCATAGGGCAGTCACAAGCGGAAGGGACGCGTGTATGAGACAGACGGTTGGGGTGCTGAGTTTTGTCATTTGTTTGAACATGGCCGCAAACTCCATGGCGCTGTCAGCCGACACTGGCGAGCAGGACTTCGCCAAGGGAGAAAGTCTGTTAAAGCAGAAACAATATGCCGAAGCGCGCGTGATGTTGGAGGCAGGGCTCATCAAGAATTCGTCGAATGTGCAGGCTCATTTCAACCTGGCTGAGGCCTGTCGAGGATTAGCCGCCTGGGACTGCGCAGAAGAACATTACGAGACTGTGTTGCATCTGGATGCGAAATCCAGGATCACGGGGACGAGGGAACCACGGTTAAGCAAAATGAAGGTGTGGCAGTCGCTGGAGGAAGTGACCGCGTGGCGCTTGCTGGAGGAAGCAAAGGGTCTGCTTGCCGGTGGACAAACTCCGTCCGACAAGATGAAGCAGGCGGAGGAGGCTCTGGACGGCGCTCATGAGTTGAGCCTCAACAATGAGCAACAGGCCGTCTATCAACAGTTACAAGCGAAATTCCCTGGGCGACGTTCGACCACCTCGCCGCATAGTCTCAAACCAGATGGGTCAGCAGGGGAAGCGTTCCCGACCGATCCCCGCGACGTACCAATGGCGCTGGTGCCGGCAGGGGAATTCACGATGGGGAGCACGCTGAAAGCTGACGAAAAGCCCGTGCATCGCGTCTACCTTGACGCGTTCTATATGGACAAGTACCACGTGACGGTGGGGCAGTATGCCAAGTATCTGGAGACGACGGGCATGAAGGCGCCGCCGGAATGGGAGATCATGAACCAACCCCGCCATCAGAAACGTCCGGTCGTGAACGTCAGCTGGTCGGATGCAGCTACGTTCTGCAAATGGGCCGGCAAGCGTCTGCCGACAGAGGCGGAGTGGGAAAAGGCGGCGCGGGGGACAGATGGCCGTCTCTACCCCTGGGGCAACGAGGCTCCCACCAGGCTCCACGCGAATTTCGGCAAGAAGGAATGGGCGAACCATATGGCGTTGGTTCCGGTGGGGATGTTCGAAATGGGCAAGAGCCCCTACGGTATCTACGACATGGCCGGCAATGCCTGGGAATGGGTCAACGACTGGTATGACCATGACTATTACAAGAAGAGCCCAACGAAGAATCCTCAAGGACCGGCAACGGGTAAGTCGAAAGTCGTGCGGGGCGGAAACT
>JAOUHD010000118.1 GCA_029865345.1 Nitrospira sp.
AAATCGCATCTGTCTCACCTCCTGTAGTACCGTCGCCCGTGTCATGGTGGCCCTCCTTGAGGGGCCACCCTAAACCGGACAGATCACGTGCTACAAAAAGCGGACAGATGATGTGCTAGCTACACGTCGTCTTTTCTGTGTTGCGTCGGGTGGGGGAGTATGCGTTATCAAAGCCTGCGCGCGAGGTTCTCTTTACTGTTGTCAGCCGAGAAGAGAAATACAAAGCGAAGAATTTCATCGACACGGCTATCTCACGGGGTGGCGATGCCTCGACGGGGTGGCTGGTCACCGGAGTCAGAGCCCTGGGTGCCACCACGGCCCATATTGCGTTGGCATGCGTGCCACTCATGATTGCCTGGGCTTGGCTGGCTACCGTGCTGGCCCGCGAGGAAAAGCGCCGGTCGGCAGCTACCGTATCTTCGATGACGGAGCGTCCGCACCCCACAGCATGACTCTGTAGCGCTTGTTTCGGACGTTGCTCGTCTAGTCTCGAACCACCAATGAGCCGATCACATAGGAACTGGCTCGTCCCACCTTGGTGCCTCGGATCCGAACTTCCGATACATCGCGTGTATGCTCACGGATGGTCCAGGTATTGCCGGCCTTCAGATCCGACCAGAACCACCAAGTTCCATCGTGTTTCCGGAACCAGAGTTGAATTGAAGTATCGGGCAGCACCTGAATTGATTCCATGTCGAAATACATCGGTGCACGATTCTCAGGATTGCTTACCCAGATCTTGACCCACTGATTTTGATCGTGCGAGGACAAGACGCGGGGAGTTTTGGCCCAATCAACCTCTGTGCATTTAAAGTCCACGAGTTTGCCGAATCCACGGCCGAGGCCGTCTCCAGGATCCGGAAGGGTGTAGCACTCGATCCCCGCTTCCATGCTCAAGTGGAAATGTGTGAGACCGATTGTGTCGACGTTGATGTCGTGCTTGGAGCAGCGCTGGCGATAGGTCCAGCAGTCGCTATGTTTCGATGGGTCACATGTCTGCAAGGGGCCAAATCCGATTCGGCTCGTCCTGTATGCCAGTGTTGATCGCGCCTGGGAGTAGATATGTTCCAGCGCGTTCTCATCGTCGAAATTGACCAGGCATTGTTGAGGGCTGCTGCCGTTGGGACGGGCTTGTACGACCTTGGGCGGTTGATTCTCCCGTTCTCGTTCGGTCACTTGTTCGGGCGTGGCTTGAGTCGGGGGAGCTAGAGGGCTTACCGGTTTCAGTTTCATCTGAGCACAGGCTCCCAGTAATGCCGTCAAGAACACACAGAGAGCTACCCTGGTGAAACCCTGTCCCTTCATGTGAACTAGTGAGCGCATCGCTGTTCCTTTCTCTTGCGCCAACGCGAGCCAGCATGCCAACTTCTCATTCGCCATCCTCCGGTGCAATTGTAGCAGTGAAAAACGTGAGGCGTTCAGGTCATTTACTCATGAAAAAAACGCGTGGTATAGTCCGAGGCTCTAAAAACCCAAGTATCCGGTATTGTCTCAGGGAGATGGAGTGATTGCAATGACCCATTGGAAGCTGTATCTCGTGAAGAATGGCCCCTATGTCGACTGAAGTTCCGGTCAAGTTGTATCTTGATAAGCTATTGAAAGATTGCAGAAAAGTATCGGTTGATCTGGCTCTGCTTCCTGGTCCCGTGAAGGCGAGGGTGCTGCATGCGGTGGCCGATCGAGTCGCTGCGGATCAAGGCGCTATTCTCGCGGAAAATGCCAAAGATGTCGAGGCTGTGGGAAAGTCCTTTGAGAATGCGGACATGAAAGATCGGATGAAGGCTGCTGTGGCTCGTGTCCGTCTGACGATCGACCAGATGAAAGAGATTGTTGAGCGACTGCATTGCATCGCCGATCTGCCAAACCCCATTGGCGCCGTGACGTCGCGACAGGAACGCCCGGATGGGTTACAAGTCTCCAGGGTGAGGGTGCCGATCGGAGTGGTCGGCGTGATCTCAGAACGGAGTCCGCTCGTCACCGTGGAATCGATTGCACTGTGTCTGAAGTCGGGCAATCTCTGCATCTTTCGTGGGGCTCCGGAATGGAAGCTGACGCATCAGGCGATTCATGCACGATTTCGTGAGGCGGCAACGGAGCACGGCATACCCCATGGGGCCTGGATGCTCATCGATCGCCAAGAGAAAGAAGTCGCGCTCGACCTAATTCGATCAGGGAAAATCCTCGATGCGCTCATTGTGCGTGGCGGAGCCGGGTTACGCAAGACGGTTGCGGAGCAAGCCAAGGTCCCGGTGCTGTGCGATGATGGGGGCCTCACGCAGTTGTACATCGATGAAACCCCCGATATTTCGGTCGCGCAAAATCTGGTGATCAACTCGAAGGTACAGCAGGCGGGAGCCTCCAATTCGCTGGATACCTTGCTGGTGCAGCAGATTGTGGGTAGGCAGTTCCTGCCTCCGTTGATCAACCGCCTGCTGGATGAATTCAAGGTGGAAGTGCATGCCTGCCCAAAGACAGTCGCACTCATGGGGCAAATGGCGATGACGGGACATACCGCGATCATCCCAGCGACAGAGGCGGATTGGCATACGCAGTTCGCCGGTCCGACCCTGGCTGTAAAAATGGTTGAAGACCTCGATGAAGCGTTGGCCCATATTAAGGCGCATGGTCCCTGTCTCACCGCCGGAATCGCCACCACACGCTATGAGTCGGCCATGCGATTCACCAGAGAAGTTGATGCCAGTGCGGTGCTAGTGAATGCATCAACCAGGATTCATGCCGGCGATAGCTTCGGAATGGGGAGCGACGTGGGGCTGAGCGTGGGGAAACTGCACGCGAAGGGTCCAATCGGTTTGGAACAGCTGACCTGCGAGAAGTATGTGGCCTTCGGGTCGGGGCAGCTTCGGCTTCCCCATCCGGTGCCGGAAGCGTACTTTGACGCCATCATGCTCAAACGGCCGTAGATGCCCGTTCAAAACGCTTCCCAGCTTCCTTTTCAGTCGTTCAAACCACGTCACGGACCCGCACTACGTACGCCTCGTGGTTCTCACTCCTTGCAGCCTTGCTGTGAACTGTTTTGAGCAGGCGTAGCACATGACGAATAACCCACTGGGGCAATCGCTTCGAGAGCATCTTGCGTGGTGGGGGCTCAGGCACTTCACATCCGACCGTGAGTACTTCTTGTGGCAGCGACAACAGCTCTCCGTCGAAGAGCTGAACCAGCTCAACATCCATGCCGAACAAAGACGCACAGGCGATTCTGTCGATGAAAGGGCGTTCTATGATCTAGCCGCGCGTCCGAAGATCTTCCCGGTTCTCTATAGCCAGCGGTATGAATATTATGAAGCGATCGGACTGCAAGCGATGTCGTACCTCGGCAAGGCTCAGGACATTCTCGATTTCGGTTGTGGCCTCGGCATTCTGACAACTTTGTATGCCCTCCGCTTCCCTGATGCCAATGTGGTCGGCATCGATCGCTCGGCGGCGTCCATTGCGATCGCACAACAAAAGGCGAAGGACCTGGGCCTGCGTAATCTTCGGTTCATCTGCTTGGATCTCCAAGCAGAACCCTTTTCAGGCTCCTTCGATCTGGTGTTGACGACGCACGCACTGCTCCAGGCTGAACAGGATCCTGGGATACCCAGCGAGAGTTGGCAGACGTTTGATCGTGGACACGATCCATCGCAGCAGATGGTGTTTGAACAGCGGACAGGTTTGGCGCGCCGACTGGACCACCTGTGCCAGGTTCTACGCCCATATGGCCGCATGATTGTGTGTGAAAAAACACGGCAGTTGGCCAGGCGAGTACCGTTCCAACGTGCGTTGGCCAGCAGGGGGTTACAGCTTGTGCAGCCTGCGGATCTGATTCATTATCGATCAATCGAAGAAGTGGTGGAGGATGGACCATTCTATGTGTTGAGTAACGGGACCCAGACCACGGCGGCTTGGGATGAATTGCCGGAGTTAGATGATGGAAGCCTGTTCACTCTCAACGCGATGCTGGCGAACTCCATTGATTCTAATGCACCGCTTTATGAGAATCATGGACCCTCGGCGCAGGTGGCCTGGGAAGAGTTGTCGGAACGAACGGTCATCCAGGAATTGACGCGCAAGGAGCTTGATGGCCGACAAGTGCATGTCGAGCTGGGCTTCGTGGATGAAACACACTATCTATACTGCGCGAATACATTCGACCAACGGCAATTGGTCATGATGGAAGAAGCACGCGCTGCGCTTCTTGAGGCATACTATCTAGAAATCATACGTGGGCTCCCCTAGGAACTCTACTGAGTTGTACTAGCCTCTGTATACTTGCACGCCGGACACGTCCATACTATCAACATAATCTATGTGCAGTGGGTGATAGTAGCTCGCTTTTCCTGCACTGCTCCACCTTCGTAAGAGAGAGCAGTCAGACGGCATCTGGGGTTCTGTGAAGGTTCGCTCCAGGCGTGAGTCGGAAGGAGGAATCACCATGAAAGCAGCCCAGGTTCTTGTCGCGCTGAGTCTGGTCTGTCTCGGCTGCTCCACTCCGCCGGAAGTCAAGCAAGCCTTGATCGCCAAGGATCAGGGATATGCCGAGAACCAGCGGTTGATGGAGCAATACCGAGAGTTGGTGACGAATGTCACCGAACGGCAGCACCAGTGGTATCGCCATGTTCAAACCAGGCTCAAGCTCAACTTGGCGTTGCAGTGGGCCACGACCAACCCCAAGGTAACCGATGTGCCCGAGCCGGAATTGGCGAAGGATGATGCTGAACTTCTGGGATCTGAGGTCATCGCGCTGATCAATGACATTCGTCTCAAAAATCTCCCGGAGCGGAAAGGGCCGAATGGTCAGGTCGTCTTTCAGTCCGGTACAGGCGACATGAGCAATCTCCTCCAGAAGCTTCCCGAACTCACTGGCCGAGTTGTGCAGCGTGTGGAAAAGGACGGACAAGCCTCCTCAACCGTGGATCTAACGGCCTTCGATCAGTACCGCAACAACGTGGGTGCGCTTCGCCGAATCAATGCGATTATTAAGCAGTACCTCGATATTGACGTCACTTTGTCCCGCGACGAAGTGCAGCCGCTCGCAGAGGCCGTGCGGACTTTGCGCCGATGATGGATTGCTCCTGAGCAGGAGGAAACCGGTATGATCCGACAGATAGTCAGAGGCGTGAGCATCGGGCTCATCGTGATCAGCGCAGTGGGCTGTCATTCGATTCATAGTGATGCAGTCCGAGATCTGATTCGGCAGGAAGGCACGAAGATCGATGCGGCTCAGACCAATATCGACCTGTTCCAGAAAGAAACAGAAGCGCGTATCAAGTTTTTGGAACAGGCACGCAGCTCCCTCCATGAGAGTGTTAAAGCGTTGCAAGCGCAAGAAGCTAAGCATCAATTCGTGCTTTCCTCGTATCGGAATGTCGCCAGTAAGAAAGGCGAGGCGGCGTATGCAGCGGCCTATCTGGTCGGCCAAATGTACCTGATTGAATATCAGGGGCTTGAAAAAGCCGTATGGGATCAGTTTGAAGAAGATTTCTGCGGCCTACGCGACACGGCCAATGCGCTAAACGACTCATGGAAGCACACGGCGGCGATCCATGCGCAGGTGAAGCGTTATGCGGATAAGTCGGGCTTGGCTTCCGTCGATCCGGAGTTCGTGGCTGCATTGGTAGAGCAGGCCCCAGGGCAGTCTGAGCGTATCATGGAGATTCTGAATCATTCCCGGACCGTCAATGACGCATTGGAGGAGGTCACAGGCTCGCGCATCATCCGCTCACGGACACTGCAACGTGGGTATACTTTTACCGCCGACTTAGTCGACCTTCTGGACAAACTGAAGAAAGACGACGGGCAATAGAGGAGGTGCCATGGAGACCAGTATCGCGGGGGTCGTCGGTTTTCTGGAAGATAACGATAGTTTGATCAAGCAGTTGATGGAAACCGCCGAAAGTGCTCAGGAGGAAATCGGTAACTTATCCGTTGAGGTAGATCAGGCTCGTGAGGAGGCCAAGGCCCTGATCGATCAATTAGGAACGGTCGAATTCGAGATTGGAAAGCTGGATGAAACCAAGGTTCGCCAAAAAGCACTCCTTGAAGCGGTGGCGGCACTACGGAAGAAATTTGAAACCTACAAGAATGATCCCCTTCGTCGAGGGATTTATGCGGCGGAAATCTCCAACCTGTACGTCCAACTAGCCAATACCTTCAATAATGAAACCATCGCGCAGATCGTTCCCTTCAGTAAGGATGAGATTCGAGCCTATAAAGAGCTCATGAAGGAAGCCATTCTGAACGCGGCCTCGCGAAAAAAACGGGCTGCCGTCATCAAGGCAGCCGCGCAGATCTCCAGGCTTGCCTTGGGAATTGCCGGGAAGCTAGCGGTGTAACGCTGTGACCTACCGAACGGGGTGGACAACTCTCTTTCTGTTGACGATCATCGGCCTCGGCTATGGCTGCAGCCTCGATGCCGGTTCACGGGGTCCGTTCGGTCCCGAGGATCCCGAGACCCTCGTGCAGAAGACCAAGCTGCCCGAAAAGCCCCCTTCTCCCCACGTGCTCCAATTTACTGGTGACGACACTGTCGGGCACCACAAGCCCAAAATGGTCGGGGCTGTTTCAGAGACTGCCGTGAAACGGTCCACAAATGCCTTAGCTGTGTTGACCGCGAATGAGGTGGCAGCTTTACGAAAAGCGGCAGAAAGTGATCGCCAAGTGACGCCACTCTTGGGAAGTCGCTGGGCCTTTATCGATGCGGATCGTTTGCCACCAGACGGCAAAGTCAGTTTCGGATGCTGTCGACTGACCACAAGCCTCGCTCGACTTGTCTATTACAGCTACAGTCAAAATGTTGCCGTAGAAGTGCGCATGAAAGAGACGGGCGTGCTCAGCGTCGCTCACCTTGAGGGGTATCAGCCACCAGAAGGTCAACAGGATGTTCAGCGAGGCATTGAACTGGCCAAAGCCGATCCACGCCTGGCTGGCAAGGTCGAGCAACTCCAAGGTCACGGGCTCCTCATGCAACCCGATCGCGGGTTCTTCAGGAACGATCCAGGGTACGCACATCGGACCATCTGGATTACCTTTTCAAATGGGCAGGACGGAGATCCAAAATATTGGGCGATGGTTGATCTGACAGAGGATAAGGTTCTTGAGGCCGGTGAGGAGCCGCCTCGCTCGTGAGAGGAATGGGATGACCCGTATCTGGTACACCGGCTTGTTGATGTGTTGTGTGCTTGCCTGGTCCGGATCTGCCATGGCCGAGACGCAGTCCGAACATGTGGATTGGGGGCGGTGGAGTTTCGACTGGGAAGTTCGGGACAACCAGGGCTTGGCGTTGCGAAACGTGAAGTATGCCGATGAGCTGATTCTCGCCAAAGCCAGCATGCCCGTCGTGCGCGTCAAGTATGTCAAAGAGATGGTCTGGTGGAATCCCTTCACCTGGTTCGGGTCACGTGCCGAGAGCGGGCGCTGTGGCCCATTCCAAGATCGACTGCGGTGGCAGGACCTGGTGCCGATCGTCAACTGTGGAGACCAGAAAGTCTGTATGGAACGCTCAACTCAGAATAATGTGAAGTGGCTTGAGTTGGGGATCTATGCCCGGATCGGGGAATATCACCTCTACCAAGCATGGCACCTATCGGACGACGGCGAGCTCCGTCCCGTTCTGCATAGCCGGGGCTTGTCGTGCAACACCAACCATGATCATCATCCCTATTGGCGGTTTGATTTTGATATCAATGGTAACGGCATGGATCAGGTCTTTGTTCATGAGGAGGGGGGATCGGATCGTGGGTGGGGGCTAGGCTGGCGGAAGTATACGAATGAGCGAAACGACGTCAAGATTCCCGCACTCAAGAAGACGTGGTTGGTACGCGATCAACTGAATGGCCACGGAGTCTGGATCCTGCCTGGTGCCGGGTATGTTCCGCTGAAGGATGATGGCGAACGAGACAGGTTTGCCGACCTTGATGTGGCGATTCGTCGAGCCAACGCCAGCGAAGACGTACCTTGGAGTTTCGGAGCGCGAGGTCAGCTGGGATACGACCAAGATAATCAGGGAGTACAGGAGCAAGACGTCGTGTTCTGGTACGTCGCTCATTTACCTCATATGGCGGCGCTGGGTCCGTCCAAATGGCTGACCCTTGGCCCCATCTTACGTGTACAACGGTAGTATTCTGCTGGTCTGCTAACACCATCTGAAACATACAGAGACGGCAGGTCTCATAATCCTGTGTCAATTGCTGTCTTCTCTGATGGAGGTGGCATAGCTTATGCTTTTCTCAAATTCAGAAGAAATTTGAATTATCACAGTTGACAGTTAGGCTGGAAGAGGTATACAGAGAAAGAACAGTTCGATGTCTACACGATTCTCCGAGTGATTCCGAATCAAGGAGGAGGTGAAGATGGAAGACCTTAGTCCACCGGATTACAATGGCCCGCCGAGTCATGGGTGGGCGTCTCGCCAGTCACGTTAGCCGGTTCTCTCTCGGCTGTCACATCATTCCCGTGTAGGGAATATAGTATTAAATCTGATGAGCCGTGTGGAAGTTATCGGCTGGCGCAAGTACCACATCGCTGGCGAGGGCTTGCATTGCTTGTGACGAGTTGCCGCTATACCCATTCCTCGTGTTCCTCGTGCGGGTCTTCATCACTACAGATAAAATGCTCTAGGCGTCCTAAGCGCCCTCTGCGAGCAGCCCTATCTGGGGGCTGCTCGCCGTGACTTCATCAGGGCTTCTCAGGGCTTCTATGGATCGACAACACAATGTGATGGTAGACGGAAATGTTCGAGGTCGTGCTTCCAACGAAAGGAGCTAGCCATGGACACTCTCGTAATGTTTATGATCGTCATGGTCGTGATTTTTATCGGTGGCTTAGTGGTGTACAAGAAGAGCCAGTAAGCAAGCTGCTATAGATACCGACAGGAGGGGGTTGCTAGTTCACATCTCCGTTAGGACGGACGAGGGACAGGCGATGGTCCATGAGCTATCGCTTGTTCTTTGGCGATTCGATGGGTCCCTAACGTAGTGGTGTGGGTTGAGGTGTGATCATTTTCTCTTCGCGAGGCGGTACGTTGTTGACCGACGTCCGTATCGGTAGCTCGCCATGCCCCCATCACTCATACTGACTTCCACGGTGGTTGGGTTTGTCTACTCACGAGTCTAACGTGGCTTGCTGTGCATTCAAGGTCCAATCGAACTCTTTCTGGAACGTAACGCGATAAAACTCCCACTACATTGTCTGACCGAAGCGTGTGTGACCAGCGTTGGCCTGGGGATGGTCGTATCGTGGCTCGGTGCATCAATCAATGAAGGTCTGTTTGTGGCTGCGAGTGTATGCTGTTCACGGTGTGGGTTGCGCCCTGCACTATCTGATGCATTCGTTCTTGAATCCCTTATGCGCTTAATTATCAGCGGTAACCGTGTCCACTCTGATGCTGTACGTATCAGTGGGAGGCACATCAATAGGCCCCACCGTAGGCGCTATCCATCACCTCAATAACAACCACCATGCTTGTATTGCCCACAGATGAAAATGTTATCCCGTCTTGTAAGGTGTTGAAATAAAGAATGAGCTAAGGAAGGTCTGATTAATTCACGTTTTCACTCGGCCAGCTGTTCCTGGACTGACCACCAGGGCAAATTCAGTGGGTAGCCGCTGTTGCGAGAGCCTGTTTGTGACGCACACCCATCGTGCGATGGCCCA
>JAOUHD010000119.1 GCA_029865345.1 Nitrospira sp.
AGTTTAGACATTCCCGAAGCCACTCCGATCGTCCAAGAGAAGATCGCTACCGGAATTGCAGGACTGTTCTAATCCTGTTCCCATAAAGACCTGTACGCAACTGCAACTCATTGGAACGGGAATGGTTATGGCATATTGTTCCTGAACTGTATCTGTAGTGGCGTGCTACTCGGACAGCAATTGGCAGATCCAGATCTTTATGCGGATCGGCCTAAACCTTGTTAAAGCGTCACGAACGAGAACATGGACGAAGCGATTCTCACAGCAAAACGCGAGTCCAAGCATCTCGACTTCAAGCGATCATTCGATTCGGCTTCAGCAGCTGATTGGTGCGAAGTTCTGAAGGACATTGCAGCCTTCGCCAACAGCGGTGGCGGGAATGTCTTAGTCGGCGTGAATAACGACGGCAGTCCCTCTGGGGATGCTTCGGTAGGAAGGGTCCTAGCCCTCGACCCAGCAACGGTCACCGACAAGGTCGCTTCTTATACTGGTACCCAGTTCGACGGCGTGGCGATCGTCGAGGCCACAAAGGGCGGAGTGGCAGTCGCAGTCCTCTCAGTGAATGCCGCGCAATCACCGCTCGTTTTCACTAGACCAGGTACATACGCGCTGCCTGACGGCAAGCAGAAGACGGCATTCAGTCAAGGCACGCTGTACGTCCGGCACGGAGCAAAAAGCGAACCAGCGAACAGTGATGACGTTTGCAAGATCATCGAACGACGCCTACAGGAAGCGCGAAAGGAATGGATGGCCGGGGTTCGGAAGGTCGTAGCAGCTCCCTCTGGCTCGATGGTCACTGTGATACCATCCGGTGTAAGGCAGTCAAACAGCCCAGATGCTACGCCGATCAGGATCACAAGGAATGCTGCGGCACCTGAGTATCGACTAGTGGATCCGGATGTTACGCATCCATGGCGAGGCAAGGAGTTGATCGCTGAGATCAATAAGAAGCTCCCCGATGGTAAGAAGGTCAATCAGCATCACATTCGGGCCCTGCGAGCGCTCTACGACATCGATAGCAACCCTGAGTTCTTCCACAAGTCAAAGTTCGCTTCACCGCAGTATTCAGCGGCACTCTATGGATGGCTGCTTGACCAGTACACGCGCGATGGACAGTTCTTCGTGAAGACAGCTGATGAGTTTCGTCGGCGGACCACGGCAGGATAGATGCAGTCTAACCGGACATTGCTGCTGGCGGCGCGGTTGTTGTGGTGGGCACCTTCTGGCCCGCAATTCTGGAATTGGACCGCAGCAGAATGCGAACTCGTTGGCGGTACGGCGCATAATCACTATCTGTGCAGGAGGCAGCGGGGTCATGCGCGTTCAACTCTTTGTCTTGAGACCCGATCAGCATGAACCAGCCTTGAATGTAGTCGGAACATAGGTGGCGGTGCTGGCATCGAACGCGGCGACGCACAGCTATGGGATCACCTTGCAGCAGGGCGCGGGAGGAACAGGCCCTCCACCGCATAGCCACGATTGAGGAGAAGCTAAGGGGGCGGGAACCTTTTTGAGGTGTATTAATCCAAGGATGACGTCCTTTGAAATGGTAACGGAGCTCTGCCGACAGTATACTTAAGGCTCAACAAGACGAGCGTACAGTGCTATATTGATGGTCATATCTGGAGGTGCCAGGATGGATTGGAGATCCTACATTTCGACTGATCCGCATATCATGCATGGCGCTGTGTGCTTTCGAGGTACGCGAATTCCGGTATCGGTGGTTCTGGACAATCTCGCTGCAGGCGAAACACCTGAACGCATTCTCGATCAATACCCCTCGCTTCAGCCTGAGCATATTCCCGCGGCGATCGGCTACGCGGCGGACTTAGCAAGAGAACGTATCGTTCCCATCCCCGCTTAAGCGCAAAGGATGCCGACTCGATTCAAACTCGACGAGAATCTTCCTCGTAATGCTGAGGTCTTGCTTCAACAGGCCGGTCACGATGTTCATACCGTACTCGTCGAGCAGCTGGGAGGTAATCCCGATCCACGAGTGTTTGACGCATCCCAGGCAGAGGTGAGAGTTCTCGTCACGTTTGATCTCGATTTCTCCGATATCCGCATTTATCCTCCAGCAAATCACCATGGCATCTGGGTCTTGCGCCCTCACACACAAAGTATCGAGAACACACTGGCTTTGTTACGATCCGCGTTGCGAATTCTTAAAGATGAACCTGTGCAAAGACGATTATGGATCATCGAGCCAGAAAGAGTTCGCATTCATGAATAGGTGGTGATTTCTCCCTAGGCCAAGCGAAGAAGCTATTTCCGATATGAACATTCCCGAAGCTACCTCCATCGTGGAAGAGAAAATATCGACCGGCATCGCCGAGCTATTTTAGCCCCGTTCGTTCGACCCCGACAGGCTCACCGTTTTGCTTCCCACCTGTTATACTGACCCATCTCTTCCTTCACTCTGAGGACCAGCCTCATGAGCTCTCCGACCTGGGACGAATTCGCCGAGCTTGCACTGAAACGTATTACGGCGTCAGGCGCGGAGTACGGCGACATCCGCATTCAAGACAGCAGCACGGAGCACATCGAAGGTGAGGATCGCCGAATTGCCGCGATTCGCGACATCAAGGATGTCGGCTTTGGCGTGCGTGTGCTCTATCACGGAGCCTGGGGTTTTGCCGCGAGTTCGGTCTTGTCATTGGAAGACGTACCACGGGTGGCGAATCTGGCCATTGAGATCGCCAGAGGGTCTGCATCGGTGGCCCTCGAAAAAGTGCGATTGGTGCCGGAACCAGTTCATCGTGACCGCGTCATCACGCCCTATCGCATCGATCCCTTCACCATCCCGCTTGAGAAGAAAACTGACTTACTACTGAATACGATGGAGACGCTCCATCGGCAATCCGGCATCGCACGAAGCAGCGCAAGTCTGTGGGCGCGCCGAGACCGAAAATTGTTTGTGTCGACAGAAGGGTCTCGTGTGGAGTTTGATCTGTTGGCAGGGCAAGGCGACTGTACAGCGACTGCGCTGCATGAAGGCCGGTTTGCTTCGCGCAGCTTCAATACGCCACATCTTCGGAAGGGCTATGAACTGATCGAGGAAGCCGACCTTCTGCGCGAGGCCTCACGTGTTGCCGCGCAAGCGATCGAAAAGGTCAAGGCTCCAGCGGTCGATGCGGGCCAGTATGACCTCGTGCTCGATCCTGAGCATCTGTCATTGACGATCCATGAATCTTGCGGCCATCCGAGCGAACTAGACCGGGCGCTTGGCTACGAAGCCAATTACGCAGGGACCAGCTTCTTAACGCCAGAAAAGCTGGGTAACTTTCGTTATGGCTCCCCCTGCGTGAACCTAGTGGCCGACAATACCGAACCTGAGACAATGGCGGCGACTGGCTACGACGATGATGGGGTGAGCTGTCAGCAATGGGACATTGTCCGGAACGGGGTGTTCGTCGGGTATTGCACGAACCGTGAAGTCGCGTCGAAGATTGGTGAATCTCGGTCACGTGGCTCCAATCGCGCCGATGGGTGGAGTAGTGTTCCGATGGTGCGTATCGCGAATATCGGACTTGAGCCAGGCTCAGCGACTGTCGATGAACTGATTGCCGACGTGAAGCACGGTATCTACATCGAAGGCCATGGGTCCTATAGCATTGATCAGCGCCGCTACAATTTCCAGTTTGGCGGGGATGCGTTCTGGCTGATTGAACATGGCAGACGGACTCACATGCTGCGAGACGTGATCTACCATGGGATCACGCCGGAATTCTGGAACAGCTGCGACGGAGTGGCCGACCGAACTGCTCGCGATCGATACGGCTTCATCACGTGTGGCAAGGGGCAGCCAGGCCAGTCTGGTTGGATGACTCATGCCGCCTCACCGGCGAGGTTTCGACAGATCCATGTGATCCGAGGAGAGGGAAGCGCATGACCGTCCTGAGCGGCACCTGGCCGAAGCTGACCAGCGCCGAGGAGTTTCGCTTTCTGAGCGATCTGGTCTTGACCCGCTCATCCGCTGATCAGACGATCGTCCGTCTTCGCGACCACCACGCCGGCACGACGAGATTCGCCAACAATCAAGTCATCCAGAATGTCGATGCGAGGCGGGGCTCACTGGCCGTGACGGTTGCCTTTGGGGGACAGCAGGGGACCGCGAGCACGACGGATTTTACCGCCGGCGCGATTCAGGACGCATTGGCGCGTGCGGAACGGATTGCTCGGGTCTCACCGGTTGATCCGGAATACCTTCCGCCTCCCGATCCGTGCCTGTTTCCTGAGCGAGCGACGGCGAAACCGGAAACTCTGGCGGCAGGACCGGTCAAACGTCTGGAGTATGCGAATGAAGCCATCGGACATTGCCGGATGGAGAACTTCATGGCGGCCGGCGTCGTGGCAACATCCAGGACCGCCGTCGGGATTGCGGCGAGCAATGGGCTATTCGGCTATGAGGTACGAGGAGACGCGAGGTTTAGTCTCACGGTCCAAACTGGTGACGCGACGGGCTGGAGTGCCGCGGCACATCGGTCGATCGATCATTTGAAAGTTCAAGAGCGGACCTTGGCGGCTATTGCCAAAGCCAAGCGAGGCCGGGATGTATGTGAGATGCCGGCGGGGCAGTATCCCGTGATTCTTGAGCCGGCAGCCGTGGCCGGACTGTGGGCGTGGGTGCTCTGGTCTCTGGACGCCAAGTCTTACACAAAGGGAACGAGCCCTTTTGCCGGCAAGCTGGGCCAGGCCATCGTGGACGAACGGCTGACGCTCAAGAATCACCCCGATCATGCCGACCTGCTAGGAGAAGGATTTACCCATGACGGTCTTCCGAGTACAGCCTCCCTGTGGATCGACCATGGAATCCTCAAACAGCTGGTCTACGACCGGTTTACGGCGAAGGCTGATGGCATAAACCCTATTCCGACACTGGAGGCTCCGGCCTTGTCGATTGCGGGGGCTCCTGCACAGTCGATTCAGGATCTCATGAAGAACACGGACCGTGCGATTTTAGTGACGAATTTTTGGTATATCCGTCCTGTGAATCCTCAGGACCTCACGCTGACCGGAATGACGCGAGATGGAACGTTTCTGATCGAGAAGGGGGAGATCGTCTCAGCTGTAAAAAATTTCCGATTTCATGAAAGCCCGATCCGGGCCTTTCGACACCTCACGGCTTGGACTACGCCGATGGAGGCGGTGAACTCAGAGACCGGGAAGATGTTGGTTCCAGCTTTGGCCCTCCCGCATTTTCGTTTCTCAAGCGTCACACGATTCTAGCTGTGTCATGAGGACTCCAAACATATTTGATCGACCGCAGAATAAAAGGGTTGACTCTTCTCTGCGCGAGGAGTAGGTACAAGAAAGGTATCACAGTAGGTCCGATTGAAGGGGGGATCTGCCAGATGGCCCCGCGATTCAACAAAGAACCCATCAATCTCATTCATCGAATTCCATCTCAGAAGCAGATCGATGAAGCTCGGCCGGTCGCCAGGCCCTACGGTCAGATGCTGCTCAATGCCGGCGCCCTGTGCTGGCGCAAGGTTGTTGATCTCGTTGCCTACGTGACGCGCTATGAGGACGAGATCCATCCGCGCCTTCGTAAACCCCTTGCGCTTCCCGACCGAACGACGGAGCGTACCACGGTCCAAGGGCAGGGTCCCGTCTGGTCGACGAATGGAGTGGAGGAGCCAATCCAGGAAGCAGAGAACCCGGTGACCGCGAAGGTCACAATCCTACAACAGACATCTCCGGTGCCGGCTCATGTTCAGTCGGAAGAAGTCGCCGAAATCCGAGCCTGCATGATTGGGCAGCAAGATGAGATTGCCCGGCTGACGTCGCACATTCAAGAGCTGACTTCCTTGGTTACCTCTCAGCAAGAAGTCCTCGTTCATCTTGGAAAAGAGCTAGAAGCCGGTACATTCTCACCGGTGTCGACCACCAGCACGGCGGCTGCCTCTCTCAAGCGGAACCGTATCGGTCGGAAGAAACCGACGGTCAGCGAGACATCCAATCCTCCTCAGGAACATGAGCGCCCGTTTCATCCCCAGGAGAGTGACGGTCAGTCGCTCCATCTGTAAGCTCGGCCCGGTTAGCCGTTTGCGCTGAATACTTCTCCATCGCTTCACCGCTAAAAAGGGCGAATCCTACTGATCCGACAACGACCCGTCATACAGACGCACCTGCTCCTCTAGCCAGATAGGGGTTCCGTCTGCTAAACATTCGGCAATGACCATCGTTCGTGTCCTCTTGTGGGCTGTGCTGTGGCTCGGCCTGTTGACGATTGATCTCAGTGCGGCCCCTGAACGTTCTACCGCCCGGGTACCCCTCTTCGAGAATCTGGGTACCCTCCATCACCCCATCACGACGAGGTCACACGAGGCGCAGCAATACTTTGATCAAGGTTTGCGGTTCGTGTACGCCTTCAACCATGAAGAGGCGCTCCTGGCCTTCGAAGAAGCCGCTCGACTGGACCCCTCTGCCGCCATGGCCTATTGGGGGGTGGCGCTCGCATCGGGTCCGAACATCAATGCCGCCATGGATAAGGCTGCCGAACGACGGGCGTGGGATGCCGTACAAAAGGCTCGCGCGCATCGTGCCCGCACAAGCGCAGCCGAACAGGCCTATATCGATGCGATTGGTAAGCGATACGAGCTCAGAACGCATGCACGACCGGCTCTGGATAAAGCGTATGCGGACGCGATGCGTGTAGTCTGGCAGCAGTATCCGAACGATCCGGATGCCGGTGTCTTGTTCGCCGAGGCCTTGATGGACCTGCGGCCATGGGATTTATGGACGGCAGACGGACGACCCAAACCGGGCACCCAAGAAATCGTGGCGACCCTGGAATCGATTCTAGCGCGTTTCCCGGATCATCCAGGAGCGTGCCACTACTATATCCACAGCGTTGAAGCCTCTCCGAACCCGGACCGAGCCGTCGCTTGTGCGGAGCGATTACCCGGGCTGATGCCGGGTGCTGCTCACGTGGTCCACATGCCGGCCCACATCTACATGCGACTCGGTCGATATCACGAGGCGGCTGAACAGAATGCACATGCGGCGGAGGTCGATCGCAAGTATCTAGCTAGGAGGCAGTTACACGGCGACTATGCCGACGGCTACTACACCCACAATCTGCATTTTCTCTGGGCTTCCTTAGCGATGGAGGGACGAAGAACCGAGGCATTGAAGGTGGCTCGTCAACTGACGGGCACGATCTCCCAGGAGGAAGTGCGGAAGGATGCCTGGAAGGAATTGTACCTTCCAGCTCCCTTGTGGTCCATGATCAGGTTTGGACAATGGGACGACCTGCTGCGTGAACCACCTCCTCCAAAGATGCTGCATTTGCAACAGGGGATGTGGCGACTGGGGAGGGGACTAGCGCTCGCGGCGTCCGGTCGTATGCCCGGGGCCGAGGGCGAGCATGTGGTGTTGGCCGGCCTGGCGAAGCGCCTCGGGCGTGATCGGACGAGGGAAGAGAAAACGGAACGGACTCTCCTTAAGATCGCGGAACGACTGCTGGCTGGTGAGCTCACGACGCATCGCCGTCAATACGATGAGGCCATCAAATCCCTCACGGATGCCGTCAAGCTGGAGGAGGAGCTGCCTTACACTGAGCCGCCGTTCTGGCCGATTCCCATTCGCCACTATCTCGGCGCCGTCTTGGTGAAGGCTGGTCAGCCGGGTAAGGCGGAAGCGGTCTACCGAGCGGATTTGGCCAAGAATCCACGGAACGGCTGGGCCCAGTTTGGACTCATGCAGAGTCTTCGCGCTCAGCGGAAAGGCCGTGAAGCAGATGCCGCAGAAGAACAATGGAAACAGGTCTGGGAGCATGCGGATGTGACCCTCACGGCCTCTCGGTTTTGAGGAAGAGGAAGCGGACTGAAGGAGGGTTGATGCGATTTGTGGTGGGAGTAATGGGGCCGGCCAAGGCTGCGAAGAAGGACCTCGACAATGCCAGGATCCTTGGAGAATTCATTGCCCGGCGTGGTTGGGTCGTATTGACTGGTGGTCGAAACGTGGGCGTCATGGACGCGGCGTGCGAAGGAGCCAAGCGGGTGGGCGGAAGCTTGACCATCGGGGTCTTGCCGACGGCCAAGGATAAGGTGTCTCGCCATGTGGACGTGCCGATCATCACGGAAATGGGGAGTGGCCGGAACAATATCAATGTTCTGACCAGCCATGTCGTGGTGGCCTGCGGATTGAGTGGTTCGGGCACAGTGTCGGAAGTTGCGTTGGCCGTGAAGGCTGGGAAGCCGGTCATTCTCGTCGAGGCGTCTCCTGCCGATGTCGCTTTTTTTCGAAAACTCGATACGCGATTGGTCCAAGCCGCTGCCTCGCCGGAGGAGGCTATTGAACTGATCATGAAACTCATGGATGGTCGCCAGCGACGAGTGCGTCGTACAGAACGGGATCTCGATAGGTATATTCCAGTTTGACGCGTGAAGGACTCTCATACCGGCCCCTGTCTGCTGCCACGCGAGTTCTCCTCACCTCCGCCTCTCCGCACGCGTCATAGTAAGATGTAAGAATAAGACTACGGCGACGACTCTACAGAAGGAGGAGACGATCATGACAATCCTGCGGCGGCTGACATCTATTGCCATTAGTCTCGTGATCTGTGTGACCCTCACAGGCTGGCCCTCCAACGGAGTGCAAAGCGCACCGACCACCGCCAAGGCGTATTTTGCAGGCGGCTGTTTTTGGTGCATGGAAGAGGCCTTCGAAAAGGTGGATGGAGTCCTTGGCGCGGTTTCGGGCTACATGGGCGGCACCGTGGCCAACCCTACCTACGAAGAGGTCTCGGCTGGGCGGACGGGTCACGCAGAATCGGTTGAAGTCATCTACGATCCAACGAAAGTCACGTACCAGAAACTCTTGGATGCCTTTTGGCGCAACGTCGATCCGGTCACGCCAAACGCGCAATTCTGCGACCACGGGACTCAGTACCGCGCGGCCATCTTCTATTCAACCGACGAAGAAAAGCGGCTCTCAGAAGAGTCAAAACGCGCGATCGAAGAGTCGAAGCGCTTTCCCCAGCCCATCGTGACTCAGCTGGTCCAAGCCTCAACCTTCTACCAGGCTGAAGAGTACCATCAGGATTACTACAAGAAAAACCCGCTACGGTATAAGTATTATAAGTACGGCTGCAGCCGTACCCAGCGGTTGGAATCGTTATGGGGGAAGTCGTAGAGGTGGAATGCTTGCGTGCCGAGCATCTAATGCTACAGCCGGGCTTTCATGATCAGACCTCTTAATCGTTCTCGCTGAGCCAGGCGAATGCTGGTGAATTCCAGGCCGAACTGTTTCCCGTCGATCCAGCGTACAATGGCCTGATCAACGCGGAGGGGCCACTTAAAATCAGGAAGAAACAAGGATAGCTTCAATATCATCCCAACCGTCACATCGATCGAAGATTCAACACTGCACCCGTTTGTTGATACGTCCAGCACTTTCGCTTCACCCTCAAAGTCATCATCGCCAAAGAAAAACAGACGGCAAGAGAGGGCAATCCTTCTTCCGCGCCGGTCTTGTTGGTTCTCATCTGTCTGACTGAGTTCTCGAGATGTCTTTGATGTCACGGCGGCGGTCCTTTTCAACTAAAGATCGGGCCAGCAGCCTTTAGTGTACGCATAGA
>JAOUHD010000120.1 GCA_029865345.1 Nitrospira sp.
AAGACGAAGTGATGAAGGCGGGAGAGCGTAGGAGGGGCCGTGCTCAGCAAGACACAGCAGAATGAGAGCGGACTCAGTCAGCACAAACAGGGCTCACTCATTTCAATGTCGGACAGGCTCCTAGAGTCGTTTGCGCATCGCCCGGACACTCGGTATAATTCGGTTCATCGACTCACCTTCTACTTGTCTTAACGTACGATAGATGCGGAACACACGAATGATCTTGGACAGGCGGTTGCTCAGACGGTACGGGAGGTCCTTGTTGGGGACAATGCTACTCTTCCTGTTCCTTTCCGGTGCGATGGTTGCCTGCGCAGCGTCACCTCAGCCGCAGGCAACGCTTCCTCCACCCGCCACAGGATTGCCACTTCCGCTACCGGCTCCAGAGTCCGACGCGACCTACCATTTCATGATGGGACATCAAGCGGAACTTGCGCAGGACCTCGACGGCGCGTTGAAGGAATATCATGCCGCCCTGAAGGTTGATCCAAAATCTCGCGAGGTCAAGTCTCGTTTGGCCGCACTGTATTTTGCGTTGGGTGATGTAACCCAAGCCGTGCAGTATGCGGATGAAGTCGGAGAAGGAACGGGACAGGAACCGCAAATGTTGACCCACATGGCCGGCATCTTGGCCAGCGCGGGGAAGCCTGAGCGTGCCGTGGAGTTATTGGACAAGGCCATTGAGAGTAATCCGGAACGAGGCGAATCCTACTTCCCGAAGGGCCTCATCCTTTTGAATCAGAAGCGCATCGCCGAGGCGGAACAAGTTGTCAAAAAAGGATTGCAATATAATGCGGATTCGCCGATTGGCTATTACTATTTGGGCCGCATTTCGATCGAAACGGGAAATAGCGAGCAGGCGATAGCCAACTTCGATCGCGCCATTGCCGTGAACCAGGCGTTCGAGCCCGCGTATTTAGCTCAAGCGTCGGTCTACGAATCACGCCAAGAGAAGGATAAAGCGATCGCCGTGCTCAAGAAGTATCTTTCACAAGTTAACCCTCGGAACCGGGATATTCGGCAACATCTAGTTCAGTTGTATGTCGCGACCAAAGACTACGCTGGAGGTCTTGCGGAGCTTGAAAAGCTGCTGGAAGCCAACCCTGGCGACCTTGATGCACAGTTGCGCATGGCGCTCATCTATGGAGAGAAGAAAGAGTTTACTAAGGCGATCAGTCAATTGACCGAGATCTTGAAGGCGAAACCAGCTGAGCTCAAAGTGAGAGATTACCTCGGGTACTTGTACGAAGAGACTAAGGACGTCTCCAAGGCGATGGAGACCTATAGCTATAATATTCATCTGGATCCGAAATTTGCCGACAGTCATATTCATCTGGGTGTGCTCCTCTATCGACTCAAGAAATTTCCTGAGGCAGTGACACATCTCGATACGGCCGTCCGTCTCACGCCAAAACAGCCCGAACCGCATATTGTCCTTGGGTTGGCCCATTTCCAGAGTGAGCAATTCGAAAAGGCATCCCAGGCGTTTGAGGAAGGGATTCGGCACAATCCCAAGAACGCCGATCTCCATTTCAACCTCGGCACGGCCTACGACAAGTTGAATCGGTTTGACGAGCTGGAGCGTGCCATGGAAACGGTGCTCTCCCTCGACCCGCATCACGCCGATGCCCTGAACTATCTTGGGTATAGCTATGCGGAGCGTGGCATCAAGATCGATCAAGCCCTGTCCCTGACGAAACGGGCCGTTGGGCTTAAGCCAGAGAACGGCTACTACGTCGATAGTCTCGGATGGGCCTTGTATAAATCAGGCTTGCTGGCCGAAGCGCTCATGGAGATCAAGAAAGCCGTGGCGCTAGTCGGCGATGACCCCGTCATCTACGAGCATCTGGGAGAAATATACTTGAAGCAGCAGAAAGTGTCCGATGCGCGTGATGCCTGGCTCCATTCACTGGAGATCGATCCCTCCAATGACAAGCTGCTCCAACGCTTCCGTGAGCAGGGTCTGGCCAATCCAGCTAATGAAGACCGCATCCAGCAAGCCAAGCGCCGCGGAGCAGAGAAGACATCCAGTCCAGTCGCTACTCCGTAAGTCTATTCACGACTTCCGTCACCAGTCTCTCCTTTCTTACCATCTCAGCGTACTGTTGGGGACAGGTCCCTTCGTCCTGGCGATTGCCCCCGTTCGAAAGGGACAGACACCACGCGCAGACCTGCCCGCCGCCAGGCAGGCTGGCGCGGAGAAGGGTGTCAGTCCTCCAGGCAAAAAAGTGTCAATTCTTGGCTATCCGGAGCAGATTACGGAACGAGAATCGCGCCCTTCGTGACCCCGCCCGCGCCGATTTCTCCTAAGTTGTTGCATCATCAGGGATCGATGGTACGCTAGGCCTTGTCATTGATCGGCACCAAACCTGCTAGAGCAACCGGTAGGCGGCAACTGAGGCGCCGCAGGTTATGACAGGGTATGAAACGGGCCGTCAGTGAACCATCAACCAGGAGGCAGACGATGTTGAAGGCAATGCGGAAACAAGAGGGGTTCACCCTCATTGAGTTGATGATCGTCGTGGCGATCATCGGGATCTTGGCGGCCATCGCCATTCCCAACTTCATTCAGTATCAGATGCGGTCGCGGACGTCTGAAGCCAAGACCAACCTGAGCGCAATCAAGACAGCGAACTTTGCCTTCCAAGCAGAACAGCGCTGTTTCTTGAGCTCCGTAGCAGCTCCGGCTGCGATCCCGGCGAACGGTTCGTTGGTGGCATGGCCTGGACAGGTTGGTGGTATTGCGGCCCCAACGCCCGCTGGTGCTGTGTGGTGTTTCACCAATGCGGGAGCTCCATCGACTGCCACCGGAACCTATGGTGACATCGGCATGGTTCCAGCTGGTGCAGTCCGTTACCAGTACATGCTGGCTGCTAGCGCTGCGGTGACTCCGCTTGTTGGTGGTGTGCCGACCCCGGTGAAGGGTGGCTGCGGTAGCGCGGCTCTCGCGGCTGGTCCCGGTAACGCCCCGACGCTGGGATTCGTCGCTCAAGCCCTCGGTGACCTGGATGGCGACGCTGTCAACGGCGACTTCAAGGTCTCGGACCTCGGCAACGTGGTTAACTGCTTGACGAACGAAAGCATATTCTAACTCGTCGTCAGGCTGCAATGTCCGGTCAGGGCTTACAGAGCCCTGACCGGCTTGTTTATTTTCCAGCATTTTGTTTCTCAAAATCTCACCACTCGGTATGATCATCCTGTCATGAGCTTCGAAGCGATCAGCGCAAGACGCCGTCACCTTCTTTCCTTCCTGACTCTCGTCCTCTTACTTGGCGCCAGTCTGTCCATGCAATATCTGCTGGAGCAGCGCAGTCAAGGCCGCATTGCTAAGCTGGAACAACTTCGACTCTTGCCGAGAGGGGAGATTCTACGGCCAGCCCTCTTGGGCTATCACCAGTTGGGAGCAGACCTTCTCTGGTTGCGAGTGGTACAAGTGCTTGGCGATCGCGTCGTGCGCGACAAAGATTATGACTGGCTCTATCACGCGCTCGATGTCATTACTACCGTGGATCCCAAGTACGTTTACGCCTACGAGGCGGGAGGGATTGTGCTTGCTGAGTTGGCCTCGCGGGTCGACTTGAGTAATAGATTGTTGGAGAAGGGGCTCGCTCCCAACCCAGCCTCGTGGCAAATTCCATTTCGACTAGGGTTTAATCATTTTTTTCATCTCGGTGATCATTCCCGAGCTGCTGAGTACATGGCACAGGCGGCTCGAATCCCTGGACCGTTTCCCATCGGTCCCCCTCATTACACTGCACGACTGGCCTCTCGGCTTTATGTCCAGGGAAAGAATCCTGAGGTGGCGCTTGAATTTTTGGAGGCCATGCTTGAGCAGACAACCGATGAGTTGGTCCGTGAGAAGCTGCAGCGACGAATCAGGCGGGTGAGCCTGGAACGAGATCTTCAAATGCTGGAACGGCAGATCCTGCAATATGCCGATTCGAAAGGAAAGAGACCAGCTTCGCTTATGGAGCTGGTCTCGGCCAGGTTGCTTCCCGGCATCCCGTCTGAGCCATATGGCGGTGACTATCTGTATGATTCGAAGACCGGAAAGGTCATGAGCAGCACCCACGACGAGCGGATGGGGGTCTACGTGCCGGCTGATTCACTTGCAACACGAGGTGATATCGAATAGGGGTTGTATGGAACACTCGGACAGTATTCTCAAGACTGCAGGGCTCCGAAAAACGTTCAAGGTCGGATTCTGGGGCCGGTCGGTGACGGCACTGGAAGGTCTCGACCTTGATGTCAGGCAGGGAGAAGTCTTTGGATTTCTCGGGCCTAATGGGGCCGGCAAGACCACGACAATCAAGATGCTGATGGGATTGATCTATCCCACGAGCGGACAGGCCTGGCTCTTTGGTCGACCCATAGGGGACCAGGAGTCGAAGGCTCGGCTTGGGTTTTTGCCGGAATCTCCCTACTTTTATGATTACCTCACCGGTCTTGAGTTCCTCCAATTCTATGGCCATCTCTTCGGGCTTCGCGGAGTGGCATTGGGGAAACGTATTGATGAGTTGTTGGAGCTCGTCGGGATGTCTCATGCCCGCCATCTGCAATTGCGAAAGTTTTCCAAAGGGATGCTGCAGCGGGTAGGGATTGCCCAGGCGCTCATCAACGATCCTGAATTAGTGGTGCTGGATGAGCCAATGTCAGGTCTGGACCCGGTCGGGCGTAAAGAGATCAGGGACTTGATCCTGCGATTGAAAGAATCTGGGAAGACGATCTTCTTCAGTTCTCACATTCTGCACGATGCTGAGCTTCTCTGTGACCGGGTTGCCATTATTCTCAAAGGCCGACAAGTGGCGTGCGGACGCGTCAGTGAGCTGATTGATGAAGGTGTGGCGCATTCGGTGGAAGTCGTAATCGATGGGCTTGGCCCTGAAGAGTTGGCACGTCTGCGTCAAATGGCTGATCGCGTCATCGTTCAAGGATCTCAGGTTTTGGTGGTGCTGCCAAGCCGTCAGCAAGTGGGTTCGGTTCTTGAGCTCATTCGAGGTGCCAGGGCGACGCTGGTGTCGCTGACCCCACAAAAGGGGTCGTTGGAAGACCTCTTCATTCGAGAGGTCAAGAATAAACAGCCGGAGTTGAGGGAAGCCGTATGAGAATTCTCTCCATCGCCGTCAACACGTTTCGCGAAAACCTTCGTGAGAAGCTGCTGTACAATCTATTGTTTTTTGCCTTGCTCATGATCGGGAGTTCGATCCTTCTCTCCAGAATTACACTGGGAGATTACCATCGTTTGATTTTGGATCTTGGGCTTGCCAGCATCAATCTGTTTGGCGTGCTCATCGCAATCTTCGTCGGGATCGGGCTCGTCAGCAAGGAAGTTGATCGAAAGACGATCTACACGATCGTGTCGAAGCCCATTCCTCGATATGAGTTTCTACTGGGCAAGTACTGTGGGTTGGTTATTACACTGTTCGCGAATACCATCGTGATGGTAGTGGGGTTATTGATTGTGCTGCAGGTCATGGATGTGCCGATCACCAGTTTGGTATTTAAATCCCTGGCTCTTATCTTTTTGGAGCTGATGGTCATCACCGCCGTCGCCGTTCTGTTCTCGACGTTTACGAGTGCAACGTTGAGCGCCATTTTTACGCTTGCTGTGTATATGATTGGTCACTTGTCGGGTGACCTCAAGGAATTCTCGAAAAAATTAGACGAAGTCAGCCAGATGGTCGTCAATGCCATTTACTATACGCTTCCCAACCTCGAACGATTCAACCTCAAGGGGCATGTGATTCACCATCTCGACTTCGGCATGGCTGATATGGCTCTCACCTTGGCGTATGGGTTGACCTATGCGGCATTTTTGCTCCTCCTGGCGAGCATAGTTTTCCAGCGGCGGGATTTTCAGTAACAGATCGAGAGGCCCTTCCTCATCGGGTACATGCATGATGGCACGAGGAAGGGCGAAGACTGCCTTCTGGATGTCAGATGGGGATGGAGCCTAACTCGTGATGGCACCTTCCGATGCGGACGAGACGTGTCTGGCATATTTCCCCATCACGCCCGAGGTGTAGCGCGGTACCGGTGGTTTGACCTTCTTTAGCCGAGAGGCGATTTCTTTCTGCGAGAGGGCCACATCCAAACGGCGTTTGGGAATATCGAAGGTAATCGTGTCTCCGTTCTTGACCGACGCGATCGGCCCTCCTTTCGCGGCTTCCGGAGCGACGTGGCCTGCCATCAATCCATGGGTGGCTCCGGAGAAGCGGCCATCGGTGAGCAGGGCCACGGAATCGCCGAGGCCGGCACCCACGATCGCCGCGGTCACACCTAACATCTCGCGCATGCCTGGTCCTCCAGACGGACCTTCATACCGAATGACGACGACATCACCAGGCTTGATCTGCCCCGCTTTGACTGCCACGAAGGCATCCTCCTCCCGCTCATAGACCTTCGCCCGTCCCTGGAACTTGGTCATCGAATGGCCGGCAACCTTCACGACACAACCTTCCGGCGCCAAATTACCCTTCAGAATGACCAGACCACCTGTCGGCTTCATGGGGTGGGCGAGGGGACGCAAGACTTGTTGTCCTGGCGTTTCACGAGCGTTCGCTGCTTCTTCACCGATCGTTCGACCGGTGACGGTGGGCTGATTCCCATGAAGGAGCCCAGCCTCGATCAATCGTTTGGCCACCAGAGTTGTGCCACCTGCTGCGTAGAGATCGGCGGCAGCAAATCGGCCCCCTGGTTTGAGGTCGGCCAGCAGAGGGACCTTGCGATTGATTTTGTCGAAGTCATCGATGCTCAGTTTGATTCCGGACTCACGGGCAATGGCAAGGAGATGCAGGACGGCGTTCGTCGAGCCTCCGGTTGTGGCGACGGCGGCGATGGCGTTCTCCAAGGACTTTCTGGTGATAATCTGACGAGGGCGCAGATTCTGCTTCACGAGCTCCATCACCATCTTGCCGCACTCAAAAGCAACATCGTCTTTCCGACCGTCCATGGCGGGCACTCCATTGCGCCCCATTGGTGAAATGCCGAGAAATTCAAACGCAATGGCCATCGTATTGGCGGTAAATTGACCTCCACAAGCTCCAGGCCCCGGGCACGCATGATCTTCCAAGTCCTTCAGCTCGGCGTCGGTCATCTTTCCTGACGCATGTTTTCCGACTGCTTCAAAGACATCCTGAATCGTCACATCATGTCCTTGAAACTGTCCCGGCATGATCGAACCGCCATACAGCATGAGCGATGGCAGGTTCAACCGAGCGAGAGCCATGACGGTGCCGGGAATTGTTTTATCGCATCCGGAGAGGGCGACGACGGCATCGAATAAGTGTCCACGCGCGACGAGCTCGATCGAATCTGCGATGACTTCACGGCTGATCAGGGACGCCTTCATCCCTTCGGTTCCCATCGAGATGCCGTCGGACACCGCGATGGTGTTGTATTCGATCGGCGTCCCACCGGCCGCTCGGATTCCCGCTTTCACTCGCTCCGAGAGCCGCCGTAAATGAAAATTGCACGGCATGACCTCGATCCAGGTATTGGCCACGCCGACGAGGGGTTTCGACAGGTCATCGTCCGTAAAACCCACGGCTTTTAACATGGCCCTGGCCGGCGCGCGGCCGGCCCCAACGAGGAGATCATGACTCTGGAGCTTCATTGCTTTCTTCATCGGTCTTTGTCGTCCCTTTACTGTACAGACATGTTGCTTGGTGGTGCAGGGGCTGCCTCATGGGGGTTTTTGCCGTGCGGAGTGGCACCATGGGGATTCGTACCATACGGCATCACGCCTCCATGTGGAGTGCCATGGCCCTTGGGCTGGCCCATCATCTTGGCGTGCTCGGACTGTTCCTTCGCTCGTTGTTCCGGAGTCAGCAAGCCCATCACGTCGCGACGGGTCTTGATGGATGTCATCCGCAGCCCGACTTGCAGATCTTCGCTTTGTCTCAGCTTGGTTTCGATCGCGGCGAGATCGGACTGGTCATTGTCGGTCAGCGCCTTCAGTTCACGTTCCGCGATTTGGATGTCGGCTTCGGCCTTGATCCGTGCTTTGTCAAGATTGAGCTGGATGTCCTTCAGTTTGGCAACCTGATCCGCCGTGAGCCCAATATCCTTGTCGTGCTTGAGCAGGTGCCGGATCAGATGGCCGGTCCCGCTATGCATCACTCCTTTGCCATAGCCGTGGGCCCCGCCGCCGTGCTCCCCTCCAGGATGACCATAACTCGGATCATTGGCCCACAGACTTGGTGTGTTCACCATGAACAGACATGCCGACGCGACGACAACAGCTACCGTCGTCTTTGTGAGAGATATCATGAATTCCTCCTTGGTTGAGAGGCCCTGGAGTCGAAGATTGCCATAGCAGTCCGCGTAACGCAAGCGAGGGGGCTTGGCGTTGCCAAGGTCGATCATGTTTCTGGTTTAACGCCGTTGGGCGCTATGGAGAAGTTCCATTCGCGGGTCTGAATGCCGCTGTTTGCTCAACTGTTCGTATAATACCCGTTCGTCTTCGCTGAGACCTGACGGAATGACAATTTGCAACGTCAGGAACAGATCGCCATGCCCGCCTGTGGCCGAGGGAAGCCCCTTCCCCTTGAGTCGGAGTTTCCCGTCGGCCTTGCTGCCCGGTGGAACCTTGACCTTCACCGGTTCCGCTAAGGTTGGCGCAGTCACCTCTGCCCCGAGGATGGCTTCCCAAGGATAGACGGGCAGACTGACATGCAAGTCCGAACCTTGCCGACGAAAGATGGGATCAGCGGGGATGACCACATGCAGATACAGGTCCCCGCGCTTTCCGCCATGCGTTCCAGGCTGGCCTTTTCCGGCAACCCGAACCCGTGTTCCGTCTTGCACGCCAGCGGGAATCCGTACTTCAATGGTCTTGGATTCGGTTGTCATCCCGGCACCCTGACAGGTTATGCACGATCGGCTACGTACGGTGCCGCTTCCTTGACAGGTCGAGCATGTCCCAGGCTCACGCAGATTCACGCGCCTCGTCACACCGGTGAGCACCTCGCGCAGTCCCAACTGGACGTCGGTCTCGAGGTCCTCTCCCGGCATTCCAGCTCCACTGCGTCCGGCTCCGCCGCGGCCGCGGTTTCCAAAGAGGTTTTCAAAAAAATCAGAGAATTGCTCGCTCCCGGCTCCAGCGCTTCCTGGACGGTTGTAGCTTCCATCGGAGCCCCATGGTCCGCCAAACCCTTGTCCTCCGGTCTGCTGACGAGCTTTCTCGAATGCTTGCGCTTGTTCCCAATCGGCTCCGTACTGGTCATACTTCTTCCGCTTCTCCGGATCGGTCAGGACTTCCTGCGCTTCATTGAGCTCTTTAAATTTCTTTTCCATCTCGGCCTTCTTTGCCCCAGCATGGAGATCGGGATGATACTGGCGGGCGAGCCGGCGATAGGCTTTTTTGATGTCGTCGGGCGAAGCCGTGCGCGGGAGACCAAGCACCTGATAGAAGTCGCGTGGGGGCGTTGCCATACGTGATTTAGGAGATGAGAAACATCACCATTTGGATCCAGCTTACGGAGTGTAGAGCTGGTTTGCAAGGGCCGAACGGATCAGCAGGAAGTCGAAGTTTTCTCCCGTGTCAGGAGTCTATGTTAAGAGTAGATTCCGCTTATGCTAG
>JAOUHD010000121.1 GCA_029865345.1 Nitrospira sp.
GACTCATCCGGACGCGCCATGACCTGCCCGGTGACCGATACCACACACTCGCTGCGGAGCGCGTGGGCGGCCTGGTGAACCGGAAGATTTCGTTCTGCGTTGAAGACAACCTGTGTAATGCCAGTCCGGTCACGAAGATCAATAAAGATCACCACACCATGATCACGACGTCGCTGAACCCAGCCGTTCAGCACAACGGTCTGCCCTACATGTTGCTTCTTCAACTCGCCGCAGCGATGTGTGCGGATGTTCATACCATTCTCGCTTTCTTGCCAACATACTTCTTGGTCTTGAGCGGTCTCGCCCAGCCCTCGCGCCTAACCAGCCGCTTGGGACCAACCTTCGGCTCTTCTCCTTTTTCGACCGAGGTCACGCGTTCCTCAACCAGTTCGCGCAAGGCGTTGGCCTCTCGATCGGTGAGGAACCGAAACTCGCCGGGCTCCAGTTTGCCAAGCGCCAGTGGCCCCATCCTGACCCGCATCAGCTTGATTACCAGATGCCCCACGGATTCCAACATGCGTTTCACTTGGTGCTTGCGGCCTTCCCGAATCGTGATCTCGAGCCAAGAGTTCGCCTCGGCTCTCTTGATCTTCTTGACCATCGCCGGACTCGTCATGCCATCCTCTAGTTTGACTCCACGCTGGAGTTGGACGATCTCGGCATCTGTCAGCACACCTTTGACCTTAATGAGATAGGTCTTGGGCACATGATAGCGCGGATGCAGGAGGGCCTGCGCCAACTCACCATTGTTGGTGAGCAGCATCAGCCCTTCACTATCAAAGTCCAAGCGGCCAACCGGAAACACCCTCACGGACACGCCATGAAGAAAGTCCTTCACGGTGTCTCTCCCACCGGGGTCGTCCAACGTCGACATGACGTTCTTGGGTTTGTTCAGCATCAAATACACAAACGGCTGTGCCGAGGTCAGGTGCTTCCCGTCCACTTTCACGTGATCACGTTCAGGGTCGACCTTTGTCCCGAGTTCCGTGACCACCTTGCCGTTCACCGATACTCGGCCAGACGCAATCAGCATCTCAGCCTTTCGGCGGGACGAGAGCCCCGTGCTCGCGATGAGTTTTTGGAGACGAATGTCCATTAATTTTCCCGTCAAGTATATCGTGTCATTCACATGACCACACCGGTCGGCGCGTCATGCTTCACGAACGACACCGTACATTATTCCCATTCGATCGTCGATGGCGGTTTCGAGCTGATGTCGTACACCACTCGATTCACGCCCTTCACTTCATTGATAATCCGGCTCGACATCCGGCCCAGCACATCGTTCGGGATCTTGGCCCAGTCGGCGGTCATCCCGTCGACGCTGGTCACCGCACGGATCGCCACGACATTGTCATAGGTCCGTTGATCACCCATGACGCCGACGGTGCGGATCGGCAAGAGTACGGCGAAGAATTGCCAGATATCCCGGTAGAGTCCCGCGCCGCGAATCTCCTGATCGACGATCGTTTCGGCTCCACGGAGGATCGCCAATCGCTCCTTCGTCACGGAGCCAAGCACCCGAATCGCAAGACCAGGACCGGGGAACGGCTGCCGCCAGACAATCTCATCCGGCAAGCCCAGTTCGGTCCCCAGCACCCGCACTTCGTCCTTGAACAATTCCCGAAGCGGCTCAATCAATTTCAACTTCATCCTGGCCGGCAGGCCACCGACATTATGATGCGTCTTGATCGTGGCTGACGGCCCCTTGAAGCTCACGCTCTCAATGACATCAGGATAGAGTGTCCCCTGCACCAAGTACTTGACGCCCTTCAGCTTCTTAGACTCGACATCGAAATTCTTGATGAACAAGCGTCCGATGATTTTGCGCTTCCGTTCGGGATCGGTGACGCCCTTCAAACCATCCAGGAACTGTGTCGTCCGATCGAGCACCCGAAGATTGAGATGCATCTGCGACGCAAGGGTCTTCTTCACCTGGTCGCGTTCGCCCGCCCGAAGCACCCCGTTATCGACAAAGATGCAGGTCAGCTGGTCTCCGATAGCGCGGTGCGTAAGAGCCGCCGCGACCGACGAATCGACTCCGCCGCTCAGCGCGCAGATCACGCGATCTTTTCCGACCTGCTCGCGGATTTGATTCACTCCCTGATCCACGTAGGACTGCATGGTCCAGGTCGGCGTACAGCCGCAAATCTCATAGACGAAGTTGCGGAGTATCTTCGCTCCTTCCGGCGTATGCGCGACTTCCGGATGGAACTGCAGGCAATAGATCCGCCGCTGCGCATTCTCCGACTTCATGGCCGCAACCGGCGAGTTGTTGGTATGGGCAATGGACCGGAACCCCTTCGGCATGCGCTCGATCCGGTCTCCATGGGACATCCAGACTACCGCGGAACCACCGGCGCCGATGCCCTTGAAGAGATCGCTGCGGTCATCGATCAGCACATCCGCCCGGCCATATTCTCGATGCGGCGCCTTGACGACCTTCCCGCCTAACAAATGCGTCACCAACTGCATGCCATAGCAGATGCCAAGGATGGGAATGTTCTGATCAAAGAGCTCCTTGGAGACAAGCGGCGCGTTCTTTTCGTAGACGCTGGAGGGCCCCCCGGACAAGACAATACCTTGCGGCCGATACGCAAGAATCGTCGCCAATGGGACCGTACAGGGGAGAATTTGTGAGTAGACCTGGGCTTCGCGAATGCGGCGGGCGATCAGTTGTGTGTACTGCGACCCAAAGTCGAGGACCAGAATTCTATTGTGCCAAAATTCCATCGTGATGTTGTGAAGGGTACAGGTGAGGGGTAAGGGGTAACTGCCCATTCAACCCGTTAGAAACAGGAACCCCTCATTCCTCCTCCTAACTCTGGACCGGTAGCTATTCCCAATCCATCCGATAGTTCGGCGCCTCTTTGGTAATGATCACGTCATGCACATGACTCTCGCGGAGGCCGGCCACGGATTGTCTGATGAACGTGGCATTCCGTTGCAAATCGACAATCGTCTTACAGCCACAGTACCCCATTCCCGATCGCACACCGCCGACTAGCTGATACACCACGGCAGCCATCGAACCTTTATAGGGCACACGGCCTTCGATCCCTTCGGGCACCAGTTTCTGGGCCGGGCGTCCTCCTTGTCCATACCGATCCCCGCCCCCTCGCTCCATCGCTCCGATAGAGCCCATGCCGCGATAGACCTTGTAGGTTCTGGCTTGATAGAGCACCGTCTCACCGGGAGACTCTTCTGTTCCGGCAAAGAGACCACCAAGCATCACAGACGACGCCCCGGCAGCTAAGGCCTTTGTAATATCGCCTGAGAACTTGATGCCGCCATCGGCAATAATCGGCACCCCACTGCCAGTTAACACTTTTGCGCAATCCGCGATCGCGGTGAGCTGCGGCATTCCGGCGCCCGACACGATCCGCGTCGTACAAATCGATCCCGGTCCGACCCCAACCTTGACCGCATCGACTCCGGCTTTGAGGAGGTCTTTGGCCGCCTCTGCGGTCCCGATGTTTCCCACGACCAATTCGAGAGCCGGATACAGTTTCTTGATCATCTTCGCCGTATCGAGCACGGCTTGCGAATGGCCGTGCGCCGTGTCGATCACCACAAGGTCCACGCCGGATCTCTTAAGCAGCGTCACCCGCTCTTCGGTCTCCGGTCCGACACCCACCGCCGCCCCGACCCGTAAGCGCCCATGGCCATCCTTGCAGGCGTTGGGATACTTGACCCGCTTTTCGATATCTTTAATGGTAATGAGCCCTTTGAGCTCAAATTGTTTATTCACCACCGGTAATTTTTCAATCCGGTGCTCATGCAGAATCTCTTTGGCCTTCTCCAGGCTGGTGCCCTCCGGCGCCGTGATCAACCGGTCTCGCTTCATCACCTGCGCCACCTTCAGGTCCATCCTCGTTTCAAACCGCAGGTCACGGTTGGTGAGAATCCCGACCAGCTTGCGCCCTTTGGTGACGGGGATACCCGAGATCCGATACTTCGCCATGAGTTGGTACGCGTCTCGAATCGTTTGGTCGGGAGAAATCGTGACGGGGTCGAGGATCATTCCGCTTTCTGACTTCTTCACCTTATCGACTTCCGTCGCCTGATCTTCCGGAGACAACACGCGATGAATGATCCCGATACCCCCTTCGCGCGCCATCGCAATCGCCAGCCGAGATTCTGTCACGGTATCCATGGCCGCGCTGACGAGCGGGATATTGATCCGGATATTGCGCGACACAAAAGTGCTGGTATCGACTTCATTGGGGACAATCTTCGACTTGGCCGGCACGAGGACCACGTCGTCGTACGTCAGTCCGAGTCTCGGTTCTTTATCAAGCATCGCTCCCTCTTCACACGTTCTGCGTTCGTTGCATGTTCTCCACCTCGGCCAGCTCCTCCGCCTCGCCCTGCAACCGTTCGCTGCCCTCATCCGCCGGCATGAACTGCTGCACCCGTGTGTTGCCGCTATCCACGACAAAGACGCTCCCCTTCGCATCGACGGCGATCCCGTAGGGAAAATTGAATTGCCCGTCGCCGTTGCCGAACCCGCCCCACTGGGTGATGAAATTACCCTCGCGATCGAACTTTTCAATCCGATGATTCCCCGTATCCGTCACGTAGAGATGTCCAGCTCCGTCAACGGTGATCCCCCAGGGTGAGCGCAATTGTCCGGCCTCTTGCGCCAGAGCACTGCTGGCATGCCCGGCAGCTGAACTGCCTCCCCACTTCGTTAACAGCTGGGGTAAGACGTTGGTACTGGTGTCAAATTTCTGGATGCGGTGATTGCCCATATCGACGACATAGACTGTCCCGTCTTCTTGATCGACGGCCACTCCGCGCGGGAAATAGAACTGCCCGTCACCGTTGCCAAAGCTGCCCCAGGCCATGATGAACTCGCCGGACATGTCGAATTTCTGCACGCGGAAATTGGCGCTATCGACGACGTAGATGTAGCCGCGCACACGGTCGACTGCAATCCCCCAGGGAGCATTGAACTGTCCTTCGCCGTTTCCACGCGAACCGAACTTCATCATGTATCCGCCGAGCTTCCCGTCGAACTTTTGAACCCGGTGATTATTGGTATCCACCACCCAGACATCACCCTTGCCGTCGCAGGCAATACCGGTGGGATTGTGAAAATTCGCATTGGCCGAGCCAAAACTCCCCCACAGAATGATGAAGTTTCCAGCGTTGTCGAACTTCTGCACACGATTGTTGCCGTTATCGACGACAAACAGCGATCCTTGTTGATCGGCACACAGCCCGTACATTGGCGCGATAAACTCTCCGCCGTGCAGCAACGACGCACCCCGCCCTGGCTTTCCCCACTTCGACACGCACAGATAACCAGACGTATTGACCAAAATAGTCGTGCTGGCCGGCGTGGAGACATTGTTGCCGATATCTTTGAACCACACATAAATGGTTTTGTGCCCATCTCCAGGCGAGAGAATGAACGGAATCGTGGCGCCGAACTTGATCGCCGATGTCACATCCACCCACCCGGGCGTGCCAGCCACAGGCGTCAACGGACTTTCAGAAATAAAATAGGCCCCGACTCCTGTATCCAAATCGGTTGCCGAAATCGTCACCACGACTTCGGGCGAGTTGGTCATGAAGGCCCCGTGATTGATCACGGCGTAAGGATTCTGCGGCGCCGTGATATCGATGAGCACAGGTATCGCTGTGACTTCTTCCGAGGGTCCGCTTTCCGTTCCATCTTCGAACGACGCGGTCACCGCATAAAAATAGGGCGTATCGTTGGTGAGACCTTCATGCGTGTACGGGGTCGTCACGCCTTCGATCTTCGTCGCCCCCTCTATCGTGACATGAGGCGAGGTACTGAAATAGAGATTGTAGGCCTGCGCGCCAGGCACCTCCATCCAACTCAGAAAGACTTCCGTATCGCCGGCCTTGACGGCAAGGCTGCGGGGTGGCTGCACCGCCCCGGCCTCCACTGGGTGTGCAGGCTGGTCCTTCCCACGATTCATCTCTTCTTCGGTCGGCACATATTTCAGGACACGGTGATTGCCGCTGTCGACGACGAACACGCAGCCTTCCTTATCGACCGCGATACCATAGGGGAAATTGACCTGTCCCTCTGTTTTCCCTCGGTTCCCAAATGAGCACAGAAACGTCCCGTTGCCGTCGAACTTCTGCATTCGATGGTTGCCGCTGTCGACGACATAGACGTTGCCGAGCGCGTCACACGCGATGCCCCATGGTGACTTAAACTGTCCGGGTCCATGGCCTTCCCGGCCCCATTTCGTCAAGAAGCTTCCTCGGGCATCGAATTTTTGGATGCGATTATTACTTTCATCGGCCACATAAATATTGCCGATAAAATCGACCGCCACGCCGCGCGGAAAGAAGAAGGCGCCGTCGAAGCTGCCGTCACGGCCCCACTTCAACAGCGGCTGACCGTCGGCTTGAAATTTTTGAATGCGCGCGTTGCTCGTGTCGGAGACATACACATGGCCGTCTTGATCCGTTGTAATGCCCCAGGGCACATCGAAGCGGCCCATATCGGCCCCCCGCCAGGCGAACCCGAACTTGCCCCATGCTTTCTGCGCGTTACCCTCGAGATCGAACTTCTGCACCCGGTTGTTGCCGCTATCAGCCACATACACAACATCGCCCGGTCCGACCGCCAAACCACGGGGATAGTAAAACTGGCCTTCCTGTGAACTAGGTTCACCGCCCCACCGAGCCAGGAACGTTCCAGTCTTATCGAATTTTTGGATCGAATGGTTATCCGTATCTGCCACGTAGATGTTGCCGTTCTTGTCGAGCGCAATCCCCGTGGGCGAGTTCAACTCCCCGTCGCCCACTCCTTCACTGCCGATGACCATGGCCAGGAGATAGGGCGATGGAATCGCCATCACTTCTAGCGATTCAGGGCTTTCGCCCTTCGATGTGACGACGGTGACGACATAGTGGTAACAGGTGCCGTTGGCTAGGTCATCATGAACGTATGGACTCGAGGCACCCTCCAGACATGTCGCCTTGTCCTTCTTCACACCGATCACGCCCTTAAAATCTTCAGGGCCAGCGATAGGACGAGTCAGTTCCGAGAATTTGATCTGTACGCCCTTGGACGTCTGAAAGTAGAGGTTGTAGTACATGGCATCCGGAACCGGATCCCATGTGACGATAATGCGCCCATTGCCGGGTTTGGCATGAACGTGTTGCGGAGGTAACGGCAGCTCTTCTTCCTCCGCCACTGAATCTCCGGCACCCCACTCTCCCTGAAGCCCATCAATACGGATGGGGGACCGATCGAATTGAAACATATCGTCAAAAAGCCAAGCTTTCATCACGGTGTTGCCTCAGATTGCTCGTGGGAACGACTCGGAAACAGCGGAACTTTCAATCATTTAGACTTGGATTGATCACTCTAGCAAAGCGACGGAAATAGAGTCAAGGCAACCGCCACAATGCCTTGGAGAATGATGTCTTGAAAAAGAGCCCTATGGTATCCATCGTTGGATCGATTACAATGCAACGGTTCCCCGAGGCGAAGCCCGTGCTCGGAGAGCTCTCTTCTCTCGGCAATTTTGCATAGCAGTTAGAGATTTCTGAATAGAAAGGAGCGCAACAGAAGCCACGATGCGAAACTTCATCCTTGGCGTCACGGTCGGTGCCGTCCTTACCACGATGGTGGTCCAGGCAGCAGGGAAAGATGGAATTGGAGGGAGTGGACGGCCTCCGCTCTTGAATGATGAGCGGGAGCGGCAGTTTCAGCTTCAACTCAACCACATCCGCCAACAAACTGAGCTAGAACAGGCACGCATGCAAGGGAAAAAGAAACCCTGCTAGTGAGCCACAAGCCCTCAGAACTGGCCGATCATCAGTTTTGTCGCGCTTATAGACCGAATAGTCAATAACCACGTATCAATGGCAGATTAGGACGAATTCAAAGGTGGATGATTATGAGAATGTTTCAAGTCAGACAAACTATCACCTATGACCTGACGACGGCCGCAGGAACAGAGCAGGAAGCCATTTTGAAAGCCAAAGGTATTCCCCTGGCTCAATGGACCGCCGAGGCCGGTGAGATCGCGGCCGAGATGCTGGATGAGACCGATGAAATCGACGAGTACTGAGCGACGCCCATGGTCCGTTCCACCTTTCCGTGGCATTGAGCACAGAGAGCCGACACGCATCATCACGATCAGGAAGAAGAAACCATGCGCCTGATTCAAAGCATCCAAACATCCGCGCTGTGTTTGCTCCTCATCACTGCCATGGCGCCCGCAGCCACTGCCGGGGACAAGGGACACGCCAGCGGTCAGACTGCTCCAATGGATAAGAAAACTGAGGACAGGGCACGGTATGTCATCAAGATCGCCGGATGTAACGATTGCCACACCACCGGCTATGCGGAAGCTGCAGGGAAGATTCCCGAAAAAGACTGGCTCAAGGGAGATGCGATGGGATGGCGCGGTCCTTGGGGCACAACCTACGCAAGCAACATAAGGCTCTATATGCAGAACCTCTCAGAAGCCCAGTGGATCCAGGTTTCACGGTCGGTTGAGTTTCGACCACCCATGCCATGGTTCGTCCTGCGCGAGATGACCGAGCAGGACCTGCGGGCCATCTATCGATTTATCAGAACGCTCGGCCCGGCCGGAGAACCGGCGCCCGCCTATGTTCCGCCGGGTCAAGAGCCGCCACACCCATATATCTTGTTCCCGTCTAACTAGGCGTGCGCACAATACTCGCAGTGCGGGCATTGTTTAGAAACCGACAGCCAGTCCTCTGCTAGCCAGACACTTTTGCCATGGCACGAAACGTTTCGTTTCGATCCAGAAGCTCTTCGTAGGTCCCCTGATCTGCCACGCCTCCGGATTCGAGCAGATAAATTCTATCGGCATGTTGAACGGTCCCCAGGCGATGGGCGATCATGATGATCGTTTTCTCATGGAATATCGTTCGGATCGCGTCTGTCACCGCATCTTCGGTGATGCCATCCAAGGCACTCGTCGCCTCATCAAGAATCAGCACGTCCGGGTCGCTGTACAATGCCCGAGCGATTCCGATGCGTTGTCTCTGCCCACCACTCAGCTTCACCCCACGCTCACCCACCATGGTGTCATACCCGTCAGGCAACTCCTCACGAACAAACTCGTCCAGATTGGCGATTCTCGATGCATACCGCACTCGATCCATTTCGATTTGTTCGGGGAGCACACCGAATGCAATATTCGCCGCGAGGCTGTCGTCGAATAATCGGATAAATAGATGTGCTGCGGCACATACCCCAGCTGTTTCTGCCAGGCGGTCACCTTCGCAGCCACTAACGGGATGCCGTCCACAAACAGAGACCCCTGTTGAGGTTTCATCAGCCCCAGAATGATATCAACAATCGTGGTCTTCCCAGCCCCAGTGCTCCCCACTAACGCGATCGTCGAATTACGCGGGATCGTAAGATTGAAATGATCGAGAACCGGAACACGCGCCGTGGAGTAGGCGAAGCGAATGTTCCTGAGCTCAATCTCGCGCTCAAAGGAAACGCGGTCCTTGTTCACCGACACCCTCAGCTTGGCATCTCTGACGTGTGTGCTCTC